>JBDRMO010000050.1:0-31546 GCA_043812095.1 Candidatus Omnitrophota bacterium | reverse complement strand
AACCCCGTCTCCGGTATCAACACTAGGCGTAAATATTGCCTTGTGTTTACCTCTTAAAAGAACCGCTACCTTAGTTGCAATTCTTCCCAGAACCTTATCCTTAGCATCTATAAGGTACCACTCTCTCTTAATATCTTCAATTTTAGCTATATATGTTTTATTCATAGTGTAAAAAGGTTGAACTATAGGAATAGAAAGTATAACATATTTTCCCCCTAAGTCAACCCCTTTTTCTCAATACCGGTTCTCCATGCGTTCGAGGACCGTTTTTATAGGTGAAGCTAAAACTATCCGCCGTTTCGAGATTAATCGTTTTTCAACAACTTAACCTTATTTCAAGGACACTTTTCTTCACCGGGCAAGAACCGGTCCTGTTTCAGATGGAGAAACGGTCCTTAGTAGTGGACTTTTAGAAGGCAAAGGCCGCAGGCTGGGGCTGTCGGTCCGGCTAATTTCCTATCTCTAGAGCGTAAAATTTTCTTTAAGCTTCCCCTGGCAAGCTTACCTCTGCCTATCTCAAGAAGAGTACCTACTATATTCCTCACCATATTATACAAGAAACCATTAGCTTCTATATCTATAGTGAATAGCTCTGGCTTCTTAGAATGCCTTATACTTATTCGCTTTATTCTCCGCACTCCGTCTTTTGCACCGCTACCACTGGCGCAAAATGCCGAAAAATCATGCCTGCCTAAAAGGGATCTTGCTTCCCGACGCATCAATCCGATATCTAAAGGATAGTGATAAAAATATACCTTTCTCCTTAATAGTGGCGACGGATATCTGCGGTTCAAAATAGAGTAACTGTAAATCTTAGACTTAGCGTTAAGGCAACTGTTAAATTCAAGACGCTCTTCTTCTATTTTAGCTACCTTAATATCATCGGGCAAGATACCATTCAACGCCATTTGTAATCTATCTAAGGTAATAGCCGATTTTGTTTTAAAATTCGCAACCTGCCCTTGGGCATGAACTCCTGCATCAGTTCTACCGGAAGCAATTATCCTGACTTTTTCCTGAAGGATCTTTCGTAGGGCTGTCTCTAATGTTTCCTGAATTGTTTTTCTGCGGTTCTTCTGAACCTGCCACCCTGCGTAATCCGTACCATCATATTCTATGCGCAGTTTGAGATTACGTCCCGCAAACTGCTTTCTTTTATAACCTCTTTGCGAGATCCCGCATCTAAGTTCTGATAACTGTTGTTTGCGGGACATTCTTCAGCTTCCATTTATCAAGACTTCGGCTATTTGAATCGCATTGGTAGCAGCGCCTTTACGCAAATTATCAGCTACCACCCATAACCAAAGACCGCACTGAACAAAAGGGTCCCTGCGGATTCTCCCTACAAAAATCTCATCCCTACCTTCTGCATCAAACGGCATAGGATAGAGTTTATTTTTCGGGCTATCTACAACAATTATCCCGGGAACTTCAGAGAGAATTTCCTTCACCTTTTCCGGCTCTATCAACTTCCCGGTTTCAATGTAAATTGATTCACAATGACCGGTTCTTACCGGAACTCTTATCGTAGTTGCAGAGATATTAATCTTATCGTCGTGCATAATCTTATGAGACTCGCGGACTAATTTCCACTCCTCGCTAGTATAATCTTCCTCCATAAATGATCCTAAGTGCGGAAATACATTAAAGGCAAGTTGTTGAGGCAGAGCATCTCCCTGACACTTTGACACCCTGACACTCTGAAACTCTGTTTTACTCAGATCTATCAATTCTTGCCTTAGTTGTTCAACTGCTCCCCTACCAGCACCAGAGGCAGCCTGCAGAGTAGTTACAACTATTCGCTTTATCCCTACTTGCTTATATATCGGCCATAAGGCTGCTACCATCTGAATCGTAGAGCAATTTGGATTAGCAATTATCCCTTTATGGCTTTTGCTATCAGGAGCCAAAACACCGCCTTCTGGCCTGTGTTTTTTTACAAGGAACCAATTCTTGATAATATTTACATCTTGGGCATTTACTTCAGGAACTACCAGAGGAACCTTAGGATCCATGCGAAAGTCGGCTCCGTTATCAACTACAACTGCTCCCCTTTTAACCGCTTCCTCTGCATAAACAACAGCTGCACCTTTCTCGCCTTCGGTTCCGGCAAACAGAGCAATATCCATGCCTTTAAATCCATCAGGAGAAATTGCTTCAACATTATATTTTTCTCCATCAACATTTATCTCGCGCGCAGAACGCGCAAATACGCACAGCTCTCCTATCGGGAAATTGCGCTGCTTCAACACCCGCAGCATCTCAACCCCCACTGCACCCACACCGATTACTGCAAGATTATATTTTTTCATAGGTTCTTCACCACTAGATCCCCAACTTCGGATGTAGAATATCCCATTTTGCCTGCGCCCAGGGACTTTAATTTTGTCTGTACCACCTTAATCACTGCATCTTCCACTGCCTTAGCTGCTTTCTCTTCGCCTAAAGCCTCAAGCATCATCGAAAGCGCACAGATTGCTGCCAATGGATTGATTACGTTTTTACCTGTATATTTAGGAGCACTTCCTCCGATCGGCTCAAACATTGAAACGCCTTGCGGGTTGATATTTCCTCCAGCGGCAATCCCCATACCGCCTTGTACCATTGCACCTAAATCAGTAATAATATCTCCAAACATATTATCCGTAACGATTACATCAAACCACTCCGGATTCTTCACAAACCACATCGTCGTAGCATCTACGTGCGCATAATCTGTGGTAATATCAGAATACTCCTTAGCGACTTGATCAAAGGTCCTCTGCCATAGATCCCATGCAAAAGTCAAAACATTAGTCTTGCCGCAAAGAGTAAGTTTTTTATGTTTATTACGCTTTCTTGTATATTCAAAGGCAAAGCGAATACAGCGCTCGACTCCTTTCCTGGTATTATAGGAAATCTGCATCGCCACCTCATCATTAGTACCCTTCTTCTGAAATTCCCCCATGCCTTTATATAGACCTTCGGAATTTTCGCGCACCACTACAAAATCTACGTCCTTCGGGCCCTTTCCCTTTAGCGGGCAAAATTCAGCATTATAAAGCTTAATCGGCCTTAGGTTTATATATTGGTCTAACGCAAACCTTATTTTAAGCAGTACTCCAGTCTCAAGAATACCCGGTTTGACATCAGGATGTCCAATAGCGCCTAGATATATCGACGAATAACCCTTAAGCTCCTCTATATCCTTATCTTCTATGGTCTTCTTCGTTTTTAAATAATACTCTCCACCGAAATCAAAGGCCTTGGTCTTATATTTAAAATCAAATACTGAGCTCACTGCTTCTAGGACCTTTAACCCTTCACGAACTACTTCAGGACCTGTTCCATCTCCCGGTATGACTGCAATCCTATACATTACGATCCCTTGTTTTAAATTTCCTCGATCAGTTTAACGGAATTCTTATTTAAAATTAACATATTTTTTTTATTAGAAGAGGACTTTGATAGCTGGAATGACTTCGCCTCCTTGATATTGAAAAACTTAACATCGGTTACCGCTATGAAGCTCTTCCTTTCATCATCAATAAAATCAATCACCCTCTGTCCGGGATTGATATGGATAACGCCGCTTAGCGAAGACCCGTCTAAACAAATAATATTCACTTTTCTTTTTTCTTTCTCTACTCTCATCAATCCGCTCCTTTCCTGGAACCGATCCAATTCATCAATCCGCCGTATTTTACGATCTCCTGTAGAAACTTAGGGAAAGCTGACACTTTATAAGTCTCACCCTTGCTTAAGTTTGTTATTATACCACCTCTTAAATCTATTTCAAGTTCATCTCCTTCTGAAATCTTATCTGTTTCCTCTAACTCCAAAAAGGGAAGGCCGATATTTATAGAGTTTCGAAAGAATATACCTGCAAAACTATTGGCAATTACTGCAGAAATTCCGCAACCCTTGATCGCCAAAGGCGCATGCTCTCTTGATGAACCGCATCCGAAGTTCTTACCGGCAACAATTATGTCTCCGGAACTTACTACTTTAGAAAAATTCGGCTTGATACTCTCCAGGCAATGGCTACCCAGCTCCTGAGGATCTGTCGATACTAAATATTTAGCAGAGATGATATCGTCTGTATTGATATCATTTCCTAGCTTATGCACCCTACCTTTAATAATCATATTTTTTATCTCTTAACGTAAAACTCAAAGTGCAAATCATAAAACCAAACTCAAAACGGTTTAAGTTTATAACTTTAACTTTACGTTTTGCGCTTTACGCCTTACGCTTTTCTATACCACATTTTCTGGATGAGTAATCATTCCTGTAATTGCTGACGCAGCGGCAACTGCCGGATTGGAAAGATAAACAAATGATTCAGGATGACCCATCCGGCCGATAAAATTACGATTTGTCGTTGCTAAAGCCACTTCGCCCGCAGTTAGAATTCCTACGTGTCCACCTAAGCAAGGCCCGCAGGTTGGAGTTGAAAAAACCCCTCCTGCCTTAATAAATATCTCTGCCAACCCCTCATTGACTGCCTGGAGATAAATATTTTGTGTCGCGGGTATTACGATTAACCTCAAACCTGCTTTTATCTTCTTACCTTTCAAGATCCTGCCGGCAACCCTTAGGTCAGAAATCCTTCCGTTAGTACAGGAACCGATAACTACCTGATCAACCTTTACATCTTTTAATTCTCCCACCGGCTTGACATTACTGGGCAGATGCGGACAGGCAACTTGAGGTTCTAGGTCAGTAATATCCCATTCATATACTTTTTCATAATTAGCATCTTTATCGCTTTTCAATCCCATATTTTTCTTTGACACTCTGACACTTTGACACTTTGACACTTCTCCTACATATTCCGCAGTAATCTCATCTGGCTCAATTATCCCGGTGCGCGCACCTGCTTCAATTGCCATATTAGACATAGACAATCTATCATCCATGCTTAGACTGCTGATTACCTCTCCGCTAAACTGCATTACCTTATAGAGAGCACCATCAACTCCGATCTTACCTATCGTAAATAAAATCAGGTCCTTCCCGCCTACCCATTTATTACACTTACCTCTATATATAAACTTGATCGTAGCCGGAACCTTAAACCAACATCTGCCATCAATAAAAGCGCGTGCTAGGTCAGTGGAACCGACGCCTGTGGCATAACTTCCTAATGCTCCGTATGTACAGGTATGCGAATCTGCGCCGATCACCAGATCACCCGGTGAGACTAATCCTAACTCCGGTAAGAGCGCATGTTCAATACCCATACGCCCGATTTCAAAGTAATTTAAAATCTCCTGCTCTTTAGCAAACTCCGCCAGGACCTTACACTGATTAGCACTTCTTAGGTCTTTTGCCGGCGCAAAATGATCAGGCACCAACACAATTTTTTTTCTATCAAAAACCTTCTTTGTCCCTGACTTTCTGAACTGCTCGATCGCTAAGGGTGCAGTAATATCATTGCCTAAAGCCAAATCAACCTTGGCTTCGATAAAATCACCCGGACTAATGCTCTTTTTATCCGTATGAGCCAATAATATCTTCTCTGCGATCGTATAACCCATAGTAAATAATCTTAAAATGTAAAGCGAAAAACGCAAAATTAAAGAGTAAAACTTAGAATTTTAAGTTTTAACTCTACACTTTGCGCTTTAAGTTTTGCGCTTTGTTCATCTATTAAACTTCCTCACGATGAGGGTAGCGTTGTGACCGCCGAATCCCATAGAATTCGACACGCAGACTTCTACTTTTTTCTTGCGGGCAGTATTCGGGACATAATCGAGGTCACAATCAGGATCAGGATATTCATAGTTGATTGTAGGGGGGATCACTCCGTCTTTTATTGCCAGGCAGCAGACAACAAATTCAACCCCGCCGGCTGCTCCTAATAAATGTCCGGTCATTGATTTGGTGGAAGAAACAGCTAATTTCTTTGCGTACTCACCAAAGGCTTTTTTGATCGCCAGAGTTTCAACTTTATCATTAAGTTTAGTGGAAGTACCATGTGCATTAATATAATCAACATCCTGCGGATTTAACCTGGCATCCTTCAGCGCTTCTTTTAAAGCCCTGGAAGCCCCATCACCCTCAGGATCAGGTGCAGTCATATGATAAGCATCACAGGACATACCGTAACCGGCAATCTCCGCTAAAATATGGGCGTTTCTTTTTTGAGCATGCTCCAGGGTTTCCAGAACAGTTATGCCGCAACCTTCCCCGATAACAAAACCGTCACGCTCGTTATCAAAAGGCCTGCTTGCCTTTAAAGGATCATCATTGCGTTTAGAGAGCGCCTTCAACGCACAAAATCCGCCCACTCCCGTAGGGACGACACAACTCTCCGTCCCCCCGGCAACCATCACATCAGCATTGCCATGTTGAATAATCCTGAAGGCAT
Source organism: Candidatus Omnitrophota bacterium (assembly GCA_043812095.1). Taxonomy (GTDB): domain Bacteria; phylum Omnitrophota; class Gorgyraeia; order Gygaellales; family Profunditerraquicolaceae; genus JAHIZC01. The sequence goes on along the minus strand of JBDRMO010000050.1, from coordinate 25,191 downwards.
CGCCTATTGCGTGAGAGCCGGAAGCGCAAGCTGTAGCCACACAGGAATTAGGCCCCTTCAATCCAAAGGTAATCGCCACCTGGCCGCTGGCTTCATTCACGATTAACATCGGGATAAGAAAAGGAGACATTCTCGAAGCCCCTTTATTAAGCAAAACCTTATGTTCTTCTTCTATAGTCAATAAACTACCTATCCCCGAGCCGATTAATACGCCTATACGCGTTCTATCTTCTTTCTCTAAATCTATACCCGAAGCATCTATAGCCTGCCGGGTCGAAGCAACCGCATACTGGCCAAACCTATCGCTGCGCCTAGTATCTTTACTGGTCATACCATAAAGCTTAGGGTCAAAATTTTTGACTTCCGCGGCAATCTTTGAATCAAATCCCGTAGTATCAAAATGGGTAAGTGGGCCTACACCGCTCTTACCCTCCTTTAATGACTGCCAGAAAGTAGATATCTCATTACCTACCGGAGTAATCACTCCTAAGCCAGTAATCACAACTCTTTTTTCTTCCATGATTAATTTTATCAAAAATTACCCCGCCAAAGCTTCGGCGGGGCAGGATTCAATTCAATTTATATTAAACTTTTATTTACTTGCTGCTTTTTCTTCAATGTACTTAATCGCATCGCCCACAGTAGTAATCTTCTCTGCATCTTCATCCGGTATTTCGATTCCGAATTCTTCTTCTAGAGCCATAACTAACTCGACTGTATCCAGAGAATCCGCACCTAAATCATCAACAAAAGAAGCTTCTCCTATTACCTCTTCCGGCTTAACTCCCAATTGCTCTGCGATTATTGACTTTACTTTCTCTTGCACTGCCATTATCATTCCTCCTTCTTATGAATCCTTAAGACATAACCATACCGCCATCTACTATGATGGTCTGACCAGTTACATAATCCGAATCACTCGATGCCAAAAATAAACATACTGCCGCAACATCCCCGGGTTCGCCGAACTTGTTCAACGGTATCACTTCCTTCATCTTTTGCTTTAACTCCTCAGGAAGCTTAGCCGTCATTTCAGTCTGAATGAACCCCGGCGCAACTGCATTTACGTTTATATTGCGCGATGCAAGCTCTTTAGCTGATGACTTAGTAAGAGCGATTATTCCCGCTTTAGAAGCAGAATAATTTGCCTGTCCGGGATTTCCTATAATTCCGATGATCGAAGCGATATTAATAATTTTACCTGTTCGCTTTTTTATCATCGTCCGGGACACGGCTTTGATACAGTTAAATGTACCCTTCAAATTCACATCTAACACCGCATCCCACTCTGCTTCACTCATACGTAAGAGTAGATTATCTTTAGTTATCCCAGCATTGTTAACTAATATATCAACCTTTGCCAATTTGTCAAGAATTTTATTTACTGATTCTTCTACTTTACCAAAGTTAGTAACATCCATACTCATCGCAAGGGATCTTCTGCCCAGGGCTTCTATCTCAGAGGCAGTCTTTGAGGCCACGTCGATATTAACGTCAGCAATCACAACATCAGCACCCTCTTGGGCAAAGCGCAGAGCAATCGCACGGCCTATGCCTCTTGCACCTCCCGTAACTAGAGCGACCTTATCTTTTAATCTCATGTCTAACTCCCTGTTTATTGCTAAATTGTTAGGTGGCTAAATTGTCATAACAATAGAACAATTTAACAGTTTGACAATTTAACTATATCTTCTTTCTTTTCAATATTTATCACTTCAGCCTTAGGATCAATACGGCGCAAAAGGCCTTTCAGTACTTTGCCCGGTCCGAATTCGTAAAATTTAGTAATGCCTCCAGAAAGCATAAAGCGCATAGAATCCTCCCAAAGCACGGCACTGTGAATCTGCTTTACCAGGCTCTCCGTAAACTGAACAATCTTATATTTTGGCAGCGCGTCAACGTTACTCACAACCGGGAACTTAGATTCATCAAGAGGCAGGTTATCCTTAATAAAACTCTTAAATTCCTGAGCAGCCTCCCACATCAGTGCTGAATGAAAAGCCCCGCTTACATCCAGGTCTACTGCTCTTTTTGCCCCCTTTTCCAACGCCAGATCTCTTGCTTTATCAACAGAATCTTTCTTGCCGGAGATAACTATTTGTCCGGGGCAATTTAAATTTGCTATCTCAACCCCACCGGTATTAAAACAAATCTCTTTAACAATACCGACATTAAGGCCAATTATCGCAGCCATCTTCCCGGGATTTTTTATGGCGGCTTTATTCATCAAATCCGCCCGTTTCCGTACTATCCTTACTGCATCCTCGAACTTTAAGACCCCTGAGGCTACCAGAGCTGAATACTCACCTAGACTTAAACCGGCGGTAAAGCCTACTTCCTCTATATGTGAACCGTTAACTGCCTTAAAGGCTTCAAATACAGCTATACTCATAGTCAATACTGCAGGCTGACAGATATGAGTCATCTTCAACATATCTTCCGGCCCCTCGAAACACCGAGCCTTTAAATCCCAGCCAAGTACATCTTGAGCTTTATCAAAGATCGCTTTGCTTTCCGGGAAGGTGTCATAAAGGTCTTTGCCCATACCAACATACTGAGCACCCTGACCTGCAAATAAATAAGCTACCATTTTATCACGCAGGCTCCCCAGACAAGACCCGAGCCAAAGGCATCCAATAAAACGATATCTCCTTTTTTAACTTTCCCGTCTTTAACTGCTTCACATAATGCGGTAGCAGTGGAAGCTGAAGACATGTTTCCGTACTTCGCAATGTTAAAATGAATTTTTTCTTTTGGCAAACCTATTTTTTTGGCCATCGCCAAAATTATCCGCATATTAGCCTGATGCGGAATGAGCATATCTATATCTTTACACTCTAGGCCAGCGCGTTTAAGCGCCTGTTGGGCAGAATCAGCCATAATCGTAACCGCTAACTTGAATAGCTCATTTCCTTGCATCTTTATATAATGAAGCCGTTTCTTTATCGTTGCCTGGGTGGCAGGATGACGCGAACCGCCTCCGGGAAGCATAAGAAGATCGGCCTTTGCACCATCGCTACCTAGATAGGTCGAAAGGATTCCTCCGGATTGAACTTCTGCTAACACTGCCGCTCCTGCTCCATCGCCGAATAACACGCAAGTGTTCCTATCCTTCCAATCTGTAATAGAAGAAAGTACTTCTGCTCCCACCACTAAGGCATTCCTGCAACCTCCCCGGGCAATAAATTGCTGGGCGACCGCTATAGCATAAACAAAACCGGCGCATGCAGCGCTGATATCAAAACTTATCGCATGTTTTGCATGAAGCGCATGTTGTACTAAACAGGCAACCGAAGGAAACGCCATATCAGGCGTGATAGTTGCAACAATAATCAAATCAAGTTCATCCGGCTTTATGGAGGTCCCAGCTATTGCCCGCTTAGCTGCCTTAACCGCTAAATCAGAGGTAGCTTCACCTTTTCCCACCAGACGCCTTTGCTTTATCCCTGTACGCGTAGTTATCCACTCGTCAGAGGTATCTACCATCTTCTCTAAATCAGCATTAGTCAAAATTTTCTTCGGTAGATATTCCCCTACACTAATGATCCCGACTTTCTTCATGAACTAATCGCCTCTTTTATCTTCTCGGTAAAATTACGCTCAACTTCTTCTTTGGCCACCCTGATCGCATTCTTGATCGCTTTTACATTAGAGCGACCGTGTCCAATAATTACTACCCCGTTGATCCCCAATAAAAGCGCTCCGCCGTATTCAGCATAATCCAAGTCTTTCTTAAACCGCTTTAAGCTGGGTCTTAAAAAAATCAATCCGATCTTACCTAATATATTACTTAAAAGGTGCCGCTTTAAGAATATCTGCATTGCTTCGGCAGCACTCTCAGAAACCTTTAAGGCAATATTCCCGACAAAACCGTCGCAGACTATAATATCGCATTTCCCGGCAAACAAATCCTTGCCTTCGATATTACCGATGAAATTTAAATTACTCTTCTCTAGAAGTTCGTGCGTATTTTTAATAAAATCCGTACCCTTTACTTCTTCTTCTCCTATACTTAAGAGTCCAACGCTGGGATTAGACTTATTCAATATATATTTCACATATGCACTGGCCATAATCGCATAGTGCAATAACTGGATCGGCTTGGGATCAATATTCGCCCCCACATCAATGAGTAAAGATATTCCTTTTACCGTAGGCGTAACCAGGGCGATTCCCGGACGTTCCACTCCCGGCAGTAACCCCAGGCCTAAAGTCCCGGCACACACCACAGCACCAGTATTACCGGCACTGACAAAAGCATCTGCCTCACCCTTCTTCACCAGATCAACGCCTAAAACTATTGAGGACTTTCTCTTTCTTCTTACGCTGGTAGCTGCGGATTCAGACATGCTGATTACTTCCTCGGCATGATGTATATGTATATTTTTACCCGAGTATTTGGCCTTTTCGAGAAATGAACGTATTTTCACCTCATCCCCGACTAAAATTACCTCTATTCCGTATTCTTTGGCTGCGGCTATTGCCCCGGCAATCACTACTCCGGGCGCAAAATCGCCTCCCATCGCATCAACCACTATCTTCATGCGGGTTTATCCTTTTTTATTCTTTTTCGCTTTGACTTTTATTTCGATAACCTTCCTACCGTCATAATAACCGCAAACCTTACATATGCGGTGAGGTAATTTCGACTGCTTGCATTGCGGACACGGAATAAGCGAAGGACCGGAAATCTTCCAGTGCGTTCTTCGTTTTCTCCCGCGCGTTTTTGAATGTCTTCTTTTAGGTAGCGCCACAGTTACAACTCCCTTCGTTTAAATTTTTACCGCACCTGATACAGAGGCCCTTGCATTCTCCGCTGCACAAAGGTTTCATCGGGTAATCCAACATTATTTCTTCCTTTAAATCCTGACTCAGATCAATCTTCGTATCTGAACTGCTCACCGGATAATTCAGCTTTAAATTTTTCTCTAAATCCATCTGGAACTCTTCCAGACATCTTGAACAGTTTGCATAAATCAATCCGCTGATATTTAAATTTGCCGTAACCGCATTGGTAATTCTAGAGATACCTGCTTTAACTTTAATGTTCCCGCGGAATTTTATTATATCCGTCTCTACTTCCAGCTGAGCAGGAGATATCTCTTCTTCAAAAGTTTCCCCTTCAAAGGGTATGCGATTGATATCTATTATCACGTTATTGCAAACTTTTACGCAGCTTTTCTTTAAGCGCCACCTCAATAAAATCCGGGACGAAATGGGAAAGATCGGCGCCCAAAGAAGCGGCTTCTTTAAGTAGTTTTGAGGAAAGGTAGCAATAGGATTCGTGAGGCATCAAGAAAATTGTCTCGATTTGCTCAGAGAGCTTTCTATTAGTTAGGGCCATCTGAAATTCATATTCAAAATCCGAAATCATCCTTAAACCACGAATCAAAACTTTAGCTTTGCGCTTCTGTGCAAAATCTACCACCAGGCCGTCAAAATCGGCTATTTCGATTCCTTTAAAATCAGCAGTCGCCTGCCTTAACATTTCAAGCCTCTCGCTTACGGCAAATAGCGGCCTCTTCAGGGGATTATGCGCTACTGCAACGATTACCTCAGAGAATATTTCCCGGGCCCTCTCTATAAGGTCGATATGACCGTATGTCACAGGATCAAAGCTCCCCGGGTATATAGCTACCTGGCACATCTCTAAACCTTCCTGTAAAATGTCAACGCTGTATCTCCGTAAGTTGCTTGCTTTAAAATAGTTAACTTATCTAAACTGATCAAAAGCTGATCTTTCTTAAAATGCTGCACAATCACTAAACCACAAGCGGCTAATATATCATACGCCCCTAGCATTTGCAAGGTTTTTTTTGCGAGCGAACAGCCGGGCCCGGTAACCGTGACTCCCGAGCGAAGCGGAGAGACAAAGTCCTGATAATAAGGCGGATCCATAAAAATAATATCAAACTGTTTTTTATTTCTGTGTATATTCTTTATCGCCCGCTCTGCATCTAAGCAAAGAACCACGCAATCACTAATCTTCAGGTACTCTATATTTTTATTGATCGCCGCAAAACAAATACGGTTATTTTCTACCAGGGTCAACTCCCCCGCGCCTCTGGAAAGAGCCTCAAAACCGACTGCGCCCGAACCCGCAAAGAGCTCAAGAAATGATAACCCCTCTATATCTCCCAGAATGTCAAAGACCGCCTTTCTCACTTTTTCCTGCGTCGGCCTTATTTCTTTAGGCGTCTTTAATACCCTGCCTTTATATTTACCGGAAGTTATACGCATTATCCCACCAGCATCAACTTCTCATACTCAGGGAATCTCTCCAACAGTTTCTTCTTAAGCATCTGATCTTGCCTTAACTCCAGCTGAGGATCCAGGCTAACTAGCTTCATTGCCTCTTCCCGTGCTTTCCTTAATAACTCCATCTGGGTTATCGGATTTCCGATTTTTAGTTCGACCAGGCCGTGTTGACGCCTGCCGAAAAACTCCCCCGGACCCCTGATTTGAAGGTCCTCCTCAGAGATCCGGAATCCGTCATTATACTTAACCATTACATCTATACGGGCTTCTGCTTCAAGGCTTTTAGTATCAGAAATCAAAGCACATACCGATTCTAAGCTCGATCTCCCTACCCTCCCGCGCAACTGATGCAACTGACTCAAACCGAAACGCTGGGCATGCTCAATGATCATGCAGGTTGCATTAGGTACATCAATCCCTACTTCTAAAACCGTAGTGGCGATTAAAAGATCAAGTTCCTTGTTTTTAAAACTCTCCATTACTCTATCTTGTTCGGATTGCTTCAATCTACCGTGGATTAAACCTAATTTAAACTGCTTAAAGTCCTTTTTCTTTAGCTCCTCGAACATCTTCTTTGCCCCGGCGATATCTAATGCACAAGACTCTTCGATTACCGGATAAATAATATAGGCCTGCCTACCTTTTTTCAATTCCTCCCTGGCAATCTCATAGGCTTTCTCTTTATCCTTCTGGCCAAAGCGTAAAGTCTTAATCGGCATTCTCCCCGCAGGCAGCTCATTTATAACAGAGATATCCAGATCTCCGTATAAAGTAATCGCCAGAGTCCTCGGGATCGGAGTAGCAGTCATAATCAAGATATCAGGATTTGCGCCCTTCTTGGGTAGGAGCGCACGCTGTCCGACTCCGAATTTATGCTGCTCGTCAATCACCACCAACCCCAGCTTCTTAAACTCAATGTCTTGCTCAAGAAGCGCATGTGTCCCAATCACCAAATCTATCTTTCCTTCTTTTACCTCTTTGTACAGTTTTTCCTTCTCTGTATTTTTCAATGCGCTGGTAAGTAGACCTATTTTTATCTCTTTATCCCTAGAACCTAAAACTTGAAACCTAGAACCTATCTTCTCAAAATGCTGCTTCGCTAATATTTCTGTCGGGACCATAAAGGCAACCTGATAACCTCCTTGTATTGCAATCATGCCGGCGATAGTCGCGACTATTGTTTTACCCGAACCCACATCACCCTGCAAGAGCCTCTGCATCGCTTCAGGTTTATTCAAATCCTCTTTTATTTCCTCAATCACTCTCTCCTGCGCTTTAGTTAATTTAAAACTCAGGCCGCTTATAAAACTATCTAACTGCCCGCCATCAATCTTATGGATTATCCCTTTTTTCACCTTTTTCTTTAATTTACGTAAGACCAAGGGCAGCTGAAAAATAAAAAACTCTTCAAAGGCAAGCCTTTCATAGGCAAGTTCCTGTATATTCAGATCTTCGGGAAAATGTATATTGATCAGGCTTTGAGCAGAATTCAGGAGATTCTGCCTTGACCTGATATCATAAGGAAGAAAATCATTCATACTGCTAAGATATTGTTCGAGTAGTCGATGAATAATCTTTCGCATACTCCTCTGGGTGAATCCTTGCGGCAAAGTATAAACCGGAACGATTCTGCCTATATTCAATGACTCATCCTGCTCATCAGAAATAATCTCAAACTCAGGCGAATTGATCTGAAGCCTATCGCCGTAACGCTCCACCTTCCCGTACAATACAAGCGAAACTCCGACCTTAAAATACTCCTTTAGGTAAGGTTGATTGAACCAAACACAGTGGATTGTTCCGCTCTCATCTCCTACTGCAATCTCAACGATGCTAAACCCGCGGCGCCGGAATGATTCATGGCCCCCTCTGGCTAAAACATTTGCCTTTATCGTCTGGACCTGGCCCTCTTGTAATTGCGATATCGAACTGAATCTAGTGCGGTCTTCGTAGCGCCTTGGAAAATAGTAAAATAAATCTTCGATTGTGTTTATAGCGAACTTATGAAACGAGTCGGCCTTTTTCGGGCCGATCCCCTTTATGTAGCGAATTGGCGTAGTAACTGATTTCTCCATATCAGAGTGTATATTGCGGTTGCTCTGAGTCCTGTCCTGGCAGAAATCTTTCCGGTGAATGAGGTTCTTGTTTAGGAGTAGTTTTGGGCTTTGTCTTTCCCTGCTTGACATCTATTTCAAATGAAGTTGTCTGGTATTCTTCGCCTTGAATTGTCACTTTAGAAGGAGGTATAATCAGAATGCCGGTCTTAATTGGCATTAACAAATATGTATATACCATCGTGCTCTTTACCTCATTTTTTACAAAAGAAATATTCGATGACTGCATCTGTGAAGCTACAATAAAACCGTCAAACTCCGGAAGCTTAGGCAAAGTCAACTCTTTATCTACGCTTGATATGGTTATTTTGTAAGTGAGGTATTCATCAGTGGTAAGATTAGTCTTATCCACCTCTGCCTCGACTGAATTATCGGCAAAAACGCACGCCTTGATTAAAAGTAAAAATATTCCTGCTATAAAAACTATTCTTCTCATCTCTTTTAAAAGTAATGCGGGAAGGATTTTTATTTACGGCTCACTGACTCTTGCTAATTTTGATCGTGATATGCTCTTCATCACTCCACGGCCAGAGCATGGCAAAGGTTATCTTACCATCTTCGTTCACGAAGTAGAGTGTTTGATTAGAACGCACTCCTCCGAAATTATCTACGATCGCTTCGGCCTCCGGGGATAATTCTTTTTCAGAGGGGTACGCCGGCAGACCAAAAAACTTCTCAAGCGCGATAATAAGCCTTGGAAGCCCTGAATTCAAAACTACGCCTTCAAAATAATTCCCCTCTTCTTTACGTATTTCTTCAAAATTTATCTCTTTTAATTCTTTTATCATTTTATTAAATTGCATAAAATACTCCCTTTAATCTACTCTGCTGCTGCCTCTGCCTCTGTCTCTATCCCTTCTCCGGTTTTTTTCTCATCGAGAAGCTTATCTAACGTAATACTTATCCTTGCGATCTCTGCCTTTATGCCGATAATACTCTCTTCAACCGCCGAAATCTGTTGCTTCATCTCATCAAATCTTACTCCGGTATATAAAAAATGCTCTTCTACTTCCTCGAGCTTTCTGCCTACAAATGCCCGGATCCCCTCAGGCTGTGCTACGCCTTTATTCGTCATCAGCTGCGTTCCCTTAGGAACCAGAACCTTATGCGTAGCGGTAACCTGTAAGTACTCCATCCCGGGGGGAAGCTCCTCCTCGTCTTGGGCAGTAACACATACCACGGAAAAGCATAAAATAAATAAAAAAATAATAAAACTAAACTTAACCATATCTTTCACCTTGTTGAAACCAATTTTCATTATTATACCTCTATAAGCTAAAAACCCCAAGCTTTTTTATGCTTACCCAAATTTTTCTTTACTAAACCGGCTATTTATCCTAGAATAACTGCATGCCCTCCAGACAAAAAATATTCCTCTTCTACCTGGCAACCCCCCGGGCAATCCGCGCGATCATTATTATCACTTTAATCGGCATCCTTTACATATCTTTTTTTGTACCCCTCACCCCTACCGTTGACGAAAACTTTTTTTTCTCAAGCGATGATCCACAACTACAAAGCGAGATCTTGATTGACCGCCTCTTTGTCAGAAAAAGCTCTCAGCTTATACTCTCGGCAACCGGTAAAATAGATACACAGGAATATCGGAAAAAGATATCGGAACTAAGTGAAGCATTATCACAGCTGGATGGAGTTGTCAGTGTAAATAGTCTTACGAATGAAGGACCGGGAAGCGTCAGGAGCGCCCTTAATAGCCCTCTTTGGAAAAGATTAATCATCTCTAACGACAGAAAATCAACCAACCTAGTCTTAATCTTAGAGGAAGATAAATCCCCCCGGATTATCCCTAAGGTCGAAGCAATCATGAAATCTTTCCAAGATGAAGGCTTTCATCTTCAAGCAGCCGGGCTACCTTACGTTGTAGAACTGATCAAACGTAACCTCTTAAGAGACCTCAGGATATTTAATCTCCTGGCATTTTTAATCTTCGGCTTCTTCATCTATCAAATTTTCCGCTCTAAAAGTATCCTTTTCGGCACGATGATAGCCTGTTTGAATGCCTGTATCTGGACCTTCATCATCACTAATCTAATCAATATTCCTATGGGTATTCTTACGGCAAATCTGGGTACGATCATCTTTGTGATGACGCTCTCGCATATTATCTTTCTTACTTTTAACTGGAGGGGTTTTCGTGCGGATACTAATTGCAAGGACCCGATCAAAGAAGCAATACGCAGGACTTTTCCTCCGTCTTTCTGGAGCATGCTTACTACCTTCCTGGGATTCTTAAGCCTTTTGACTGTATCCGCAAAACCTCTAAGAGATCTGGGTTTATCCGGTGCTATCGGTTCATTAGTAGCGATTGTTGTAGCCTATAGTGTATTCCCTGCGTTCCTGAAGATGGTTCATCCCCGGCCTCGAAAAAAAAGTAAGATCGAACACTACGAAGTAAAAACCTATAAGGCGATTGATATAGGAAAACAATTCATTATTCTGATTATTTTTGCCACTTGCCTTCTCACTCTACCGGGATTAGCAATGCTCGACTCTGATCCCAGCTTACTCTCTTATTTCTCTGCTTCAGGAAAGATTCACCAGGGCCTGAGTTATATTGACCGTAACGGCGGCAGCAGCCCATTAATCCTGGTAGTACGCACAAAAAGCGGAGACAAAATTCATTCTGACCAATCCTACAAACAACTCTGGGCCCTCCAGGAATCACTCGAGCAACACCGCGCAGTCGGTTCAGTAATATCCCTGCCTGTAATAATCGCCCAAGCCAGACAACAGACCCCAATATTGGGCTGGTTTATGCCCAGGGAAATACTCCTGGCAGCAATGGAAATGTCGATAAACGATAAAATTGCCAGAAGTTTTATCACCGAGGACCGCAAATATGGCCTCTTTATGCTGCGGATGATCGAATCATACCGGGTCCTTCCGCGTAGTGATATCATAGAGGAAATTAGGCTGATTACTGAAAACGAAGGATTTCATTTGGAGATTGCCGGAGATATATACAGCCTACAGGGACAGCTTGCTAAGCTTGTAATAAAAAGTTTGATCGGCGGGCTCTCTAAGCTGATCATTCTCTTCGCTGCGATCGCCTTATTTATATCTAAGTCGTGGCGTATAACTCTCTCCGTGGTAGGCAGTATCGTTGTCATCCCCTTAACTATTCTCGGTTGCTTCGGGATCTACCGCATTCCCATTGATATAATATCAGCTCCCGCTTCCAATGTAGCGATCGCCATGGGGATCGACTCAATGATCCACATGATCAAGGCTTACCGACGCACGCGTAACTGGCAACTGGTACGCGATGAACTCTGGCAACCGGTCTTAACTTCGATGTTTGTTGTAGCGATTGGCTTTGGTATTTTTCTCTTCTCTACTTTTCCTCCCACTCAGCGCTTCGGAGGAGCAATCCTCCTCGGTACGATCTTAGCTGCGTTGAGCGCCCTCTACATCATGCCATTGTTATCTGAAAAGAATCGTATCGGCGAGTGGATAGCTCCCCTACGCAAAAAAATAAATCAGTTAGCTACCAGGTCCTTTTAGAGCAGAATCATCTGACACTAAAATCTAAGTACTAAACTTTACAGCCGCACTTTTTACGCTTCAACAAACGTAATTGCGTAGCATAAGAATCCACGAACTGATTTTGAATATGACTACCAGAAACATAAATTCTTTTAAGTTGACTTTTATGTTCGTACTTTCTTCTCTGTAATTCTCTGATTAACTTCTCATGCCTTAAATATAAGGCCTTTAATTTACCATTCCACCTTAACGTTTCCGGATGCCTGGAGTAACCCTTCTTACCTTGAGTTAGCACTGTCCATATGGCGTGCAACTCCCTATGCTCGCCTAATAGATGCTGCCGGCATAACCTTTCTGGTGATATACCCAGATCCTCATCTTAATAATTCTTAGCAGGAATATGACAGGTAGATTTTATTCCGCGCTTTTCATAGTATCCCTGATGGTACTCTTCAGCTTTGAAAAAAACACCGGCCTGCACAATCTCGGTTACGATCGGATTCTGGAATTTATCCGATTCCTCCAGCCCCTGTTTTACCTTCTCTGCCAGAAGTTTCTGTTCAGGATTATAATAGAACACTACTGAACGGTATTGGCTTCCTGTATCTAATCCCTGCCTGTTTAAAGTAGTAGGATCGTGGATACTCCAAAATACTTCAAGTAACTTTCCATAAGAAATTTTCTTAGGGTCATACTCTACTTGTACAACTTCGGCATGGCCTGTTCTATTAGTGCAAACTTGTTCATACGTAGGGTCCTTTACATTCCCTCCCATATATCCTGCCGTAGTATTCACTACACCGTCAAGCTTACTGAAGGCCGCCTCCACCCCCCAGAAGCACCCTGCGCCAAAACTTGCAATCCTGGTTTCCTGGGCAAAAAGGCTGCGTAATGCCCCATACCCTTCTTTCTCTAAATCTTCTACGGGTATGAATTTCAAAGCTGCAGAATTAATGCAATAACGTAACCCCGTAGGTTTTGGCCCATCCGGAAAAACATGCCCGAGGTGAGAATCGCTTGCTTGAGACCTGACTTCAGTCCTTGTAATATTACCGCTTGCGTCTTCTAATTCAAACACCGCCTTCTGACTTATCGGCTTGTGAAAACTTGGCCATCCTGTTCCGGAATCAAACTTATCGATTGAGGTAAATAAAGGCTCTCCTGTAATCAAATCAACGTAAATCCCTGCACTTTTATTGTTCCAATACTTATTCATAAAAGGCATCTCCGTGCCGTTCTCCTGCGTGATTCGGTATTGCTCAGCTGTAAGGACATCCCTTAATTCTTGATTGTTTTTATCTTGCATAGCGCCCCCTTCTCCCTGAACTTGTGAGTAAATACTTAAAATTAACACCAGAGCTGCCGGAATCAGAGCTCCCGGCCAACTGTTTTTTTGAGTTTTCTGCATCTTGCTACCTCCACTTAAATGATACTACAACAGTATCATTATGTCAAGTAAAAAATCCGGGTTTAGCTTGAACCCGAAGTTAATTAATCTTCTCGCCTTTTAAAATTGATGGTATGCGCTGATTATCTATTCTCAATCCGCCGTCATGCTCAATCTTGAGTGTGTAAAGCAACCCCGGGACAAACTTTGTCCCGGGCGCTTCAATCTGGGCATTTTTTACACCTGCTTTTTCGGCCTGGTGGCTATCCAGAGCATAATCCCAGAACTTACGCCATAACATCCTTTCAAATATTCTTTTTTTCTCGTCGGCTTCATAGCCGGAGGGAACATCATTAATCTGGTTAATCTCATAAACCTCAGCACCTTTATCTGTTAACCTGAAAACCTTCATAAAAATATAAGCGCTTTTACCCTTTAGGGGATGGGCTTTCTGTACATAATAATCATCGAAACGAATAACCATCGCCTGGAATTGAATAATATTCCCTGAAAAAGTATAAAATTGCGGCTCCAGAGGTTCTAAATCCGTATCATATTCTAAAAATTTTATTGTGGTCAGGCCGTTCTCTACCTTACTGACTACTACTTCAGCTACTCTTGAATCTGCACTTAGGCGTTCAATCACCGTCAAAAGCATCTGTTTCTCTTTATAGATCCACACTAAATAGAGGCTAACCGAAGTGATAATTATGATCGAGATTAAGTTCCTTATGCCGATATTTTTGAATATATTCAATATCTTACCCATTTTATACCTGATTGGGATAATTATTTTTAATAATTATTTGCCAATACTTCATAATATGGCTGCGGATGCTTACAGGCAGGACATTCCTTTGGAGCCTCTTTTCCTTCTACTACATAACCACAATTAATGCAATGCCACCTCACTGTATCTTTCTTCTTAAAAACCTCGCCATTTACGATATTATTAATAAGTTTACGGTAGCGTGACTCATGAAACTTCTCGACCTTAGCGATCTGCTCAAAGGAGCGCGCTATTTCAGGGAAACCCTCTGATTTTGCGGTTTCGGCAAAATCCTGATAAAGTGTAGTCCACTCTAAATTTTCACCGGCAGCTGCCTCTTCAAGATTGACTTTTGTATTTTTTATCATCCCGGCAGGATATGTCGCCGTAATTTCAGTATCCCCGCCTTCAAGATATTTAAAGAATACCTTGGCATGTTCTTTTTCATTCTCCGCTGTCTCAGTAAAAATATTTGCAATCTGTTCATATCCTTCTTTTTTAGCTGCGCTGGCAAAATAGGTGTATCTATTCCTCGCTTGGGATTCGCCGGCAAAAGACGCTAAAAGGTTTTTTTCTGTTTTTGTCCCCTTTACTGTCTTACTCATTCTCATACCCTCCTATTCCATCTTATCCATTGGTTTGCCGCAGCAAACAAGTTCGCCGCCGCCTACTTTAGTAACCGTGACTTCATTGCCGCATACACTACAATGATACTTTTCACCTACTGCTTTTACTTGCATCTTAGCCTCCTTGATCAATATAAAACCCTTGAGAGTTCTTATGCTTTAAAAACTAACTTTCCGAAAGATGCGAAGAATGCATCAGCTTGCCGCGGATATAGGTAGGCAGATTTACAAAATAAACGCCTATCTGGTACATATCCCCTTTTAAACGGTTCTTATGGACTATCCTACAGTTAAACTCCGGAGCAAAGTCTTGATCAGATAAAGAAATACGGCATAAAATTTCCTCTTCTTTGATATCTTTGGGCAAAAGAAGCAACATCCCCCGCTCGGAAATATTATCTATCTTTTTAATTTTGATTTTTTCCCGGTCTGATAATCTCGCTAATTCTACCCTGAATCCCTTTAGAGGCTGCAGCCTGATACACCTTCTTCTTTCCGTAACTACCCTATCCCTACCCTCACGCTTTGCTTTATAGAGAACATCATCAGCGACTTTTATCAAATCCTTTACGGCAGTTGCATTATAGGGAAATGATGCTACCCCGGCACTAAAATGAAGAGGTACGTCAATTTTGCTATTTAACCAGCCTGAGGTAATTTCCGTTTCAGAAAGCCTATCTTTAATTCTTTTCAATACTACCTGGGCGGCATCTGCTCCTAATTGCGGAAGGATGATCAAAAACTCCTCTCCTCCGTACCTGCCTACCACATCCATAGTCCTCACGCTGCTTTTTATCACGTTCGCGAAAGCTACTAAAACATCGTTTCCCACTAAATGGCCGTATTTGTCATTGACCTTTTTAAAATAATCCAAGTCTATTAAAATTATCGTAAATTCTTTGATCAGGCGCCTGCTGCGGGCGATTTCTTTTTCTAGAAAATCGATTATCCAGGTATAATTTATACATCCGGTGAGTGCGTCATGATAAGCCAGGTATTCGATTTTATGGCTTAACTTTCTTTGTGACTCCGCAAGATAGCCTATAATAATCCCGCTTAAGAAATAAACCACAAATCTAAAAGGAATACCAATAATAACTAGATCACCCGCCGGCCACTCCCTATGGATACTAACCTCGAAAATAAAGATCAATGCGGACAGTGCCGCGGCGATTATTCCTCCTTTCAGACCATACCAGAATCCTGCCAGAGAAATCAAAAGTATATACAAATAGCCTAAAGAGATGCCGAAAGCTTTTACTGTCTGCCTTAGAATCAAAAAGCAGAGAAAGCAAGCTATCAAAAAACACAAACGAAAAGTTTTCGAAGCAAGGATCTCCGGTATATGTCCATGTGCCTTTAAATATTCTTTCTTCGCCATATTTTCACCAGACTAAACAAATTATTTATAGCCAGCCATTCTTCTGCCAATAAGCATATTCCTGTGGCCACTCATCTTTTCTTAAGAGAATCAAATTTTTAAAGTGTTCGCGGCTTGCTTCAATAATTTCTACCTGATCCCCAAATGACTTTTTCTCTAAAATATCATCTACTAGTTTCTTACCTAACTGATACGCCTCATCTGCTTTCTCTTCTACGCTGCGCTCACAGGCAGAAACACCTCCGGAATACTGCGCACCGCAGATATGAGCGTAATATCTGATATAATCTAAGACCTCTTTATCCTGGCCGCTTCCGGAAGAGATTACTCCCGCCACATATTTGCCTAAAAGGCGTTTACAGTGAATAAAATGCGTGGATCTGTCAAATAGCGCCTTCATTACAGCCGTAACCTGATTGATATAGTTCGGTGATGCTAGAATGATCCCGTCTGCCTCGATCATTTTATTCAGGATCGCGGGGATACTATCATTATTGACGCACTGTAGAATTTCCTCATGACATGCCTGGCAATGCTGACAAAAGCAGACATCCTCATCTGCTAAATGAATCACTTCCGTATCCGCCTCTGATTCGCTAGCACCCTTTAAAACACTCTTAGCTAAAATAAATGTCTTACTTTCTTCTAATCGTGGACTCGCTGTGATAAGTAGTATTTTCATCCCTTAGTTCCTCCTGCCGAAAACATTATACCTCTCTAAATCAAAAACCCCAAGCTTTTTTACGCTTGGAGTTTCTTGAATTCAATGATCCTTTTAAGATTTACTGAAATCTTTTCCTTCGCCACCAGTTACTTAAGTTACGAAAACGCCCCTTAACACCTTCTCTGCGTTTTTCTACTATCTGCTGAAATTGCCTAAACTGTTCCGGAGTCAAAATCTCCTTTGCCGCAAAAATTCCCTCTGTCCTATTATCGATCATCTGCGCCTGTATCTCTTTAATCTTCTTGATAAGCGGCTCAACTGTTATCCTGGTACTTTTGGGATCCTGAATTGCCTCCTTTAATTTCGCCTGCGCTTCTTTCATTTTACTGATTGACGCTTGCATCTTTAGCTTTTGTGCTGCCTGGTTTTCTTCCAGTTTTGCCTGCTGCTCCCCGGTCAGATTCAACTGTTGCAATATACGCCTGCCCGGTTTCTCTGAAGAATCTTTACCTTCACACTGCGGCATCTGGGCATATGCTGCATTTAACCAAAGAAGAACTCCGGCACAAAGAATACTCACAACTCTCATCTTTTTCATCTTTCATCCCTCCTTATAAAAAATATTCCTCTATGTTCGTTCCCAGATCATAAAGAAAAACTCCACTATCGCCGTTAAGACTATAACCCTGTAAATCCTCTGTAAGATTTACCCTGTTGAAACTGATAAACCTGCCGGTGAGAAGGAAAGCAAGGATAATTACCGCAAAAACGCTGATCAGAACGCCTGCAGGATGCCATGCAAATCTCGTAGCCTTACTCTCCTCCTGGTTTACGCGCTCGTGAATAATGGCATCGCGGATCTTGAACCACAACGTTTCAGGTACCTCCTTACGCTCTTCCCCTTGCAAAAGTTTACGCTGAATTACAAGCTCTGCTTCTAATTCAGTGCATTTCGGACATGCTGCCAGATGTTCCCTGATGCATTGTGTTTGCTTAGAGTTCAATCTATTGTCTGCATAATCCAGCTTCAGCATCTCTTCTACTTTTTTACACCGCATCTTTCACCAACCCCCTTCTTGCCTTTTCTAATAGTGCTTCCCGCGCCCTTTTTAGACGCGAACGTACAGTATTTATTGGAATCTTTAAAGCAACAGCAATCTCCTCGTAACTCAACCCTTCGATCTGGCGCAATATCAGGCATACTTTATGTTCAGGACTCAACATCTCTAATAACGCCTTAAGCCTTTCTGCATTATCAGATCGGATAACCTGTTCAACAGTTGAGTCAGTACTGGCTAACGATCCGGAAATGTTTTCGTAATCTACTCTACCTTGCTCTTCTTTTCCTGTTTTCCGATAATGGTTAATCGCGGTATTTACCGTTATTCTATATACCCACGTCTTAAATGCGCTGCGAAAACTGAATTTTTTTAAGTTTCTGTGTATCTTCAAGAATACATCCTGTGTGATTTCTTCTGCATCCGCGCTATTCCGGCTGACCCTGAGAGCAACATTATAAACAAAACTGCTGGTTGCTTTATAAACCTCTTCAAAAGCCCTCATCTCACCTTCGGCAGCCTTGGTTAATACCTCTAGAGCAATTTCTTTCATCGCTTATTTTCCGTATAAAACTATTAATTGCTCAATAGTCGGATGGCCCGGATAGAACTCTCCCTGCGGACCGATATACCCGTCTTCATTCTCAATCAAAGTAACAATGGTGTAACTACCGTTTTCATTAGGAATATGTATCGTCACTTTTTCACCGGATTTGTGCTTTATTTCAGGTGCTGAAACAACCATATACCCGCTGGGGCAGGTTTTATAGTAAATACTGTTATAATGATAATAAGTAACGCCTCCGAGTATAATCTTCCGGTGTCCTGCCGGAACAAAAGTCACAACCGCACCTATCGGGGGAGTTCTCAGGACAATGTTCAATCCAAACCAACTGGGCCGGTAAAACTTGCCGTCCCGGTAATGATATTTCCTTTGCTTTACAACAACTACTTCCTGCCTGACCCTATCTCTTCCTTTGCTTCTTACTTGACTCCGGGCAAATGCCTCCGAGCAAGGCAGTGCGAATAACAGGCAAAACACGATCACCAGCCAAAACTTCTTTTTGGGGATTATCTTTATCATCTTTCCCCTCCTTTCTATAGATTAGACAACCGAAGAAGGGAAAAAGTTCCCAAAATTTCAATACGCGTAAGCAAACCCGCAAAAACCCCACTACCTATGAGATTTTATCCTGAGCTAATGGATAGAGTAAATTTCAAGTTGTATTAGCGGGTGGCTTGGTGTGATTTCGAGCCGCGTGGTGCGGCGAGAAACACACCAAGACAGCCTGCCTGACGGCAGTCAGGGACCCGCTAACTATGGGGAATTTATTTTACCATCCGCGCCCAACACCGACAAACAATGCCAGCTCATCCCTTGACTTAAGAAACCTTATAAATGCCTGGCCATCGCCCTTTAATAATTCACGCTGCAGCTCAAACTCACCACCCTTGTCCCTGCTTTTTAACTTAAACAATATTCTATCTTTATCTGTAAGCTGGGCCTCTGCTCCCAGGACTATATCATAGAGCTTTGCATTTCCTCTTTCTACTTCAAATATTAACCCTAACCCCTGCTTTATCCTCCAGGTGCCAAACAGCTTAAGCGTGCGTTTCTTTCCTGCTAAGCCCACACCTAACTCATATTTTATATATCTATCCTTGAACACGCCAAGCGCAGTCGTAAAATTTAACACTGATCCTGAGCCCTGATCAATTTCATACTTTATCCTTACTTGATCTTTTATCTGCCACTTCCCCTTAAAGATCAGGCTGTGCATCTTCTTTGTTTTACTTTTAAGCTTGGCTTTTGTATATTTATATATTATCTGATAATCCTTACCTATATCCCATATCCCGTCAAAAGTTAAGGTACCATATCTGTCCCTATCCTTATCTACTTTAAACGTAATACGGTTATTCTTATCTGCCTGCCAGCACCCTTGAAGCCTTAGTAGATATATCGACTGCCTGCCGTTACTTGCCCTGGTTGCGGCTGCAAAAATCAATGAATTTTTATTTACATCAATAATATCGCCTTTGAGAGTTAGCTGATCGCCGAATGTCTGCCTCCTCAACTTATCTAAGCTAAACCTTAGATCATGATTCTTAGTCAGCGACCATTTACCTTGGAATTTGATTTGATGGGGGCCCCGCTTACCTGCCGGAGCCTTGATATGGTAGGTTAATCGATTCTTCTTATCTATCTTAAAATTTCCGTCAATTACCCTTCTAAACCGCCTTAATTCTGTCTTCCTGCCCGACTTAACTATCAACCGGTTATGCGCATCAACTTCATACCTGACCTTTTCCATAGGGCGGAATCAGATTTATTATTTTGGTAAATTGAATTCTATATCCACGTCTTTCTTGTCTTCTTCAGACACCTTAAACAATTCCTTATCCCTAAAATTTAACATATTCGCCACAAACATATCCGGGATCTGATGAATCCTTATATTATAACTGTTTACTGAGTCATTGTAGAATTCTCTGCGGTCGGCAATCTGGTCTTCTAAGTAACTGACGCGTTTTTGCAGCTGAGAAAAATTCTGATTTGCTTTTAAATCCGGATAATTCTCCGCTACGGCAAATAGGTGCCTTAACAAACCGCTCAATTCCCCTTCTTTCTTTGCGGAATCCGCCACTCCCGAGGCCTCTAAGCATGCAGTTCGCGTAGCAGTAATCTTCTCTAGCGTCTCCCTCTCGTATTTCATATACCCTTCACAGATTTTTATTAACTTGGGGATCTCATCGTGCCGTTGTTTAAGCAGCACGTCAATATTCGACCAGGACTTATCGGTATTGCGCGAAAGCCTGATCAGGCCGTTGTAAACTGAAACAAAATACATAATTACACCTACAATGACAAAAAGCAAAACAGCGCTAACAATAATTCCTACCATTATACTCCCCCCCCCCTTTTTTTTAGTTAGACCCTAAGTACCCGATTCGAAATATAAGATAAGCCAGAAGCAGCAAGCTAAGCGCTGAGCCGCCGTAAATACCCAAAAGGCTCTGTATCCTTAGTTTCCGGATCAAATCCTTTTCACTATGGTCGGAAATAATAAATGCAGTTTCTACATCGCCCCTGCCGATGATTACATCATAAGGATTGTCTCTGTAGGTATTTTTCAATGTTTGCTCAAGGGTTTCCGCCTCTAGCTTGGCTACTGCCGAATCCCACTCTTCATTGCTGATATTCCCGTCTTTATCAAGATCTATCTCCTCCATCTGCAAAGGACTAATCTTTATCTCCTCTATGCGCTGCATCAGTTTCTGTTTATAATCATTTCCGCCAGGCTCACCATTTTTAGCTGTTCCCAAAACATAAACAGTTTCCTGCGGCCGGATAAGCCACTCCTTAAAACGTAATCTCCGCGTTCCAAACCAACTCTTATAACCAATCCCCCCTGCCTCCATAAATTTTACTAAATTATCAGGCATCATTCTTCCTAAACCTGTACTGAATTCATAATCAATGGGCAGAATTAACTCTGCTTGCTGAGGGAATACTGCAATTTTACCTGTTTTATCTTTTATCCAAAAAGGAGAGTAGAAACTGTTACCTGAAGCAATCTTTGCCCAATGTCCGGACTTACCGCTACTTCTATATTCTTCTACTAAATATTTATATAAAACACATTCATTATTTGTCAGCGGGCTCTTTAGGGCAGCCAGGCATTCAGCTTCTCCGCATAACTCAACCAGACCCATTGCAAGGCCCCGGATAGTAGAGGTAGGAATATTTTCTATTAATCTTTTTCTGCGCAGGCTTTTAAATCCTCCAAAAAAAGACCATATGCCAAAACAAAAACCAAATAACGCATATGCAACATCCCGATCGTCACTCATATCTACTAATTATTTGTCTTTTAATCCAATATCCCATTCTTAATATTATATCGCTAACAATCAAAAACCCCAAGCGATTTTACACTTGGGGTTTTATCCGCTTTCAACCGATTAGTAAAAGTATCTTATATCTTACTCCTTTTTATCGGTCTTGCAGCATCCGCCTTTTCCGAATTTTTTACACAAAAACATTCCCGCCAATAACGCTAAAACCACTATGATCGCTATCTTCATTCTTTTATCCTCCCTTCTACTTCTTTCCAATTAATGTTATTAAAAAAAGCTTCCGTGTATTTCGCACGGTCTAACTGATAATCAGTAATATAAGCATGCTCGAATACATCCATTACCAAAAGGGGTACTGCTCCGGCAGGATGCCCGGCATCATGCTCGTTTATCCAGCAATTAATCAGCTTACCGTTCTGCTGATCAAGATATAGCACCACCCAGCCTATCCCGCGCATCGCACCGGTAGAGACAAAATCCTGCTTCCAGGCATTAAAGCTTGAGAAATCTGCAGAGATTCTCTTATGCAGCGCACCTTTCAGGTCAATCGGTTCTTTGCCTCCTAGATTGCCAAAATAATATTCATGCAGCCTCATGCCATTAAACTCCCAACCCAACCTGCGTTTTAGCTCCGCATACTCCGGGCTGCGGTCATTCCCTGCGGCAAGTAAAGCGCTTAACTTCTCTAAAACCGTATTAGTATTCTTCACATACCCTTGATAAAGCTTAAAATGGTTGTTTAGCAGCGTATCGCTAAAACCGGGCATCCCTATAATGCTTGAATAATCTTTCGCTTGATACGAAATTGTAGGTTTTGTCATTAGTCCCTCCTTAATTTTATTTCTACCTCAGGATTTTGCTTTAAGGTATTGTGAACCGGACAATTCTTCACGAACTCATTTATAGCTTTCAACCTGCGTTCATCCAGCTCTACACCTTTTAAGTCTATCATCACCTTTATCTTTCTGAAACAAACCGGTTTCTCCGTGCCAAAATCCGCATCTACGCTAATCTGAAATTCCGGTAGCATCAATCCTGCGCCTTCGGCATATTTACGCAAATAGACCCCTACGCAGGTACCCAGGCTTGCTAAAAATGCATCCGGCGGAGTAACCCCTTTGCCCCTCGGGTCCACTACAAACTCATAGTCCTTTGCCTTAACCTTGAAAGCATATTCTCCTGAATTAACTATATCCACATGATACATCTCTTTCTCCAGCGGCATTCTGCTTCTATAATAGTTACTGTTTACTTAACACTTTCTCAATCCGAGAGATAAGCACATCTGACTCTACCGGCTTTACGATATAATCTAAAACTCCCAACTTATAGGCCTTTAGTTTGTCTATATCCTTATATAAGGCAGAAAGGATAATTAGAGGTATACGCTGGCCTGCAGGATCATCATTTAACATCTGGCAAGCCTCAATACCGCCGATTTTCGGCATAAGAAGATCAAGGATTATAATCTCCGGCTTAAAACTATGCAACACAGAAATAAGATCCTTTGCGCTGGAGAGAGTCAAAACCTCATATTTACCTGTCTCCTCCAGATTTAGTTTCGTCAGCCTAAGAAAATCCTCCTCGTCATCAATCATTATCACCTTTTTTTTCTCCACATGATCCTCCTTATGTTTTTAAAGTCAATATTATCTTAGTGCCTTTACCAGCCTGGCTTTTTATTTCGATTAACCCATCGTGTAAGTTAATTATGTTTCTAGTTATAGTTAATCCTAAACCGGCTCCTTCTTTCGGGCCCTTAGTCGTAAAAAACGGATCAAAGATTTTTTTCAGATTTTCCTCCGTAATACCTGGCCCTGTATCTTCAATTTCGACTATAACGGCATTTTCTCCGGGCTTGAAAAAATCATTGCCCCTTCTCCCCACTCCGGGTTTCAATATCTTTAAGTCTGTAGCATAACTCCGGATAATAAGTTTGCCGCCCTCAGGCATGGCCTGTAAAGCATTTAATAAGAGGTTTATTAAAACCTGCTCGATTTTATTCTTATCTACAATGACTTTTGGTAAATCTTGCTTTGTCTCTTTGATAATCTCCACTTTCTCAAATTGAGGCCTATGTTTTATCAGGCTTAAGGCATCATCCACAATTAAATTGATATTTTCCTCCTGTAGAGTTAACTTAGAATCTCTGGAAAAGTCAAGCATTGACATAATAATATTATCTGCCCTTTTTACGCTTTCTTTGATCATTTTCAGGACCTCAAGGATATTATTTTCTGTAGATGAAAGTTTCTTCTCCATGTAATTAACACCTTGAATTATGATCGCCAGGGGATTTTTTACCTCATGGGCTACCCCGCTTGCCAGGGTACCCAGCGCACTTAGTTTTTCGGCCTGAATCAGCTGAAGTTGAGTGCTTCTCAGCTTATCATAAGCATCCTCTAGGGACAGTTTTGCCTTATTGCGCTCAATGATGCCTGATAGAGTATTGCCGAACATAAATAGGAACTCTTCCTCTATTTTTTTTCTGATATGGCCCTCTTTAACATATAAGTTGACTACTCCGAGCACTTTTTTATTAGAAGATATAATCGGAGCACAGAAATGTCCGTGAGCTGCTATGCCATCAAACGTATGCTCGTGATCTTTATCAATATGTTCCCTGAATATAATCTTACCTGACAATGCCGCCTTTCCGCAAAGACACCTGCCAAAGGGAAGGCGGGCACACATTGTTAATAGCTGATCTGATAATCCTCGATTAGCTTTCATCACCAGCGTTCGCGGATCATCTTCTACTAGAAAAATTGACCCCTTCGATTCAAAAGCAAGCCAGGGAATGGAAACTATAATATCCAGTGCTTTCTTGAGCAGCTCTTCAATCGGAATATCCTGCAAGGATAGATTGAGCAGTGAGTTTATTGCGCGTTGAATATCGCTACTCTGCCTTATTTCTTCTGCAGAAGTCTTATGCTTCTCAACAAGGTCCCATATCAACTTGGCACTATGGCCGCCCACAACTTCAACTCCGGCAGGCTTAAGCTTAATTAAGTCATCCTGAATTTTCTCGCTACCGGTAACATTAATAATCTCATCCAATCTATCCCCTTTTAGGAATTCTTTATAATCGCTATTTACGGAAATCCCATAGCTTTTAGCAAGCTCTATACCCATAGCACTCAAGTTAACATCTACAACGCCCACGATATTAATAGCCTGATCATCGTGGAATAACTCTACGAGAGCCCTTCCGCCTTCACCGGCACCTACAATAAGTATATTTATCTTTTTCTCTGCCATCCCTTTACTCTTCTATAGTTTTATTCATTATACCTTGCTAAAACAAAAACCCTAAATAAAAAAAGCCATCCTCTATTTTCTAAATCTCAAGAAGAATTCCTTGATCTCTTCTGCTATCGGCTTCTTTTCCTTATGCACGATACGCTGTCTGGTTACCTGGGGTAGTTTATCGTAGAAATCCTTGACCTTATTATAGTCCTCTTTGGGAAGCCGTGTGCGCATGTTGCGTGCTTTTTCGCTAATAGTAACCTGATCCTTTTCTTTTTTATACTTTCTTTCTAAGTGAAAGAACCCTATATCAAGGC
>JBDRMO010000049.1:0-17141 GCA_043812095.1 Candidatus Omnitrophota bacterium | reverse complement strand
TATAGTCCTATCTAATATGGGGCTATCTTTAGAGATCTCAATACTTGATACGCCATAACCGCCAGTTGCAACCAAGAGTTCTTCAAAAGATACAGACTTAATAATATCCCGTTTGATAAGACGGGCCCTGAGCATACTGGTTATCTTCCTGGTTAACTTCGAGTGAGTAGAAAACCGGTAAACTATATAAAGAAATGTTATAATGATTGTCAAATTTATCCATGGTAGCAGCCAAGATGGAAAAACAAGGTGCAAAAAAGGGATGCTAATTTTTGGCATGATCGTATGGGGCCTCAATGAGTTGGCAAAGGTTGCAATTAAAGTTACCAGGCCTGCATTGCCTAACACCATAAGCACAGAAGCAATACGCCGCCTTTGAGGATTCCCTACAACCAATTCTGCCTCTTTTGTAGTAAAGCCTGTACCGGTAAAACAAGATAATGCCTGGAATTTGGCTAATGACCACTCCAGCCCCGTAAGCTCAAAAGCAATCGCACCTATCCTAATAGCAATGAAGGAGATAACTATCGTAACAATAAACAATAATATATTCATAAGCCCTCCAGACTATTTCATCTCTTTAATAAAAGAAATAACCCATCCGATAATAACACCCGCTCCCAATTCATCACTGCACCTTTCAGCTGGTGATTAAAATTCTTTCTTGAATTTCAAAAAAACTTTATCGTCCGTTTTCTGTTTTTCTTCTATCTGATCTGAGCCGTCATCTTGTTTTAATTCTTTTTCAGCTCCAAGAGAAATGTTATCGGTAATTTTATATTCAGCGCCAACTTTATGCGTTGTAGTTATATTTTGCTCTTTATTCTGTGGCTGCTCTATTGAATAACTCGCTGATGCTTTATCTGAAATATCTTTAGTAGCTCCGATCCCTTTAGTCTTGCCGTCGTATTTTACTGTTATATCACTTAATCCAAACTTTTTTGCAATCTTATTTCCGGAACCGGAAAAAACAAAGTAATCCAGGAAATCTTTAGCAAGATCCGCAGATAACTCTCCCTTATTAATAGCGCTCTCAGTACCCTGCCATGTCTTATTAGTCGCTAACATAACCAATAGACGCTCTTGAGGCAATGATGGTTGAGAAGATAATTTTAAATCGGGTTGATCAATAGTGCCCTTCAATGCTATATTAATTTTAGTCTCCCCAACCTTTGATACCCCTTTCAGATTAAGAGATGGCTCCTTAGGCTCACCGCTGAAAATAATCTTACTCTCTTCTAAATTAATAACTGCAGTCTTGGACCCGAATATTTCTCCTTTACTTAATAAAAGCTCGCCATGAAGCTTAAGGCTGTCTTTGATATCTTTAAGTTTAATATTTAAAGATCCATGGCAGTTTGTCATAGTAAAGGCTTCCCGCGATAATCTCTCAATTAGAAAATCACCGTTTAGCTCTGGTTCAAGGAATGATCCTTTAATCTTAATATCTACATTACGTAAAGTACCTGATAAACTTTTTAATTCCGATCCTTGCGCAAAGAAATCCAATGTTTCTTGCACACCCACGACATTAGAGTATACGTTAAGGTCCAGGGCGGCATCTTGATAATTACCATAGAAAAGAATTACTTCAGAGTTTGGTAGATTTAGTCTTCCGTTAAATATCTTTACTTTAAAACCGGCGATACTAAAAGAACCTAAATAGACCTCGAGCTTTTGGATTCTTAGGTTACTGCCTTGCGGGAGCCACTTCAAATCGCTGAATTCGATATTTTGCAGCACTAATGTTTGTGATAAGCTACCTTCAATCTCCTTTATCTCGATACCTTCTGAGTCAACGTAATTTAATAGCACAGCCCGTGTAAGAAAACCTGAACCTTTGGTACTAAAAATGAGGTAATAAACTGCAGCTGCAAATAGGCATATGAAAATAATAGAAAAATAGAGAAAGCGGCACTTACGTATTTTTAGCATTGCTAATATTTATTTTCTAATATATTTTTAACTTCTTTAAGTAATTTGTCTACGTCATAAGGACGAGCAAAGAAATGCTTCGCTCCCAGATCATAAAATACATCCCTCATTCCTGCTGTTTTCGATTGTACAATAAAGGGAATCCTGGAAAAATGTTTATCTGCCTTTATCTCTTTCAATAATTGATCAGCGCTGATTTTACCCTGTAGCACGACTCCGGAGATGATCAAATCTACCCAGCCTGATTTTAAAACCGCTAATGCCTCATCTGCGCTATACGCACAATCCGCCAGGTAGCCAAGTTCCTCTAATCTGCTTTTTAACATAAATGCATTCTTAATGTTACCGTCAACAATCAATATCCTTTCCTGCGCTATTTCCGGCACACCCGCCCAAACTGCACCCAAAGCGCATCTTTCTAAAGGCACGTTATGGATTCTTCCGCAGAGAAAATCATATTGCTTACCGTATATATCTATGGGGACGGAGAACCTTTTTGTTTTTGAGCCCCTGATAAAAATTGATATTTTTTTTCTGTTAACCGATAAAGATATCCAGTGCTTAAGATAGAGAAATCTAAAATTTACCTTATGCCAGGCCTTAGGAAGGTATGGATTTATCATAATTCTATCTTCAAGAAACTCAAGCCCGACAAAACTTTTCAAAGCAAGCTGAATTGATCCTCCCATCACTCCCACGTGAATACCCTCAGGGGTAGTACCGCCTTGGAGATCATAGATATCCGATTTTAAGACTTCAATAAATAACCCCCATGCCTCTGCCTGCCTTCCTAAAAGCTGGGCTATGTAGCAATGTACGACCTTGCTCAAAGTAGAACCGTGCGAAGTCCTCTTTATATAATACTCATAATTTTTATTCAAAGTTTCGCGGTCAAACCTGTATCCAAGCCGGTTAAATATCTCTTTTATTTTAGGCAGAGAGAAAAGATAAAAAATCATCAAAACATCAGCCTGTTTTGTTACTTTGTAGGCATTAGGGTCTTTTCCTTCTGCCTTAAGGATCCTGTCTAATCTCTGAATATTGCCGTATTTCTTCCTATAGAGATCCCAATTTAATTCCTTTAATTGAAAATATCCTTCAAACTGCCCGATGATCCCGTCCTTATTAAATACGATATTTACCTTTTCCGTAATATCGCTCCAGTGCTTTAATACCTTTTCATTAAGATTCAATTTATTCAGCAGTCTGTTTTTTTCATCCACAGGTAAAACTTCCAAAATCTCAATTGTATTTAATAGTGTTGCGGTAATTAATAAATTTGTGTAAGCATTATCGCGAAATCCTCCATGTTTAGCACCCGGGAGCTTTTCATGAAATTCATCAGGTCCCATAAGGCCTTCGGTGTGATATCTTTTGTCTTTTGCGTCAAATTTTAAAAGGCTGACGGCAAACAGCGATATCGAAAGCATCATTTCTGCTCCATAGCGGATAAGAAAATCCAGATCCCCCGAACTCCTCCAATAGCGCCAGACATTATATGCCACTGCAAATGAAATATGCCTTTGATTATGACTGTAATCCGGACCCCATTTCCCTGACATCGGATTTAGATGAATAGTCTGAGTCTGTTCATCGCCCTTTGCGCCGCTTTGCCAGGGATACATTGCGCCTTTAAAACGGGCTTTTTGCGCATTCACCATTGCCTGTTCCAGGCGTCTATACCTATATAAAAGTAATGCTTTCGAGATTTCCGGAAAATGTAGATTATAAAACGGCATTACGAACAACTCATCCCAGAAAATATGGCCACGGTAGGCTTCTCCGTGCAAACCTCTTGCCGGCAGCCCGGCATCAATATCAACATTATGCGGAGAAGCTGTCTGAAGCAGATGGAATATGTGTATTCTGATAATCTTATGAAAGGCGACATCCCCCTTTATGCGGATATCAAATCTCTTCCATAATTGACGCCAGGTTTGCCTGTGTTCCCTGAAAACCGAATCAAACCTGTCGATATCTCTAAGGGTTTTAATTGCAGAGGCGGTGGGATCTTCTATGCTTTTATCATTTGAGGTATAGATTGCAACTATTTTTTCTATTCTATATTCTTCGGCTTGTTTTGCCTTAATTATAAGATCCTGATAAAGCGCTTTTTTCCCCTTAAAAAATATTTGGCTTTTCGGGGCGATCTCTTCTTTACCGCAAAATATTCGCGTTTTAGCTGCTTGTGAGATTATAATTCTAGAATGATCGGTTTTAACAGTGAGCTGAATAGTCTGCTTATCGACCTTTCCAAGCGATAAAGAAGTAAGATGTTTAGAATTTAACTCCTTATATCTTTTTACGCCGTTATTTTCAACATTTCCATCTAACCCGGACCTTATAGTAATCAATCCACTGTAGTTCTCAGCTGTAATAGTATATCGAATTGCCGCAAGATGATGATCTTTCATACTCACAATTCTCTTGGTCTCTATGGTGAACCTGTATCCGTTTTTATCCTCAAAACGCACCCTCCTGCTAAGAGAGCCGTTATATATATTAAGTTCCTGATAGAAAGAGAGAATCTTTGACTCATAAGGCTGAATCCACCTTCCCTTATCAGTTTTAAAGCTTAAGAATAACCAATTAGGGCAGTTTATTAAGTCTTCGTTTGCTACTGTTTTACCGGCAATCTGAGTAGAAAGTTGGTTATAGACTCCGGCTATATAAGTAGCCGGGTAATGCACTCTCGAAGCAGTAGACTCACAAGCTGCTCCTCTAGTGCCGAAATAACCGTTGCCCAGAGTACACAAAGCTTCACGTAAGGCTTCTTTAGCCGGATGGAAATTAGAATATACTAATTTCCAGGGATCATCAGTATCTCTTCTACTTATTATTTCAGGCTGATAATTTAATAACTTCTTCAAATAACCTCCTGACCTCATCTACAGAAGAAACCCGGAAATCCGCCATTGAGGGCCTAGGTTTCTCTGATACCAATATACCTGTTCCCCTGGTGCGTAAAACCGAAAAGGCATGCTCATCCGTAAGATCATCACCTATATAGATTACGCTAGAACTATCCCAGGATATTTTAAGGTAATCCATAATCCATCTAATCGCCTGCCCCTTATCCCAATGGATATTAGGTAAAATCTCAAAGACCTTCTTCCCACTCATTAACCGAAGTGACTGATATTGCTTAACTATATCGAAAACTGATTTTTCAATTCTAGGCAGATACTTTTCATCCACTAGACGATAATGCACTGCTACACTAATCTTCTTCTTCTCTATCAGCAGACCTTCTATGCCACTCAAATCCTTTGATAACTTATCAATAACCTCTGCAACTTGAGGTATCGTCTCTCTGGCTTTAGGTTGGATTATGGAAAACCCCGGGCCAGAGATATCAAATCCGTGGCTTCCGGCATAATAAATATCCTTGATCCCCACCAGATTTTCTACATCTTCCCTCATCCTTCCACTGACTATTGCCACTGTAAATATCTTAGACAGCTTCCTCACCGTATCCTGCATCTCCCGGGAAATTACGGCGAGTTCCGGTCTTGAGACTATAGGTGTCAATGTACCGTCATAGTCCAGAAAGAAAACCGGTTTTCTTCTCTTAATCAGTGACCCCAAAACATCCTCCGATGAATCAAAAAGAGGAAGCGGCTCCCGCTTAAACCACTTCTCTATTGAGCTTATAGAAATCTCGGATAAATCACACACCGCTAAGTCAGCGCCATTTTTCAACAATTCATCCCTATTATTCTCTCTGGCTACTCCGATAACTAAACCGAATCCGCCGTTCCTGCCTGCCTGTACTCCGGAGGTAGCATCTTCAACTACCACCGAACGGATAGGCTCTGTTCCGATATTCCTGGCTGCTACGACAAAAATATCCCCCTCAGGTTTACCTTTCAATCCCATCTCTACGGAAACTACACCATCCACCCTGGTCTCAAACAGACCACCCAGACCTACGGATTCAAGTATACCCTGGCAATTTTTCGAAGATGAAGCAACCCCTACTCTGATTCCTGCGTTTTTAAGCTCCTTTATTATTACGACGCTAGATTGAAAAACCTCTGCCCCTTCTTTTTCAAGGATTTGATTAAATAAAAGGTTCTTTTTATTACCTAAGCCGCATATAGTTTCTTTGTCTACGGCGTCAGCTGGATCTCCGAAAGGGATCTTGATTTTTCGCGAATCAAGAAAACTCTCAACGCCCTTATAGCGCGGCTTTCCGTCTACATAGGGAAGATAATCCTTTGCATGGGTAAACTCTCTAAACTTTTCCCCGTCCCGCTTCTCTCTCAAAAGCATGTATTCATCAAAAGCCGTCTTCCAAGCCTTAGCATGAACATGGGCAGTATTAGTAACTACACCGTCTAAATCAAAAATTACCGAATCAAAGGAATACTTGCTAGTCATATCATAGCTCCTCTAAATTAAGCTCTTTCAAGCAAATCTGCCTTACTATGTAGATCCATCATTTTGGTAGAAACCAATTTATTAAACATCCTGCGTTCAATCAGGCCGATAAACTTACTGCCTTTATCGACAACGGGAAGATATTCTAAATTATACTTATCTAGAGTTTCTTTTCCCTCAAAGAGTGTCGCCTCTAGACTGACTGTAGTAATCACCGGCTCCTTAAGATCAGCAGCTAAGAATAATGCAGGAGAATCGGCTTCCATAAATATGCTTTTAATGCTGTCTACGCTGATTATCCCGATCAATTCATTATCCTTATTTATTACCGGATAATAAAGTTGGTTGGTATTGCTAAAAAGTTTGAGTATCTCACCTAATGGGGCATTATCGTACAAAAAGGGTGTATTCTTATCTACAATCTCACTAATTTTAGCTTCATGCATAAAATCTTCTTCGGTAACATTCAAACCTACTTCGCCGGCTTTAGTAACGCCGTATCTAACTAAAGCAGGCCCGAAAATTTCAAGCACAAATACCGCAGAGGTAATGATAATCACGATGGTATTGCCGATTTCTCCGGGGAAATAATTACTGGCAAGAATGGAAAGCCCGATTGCTACTCCGGCCTGACTAAAAAGACAAAACGGCAGATATCTTTGGACGGACTTTGCTGCATGGGCAAGCCTGGCACCTAATTTTGCCCCAATCATTTTTCCGGCGCTGGTGCCGACAAGATAAAGAAAAGCAAGTACAAATACAGTAAAACTCATATGTTTAATATTTAACTTCGCTCCTACGAGAACAAAGAAAAGTACATATATAGGCGGAGTAAACCCTTCTAATAATTTAAAGATATCTCTACCTCTACGCGGAATTGAATTAGTTATGATTACCCCTAATGTCATTACCGCTAATAACATATCCACATGTAAAGCAATCGCCAAGCCTGCCACTAATAACACTGTGCCGACAGAGAAAGCCAGCAACCTTTCTTTCTCAGAGTATTTCTTCAGCATCCTGCTTAATAAAAGCCCAGCGCCTACGCCTATTGTAATTGATAAGATAATTTCATATAAAGGCTTGATAAAGACCAACAGCGCATCTAATCCGTTATGGCTCCTTAAACCGCTTACTACACTTGAAGCTAAAGCAAAGAGGATAAGTGCTAAGGCATCATCCAACGCTACTATACCTAATATAGTCCTAGTCAAGGGACCGCGAGTCCGATATTCCCTCAATACATCAGAAGTTGCAGCAGGTGCGGTTGCCGAAGCAATTGCTCCTAATAATAAACCTAATGACCAGCCAAATATCCAATTTCCCGTTAAAAAAGTTCCGCCGATACCAACGAAAATAGTAACTGCACAAAAGGCGAAAAGGCCTTCGTAGAGAAGGATCATAATTAATTGCCTACCGTATTTAAGCAAAACATCTTTCTTTAATTCTGCTCCGATCATAAAACCGATTAACCCTAAAGCAAAGTAGCTTAAAGGTTCCATGGCTTTAATAATATCGTGGCTAACAATCTTTAAACCGGACTCTCCGATAATAATGCCGATAACGATATACCCTACGACCTGCGGAATCTTTATCTTTTGAAATAGCCTTCCCCCTACAGCCCCGCCGAATAAAGCTAAGCCAAGCAAAAACAATATATTCAAATGCATCAGAGAGACTCTAGATAAAATCCCGCTTAAAATCTCAAACATACCAATACTCCTTTAATATTTCAACAATTAGCTTCTTTCTCATCTTTATCAGGTATTTAACTTATTATTATAACACAAGTTAGAAAGATTTTTAAGAGGAAACTGCTGCTATCTTCTAGGGAAGGGGATACTTTGATTTGTTTCAAGAACCTTGCTCTCGCCGTTAACCATTAGCTCAACCGTATGCCTATCGATTTTTTTGACTGTGGCACCTCTAAAACTTGAGCCTTCGGAGATTACCTCTCCGTTTATAACCACGAAGCTTTCTGCACCGGGATCAAATAATATTCCTTCAATTAACAGATCTTTATATTTCTTTGCATCTTGAGGCGCTTTAAACGACCGCACATCTATCAACCCTACGCTTTTATTCTTGCTGTCTTGCTTATCGCTGGATTTAAAGATCTCGACAATCTTACCTGTTCTAACCAAGGTAATCATATGCTTTAACTCAATCGCTACAAAACCCAGATTAAAGTTATACTTGTAGAATATGGAGAATATTACAACTGTCAAACCTATAAGAGCGAATTTTTTTATTTTCGGACTAACGCCGCCGGCTACCTTAAACTCTTTCTTCTTTATCGGCTTCTTAGCTGCCGCCTGCTCCTTGAGCTGCGTATTTACCGTATCTGTCTTAGGATCATAACCACAGGAAACACAAACTATACCTTCCTCTTCAATCTCTCTTTGGCAAAAACGGCATTTTATCATTCTTGAATCCTCAAAATTTTTTTACAATCAGACGGGCTATTCTTCCTTCAATTTTAGGATGAAGCAGAACAATCAAGAGGCCGCCGATAATATTACCGATAGTCACCGGAATCAGATTACCAAAAATACTGAAGTAATTAGACGTAAACTCTCCTTTAAGCATTAAACCTATAGGTAAAAAATACATATTAGCTACCGAGTGCTCAAAGCCCGATATAACAAAAACCATAATTGGAAAAAATATCCCAAATATCTTCCCGCTGATAGTCCTTGAGGAAATACACATGATTACAGCCATACAGACCAACATATTACAGAGGATGCCTCTACACAGCGCCTCGCTAAAAGTCAACTGCAACTTTGCCTCCGCAATTCCCAACGCCGTTATCCCCATTGAGTTCAGTTTACCGGAACTCATTAATAGGCCTGTTTTATATACCAGCCAGACAATAATCATTGCTCCCAGTAAATTCCCTAGATAAACCATAAACCAGTTGCGCAGCACCCTGGCCAAAGAATACTTTCTATAAATAAAACCTATGACCATAAGAATATTTCCGGTAAATAACTCTGATCCGGGAATAAGCACCAGCATCAACCCTACGCTAAACACTCCTCCCGCGAGAAACCTTGCTAGCCCCGGATCAAGGGTGCCTCCGCTCAATACGGCAATGGAAGCATTGGCACCAAAAGCAATATATATCCCGGCCAATATTCCAAAAATAATCAACTCGAATATCGAAGCACTTGCTTTCTTCTCTCCGATATCTCTGATTTCTTTAGATATTTCCGGAGGACTTAAGAATAAATTATCCATAGTTTGTTATTATAACCCTAAACTATCAAAAATCCAAGTAAAATATGTCTAGTTAAATAAAAAACCCCGCGCTTTTTTGAAAAGTACGGGGTTTTTAAAGCTAGAAAAACATTACTTTTTTTTCATCTTATCAATAAAATTATCCACATATTTCGCTGCAATATCCCTACAGCCTAAACCAAAAGCTAAAGCAACCGCTAAGCCCAATGAACCCAGAACTATGCTGATTGTTAACTCTGTAATCCTGATACCGATCTGCAGTTGTTCTAAAGCTACGATCACCGCAAATACAACTATGATAGCCTCAACTACCTTGCTCAGGAGATTCCCCTGGGGAATTCCGGCATTATTGGTAGCTGTCTGCACGATATTCTTCAGTAAAGTCGCAATAAACATACCTAATATCAGGATAAACATCGCGGCAATCACGTTCGGAATGTAAAGAATGACCTTATTCAACAGGTCAGCGGCAATGGTCAAACCTGCGGCATTTATTGCTACTACAAAAGTAACTAAAATTGCCAACCAATAACAAATTACTCCTATCAACTCGGAAAAAGAGTGAGTAATGCCTCCCTTTTCCAGAAGATTAGATAATTCAATACGGTCAGCGAGCTTATCCAGTCTGACCGTCTTTAAAGCCTTTGTTACCACAGTTCTAATCAACTTAGCGATAATCCAGCCTATGATGAGGATGATAATCACAAGTATGATATTGACTAGAAACTGACCTATTTGGGCAAGCACAGTCCTAGCCGGCTCCAACAAAACTACTTGCCAATTACTCATCTCCCACCTCCTTTAGTTAGTTCTCTAAATTATATTGCTTTAACTCTATCATATTTAGCAAGTTATGTCAAGTCAAAAATCAATGGCCATCCCGTCGTAAGCAGCCTCAACCTGCAACCCTATCCGACTGCTTAACTCTTGGGCCTTCAGGTGTGGCTTTGCCTTAACCATGGTCATACCGAAATGTGTTAATATTGTCCTGCTTGGCCTTAATTGAGTAACTATCTGCTCAACGTCATATAAGCTTAGGTGTTCAATACCAGGCCTCGGTTCATAAAGAACTACTGCGATAATCAAAATATCGCTGCCTTTATAAAAGTCATTTAATTCTTTAAAATATTTTGTATCAGTAAGCAAAGATATGGTAGTCCCTGCGATATTGAATTTTAGGCCATAAGTTTCAACAGGATGGATATGCTTCATCGAAGTCAAAAATTCAAATTCTCCTGCCTTATAGCTGGTATTTGCATGGATTACCTCTAAATTCTTCGGGAAACTACGCGTATGCCTTAAAATAACCGCATCTTCGCCAATCGCATCAGCAGTACAGAACACCACTCCTTTCTTCTTAAACCCGCCTTCAGTCATCGCCTCAATCATGACATTGATATCACCGGAATGATCCAGGTGCCGGTGAGTGAGAATTATAGCGTCTAACCCGGTAGGATCCAGCTTGGGCCTGCTGGCTGCACAACGCACCAGGCTTCCCGGACCGGGATCAATTAAAACATTCGTCCCCTTATAAGTCACCCAGATCCCCCCTGAAGCACGCAATTGCTTTATCATCACAAAACGCGCACCCGCCGTTCCTAAAAATTTGATAAAATCTCCTGCCTTTTCTTTTTTCTTTATTCTTTTAACCATAACTTCCTTAATTCCTGATTAATCTGATGCATCAAGGTATGAGTAAGCTCTGGCTTTGAAGAGGAATCTTCCCGGAACGAGGACCTTTCTTTTTTATTGATGAACTCCTCGACACCGAGAACCTTTACCCCATAGGACCTTACAGAAAACCGGATCTCCTTATCATCAGAGACTACGATAATATTCTTATGATCCGAATACTCCTGAATTATCTTTACTATCTTCTCATCCGCACTGATCTTCCGGGAATAAACCACACTGATTGAGGTCGAGTTATCACTTTCCCATCTATCAGGATATCCGTCAAAAACCACAATCACCCTATTCTTTAGGCTCCCGGTTAATCTATTCATCCTGATAAATTCGAGGAGGGATAATCTACTGTCTTTATATAACTTATTTTTGAGGGTGATGAAGGGGTGTTTTATGACGTTGTAACCGTCGATGACGTATTGTAAGGACATAAATCAGGCCTCCTACTGCTCCGTAAACCATTATAAAAACGACATACAAAAGAGACATCGCAAAAGCCAGATCACGGGATACCCCGACTGTACCGAAGAAAAATATGGTAGCGGCGTCCCTCAAACCAAGGCCGCCGATAGAGATAGGCAATAGGGTAATCACTCCGATAATCGGAAAAAAAACGAAGAAATATATTATATCCAATTTCAGGCCTATTGATAAAGCAATCACAAAGTACGCCAAGGGAATAACCGCCTGAACAAAAACAGAAAGGATCAGACTGCTTACTACAGCTTTCTCATGATGTCTGAAATAATGTATCTCTTGGTGTAAATTCTTGATCAATTCTCTGATTTGGCCTGCTTTAGGAGAATGCAAAAGCTGATTAATTATTTTATACATTTTTTTATTAAAAAGAACCAACAAGATGATAATTAAGACTCCGGTGATACCTGCTACGCAAAACAGGATCATCTGATTCCTTACCAGCCTCCAGCCAACTGACAAAGACATCAAGGCTAATAATACCAGGCCAATATAACCGCTTAAGCGGTCAAGAAAAATCGTAGCAATGACCTCCTTCGGCTTCTTAGTATGCAGGGTTAAATCGATGCTACGCATCAGGTCACCGCCGATAGTCGAAGGCATAAATAAATTAAAGAAATGTCCTCCGGCAAAAGACATAATCACTCTTTTTAAAGGTAGATGAATATTAAGCGTTTTAAGCAACATCTCCCAGCGGAATAAACACAATACATAATTAAAGAAAAGAATAAAAAATCCCAGTAATAAAAACGGCTTATTTGCGTTCCTGATTACCTCAAATAAGCTTTCTTTATCTACCTGCGTCAATAAAAAAACAAGCAATGCGATACTGATCGCAATCCTAAATAATATTCCCAAGGCCTTTTTAAAGCGTTCCATAACTTATACTAGATTTTTTCCGGTAATTTTTTTATATGCCTCAAGATACTTAGCGCTTGTTTTCTGAATAATCTCCTCGGGTAACTCGGGTGCCGGAGGAGTCTTATCCCAATCTAAAGTCTCAAGATAATCCCTAACAAACTGTTTATCAAAACTGGGCTGTGCTTTACCCGGAGAATATTCATCTTTTGGCCAGAAACGTGACGAATCCGGAGTAAGAACTTCGTCAATGATAATAATCTTATCCCCTAAAACTCCAAACTCAAATTTTGTATCGGCGATAATAATACCGCGCGAAACCGCATAATCACTGGCCTTGCTGTAAATATCTTTGCTCAGTTGCGTTATTCTGTCGGCTGTCTCCTTGCCGATCTGCTGTTCAATAAAATCCTGGTTGACGTTTTGATCATGCCCTTCCTCGGCTTTAGTTGAAGGCGTAAATATGACCTCGGGGAGCTTATCAGACTCTTTAAGCCCTTTGGGAAGCTTAATCCCGCAGACCGAATCACTCCTCTGATATTCCTTCCAGCCTGAACCGGAGAGATATCCTCTGACCACACACTCTACAGGGATGGGTTTAGTCTTTGAAACTATCATCGAACGCCCGGAGAGTTCCTCACTGTATTTTCTTAGCTCTTCGGGGTAACTATTTATATCTGAGGTAATAAAATGGTGAGAGGTTATATCTTGAATAAAATCAAACCAGAAAGAGGATAAAGCCGTCAGCACTTTCCCTTTATTGGGTATGGCATTCGGTAAAATTACATCAAAACAGGAGATCCTATCGGTAGAAATTATCAGCAGCTTATCCCCAAGGTCATAGACATCCCTTACTTTGCCTCTTTTAAAAAGTTTTAGGTCCTTAAACTCCGTCCTCAGCATTTTTCTCCTGCCCTCCAATTTTAAGCTTTAAGCTTTCAGGCGTTTCTCTAAAGCTCTAAACTCCTGCCACATCTCTAGAGGTAAATCCCCTGCGAATTTTTTAAAGAACTCTTCTATACCCTCTGCTTCCTCAAGCCAGTCCTGTTTATTCACCGCTAAAAGTTCCTCTAACGTACCCTTAGGTAAATCTAAACCGGTCATATCTAAATCAGAGGCATGAGGGATAAAACCTATAGCAGTCTCAACTGCTGAGACCTTATTATTACAACGATCTAATATCCACTCTAATACCCTGAGATTCTCTTTAAATCCCGGCCACAAGAATTTCCCGTTCTGATCAGTCCTAAACCAGTTTACATGAAAGATTCTCGGAGGTTTTTTCATTCCCTTACCCATCGCTAACCAATGCTTAAAATAGTCCGCCATATTATAACCGCAAAAAGGAAACATCGCCATGGGATCCCGACGTACCTCTCCTAATTTACCAACCTGTGCAGATGTACGTTCTGAAGCCATAGTTGCCCCTATAAATACTCCGTGTTGCCAGTTAAAAGCTTCATAAACTAAAGGAGCAAGATGTTGCCTGCGACCCCCAAAGATCATCGCCGAGATAGGCACACCATGATGCTGCTCTAATCTAAATGAAGCAGTGGGAGCGTTTATAATCGGAGCAGTAAATCGACTAGTCGGATGCGCCCCGGCAACAGGTTTGCCATTCTCATCAAGCATACCCGGTTTCCATGGACGGCCCTGCCAATCAATACCTTCTGCAGGGACATCTCCATCAGCACCTTCCCACCAAACCGTACCATCCGGTTTTTGTAATACATTTGTAAAAATCGTATTCTTATTTATTGTCTTTAACATATTCGGGTTAGTTTCAGAGTTTGTGCCCGGCGCAACCCCAAAAAAGCCTGTTTCAGGGTTAACCCCCCATAATGCCCCGTCGGAATCAACACGCATCCAGGCAATATCATCCCCTACTGTCCAAATTCTATACCCCTTATTTTTCAGGCCTTCGGGCGGCTCAAGCATTGTCAGATTTGTCTTGCCGCAGGCGCTGGGAAAGGCACCGGCGATATATTCGATGTGCCCGTTAGGTTCCTCAATCCCCAGAAGTAACATATGTTCTGCCAACCACTTTTCTTTACGGGCGAGAAAACTGGCTATACGCAAAGATAAGCATTTCTTTCCTAAAAGTACATTTCCGCCGTATCCTGAGTTAACGCTCCAGATAGTGTTATCTTCCGGAAAATGTAATATCAGCCTTTTATTTATGTCGATCTGCGCCTTTGCATGTAGACACTTGGTAAATTTATCTTCTCTTTCCAACTGTCTTAAAACCGCTTCTCCTACGCGCGTCATAATCAACATATTCAAAACTACGTATTTGGAATCAGTTAATTCTACTCCGATTTTACTAAAAGAGGAACCGACCGGCCCCATAGAAAAAGGAATCACATACATCGTCCTTGTACGCATAGACCCTTTGAATATCGCTTTTGCCTTCTTGTAAGCTTCAGGCGGAGACATCCAGTTATTATTCGGTCCGGCATCACGTTTATCCTTAGTACAGATAAAAGTAAGGTGCTCTGTGCGGGCAACATCATTTTTAGCAGTACGATGTAAGAAGCAACCGGGAAGCTTATCTTGATCTAAACGGATAATCTCCCCATCCTCTACTGCTTCTTTTTCCAGGGCTTCTCTTTGAAGATCAGTACCATCAATCCATACAATATCATCTGGCTCACAAAGCTGTACCATCTTATTAACCCAATCAGTCAATTTTTTGTTCTTAGTGGGAAATTGTTTTTTCATTTTAGTTTACTCGCGATAAGTTTGTATGCAGAGTCAGCAGCTGTTGCTCCGTCTCCACAGGCAGTGATTACTTGATAGAGGGTCTTCTTTCTACAATCCCCGCAGGCAAATATGCCTTCTACTGATGTCGAAAGATCATCTTGCGTAATAATAAATCCGTTATCATCCAATTTAAGCTTATCTTTAACAAATTGCGTATCCGGTGTATAACCGACATAAATAAATACTCCGTCACAGCGCATAATACGCTCTTCGCCCGAATTTACATCTTTTATCTGTACTGATTCGACCTTATCGGAACCGGTTATCTTTGATATTACTGAATGCAGAATAAAATTAATTTTTTTATTCTTTCTAAGCCTTTCCTGCAGCACCTCCGATGCCCGCAGTTCACTTCTCCTATGGACGATATTTACCTGTTTCGCAAAACGCGTCAAAAATAACGCCTCCTCTGCCATAGAATTCCCGCCGCCGATAATCATCACATCCTTATCTCTATAGAATGCCCCGTCACAGATAGCACAATAAGAGACTCCTCTGCCGGTAAATTTTTCTTCTCCGGTAATTCCTAATCTTTTCGGATGAGCACCGGTGGCAATTATTATAGCGCCTGCTGAATAAGTCTTTAGATCAGTCTTAACCGAGATCAACTCACAATCTAATTCCAGCACTTCTTCATAACTGATCTTAACATCCAGCTTTCTTACCTGCCCTTCTATGCGCTTGATCAAATCAGAAGGAGCAACCCCGTCTATAAAACCCGGATAATTCTCGATACTCTCTGTCAATAATATCCTTCCGCCTACGGAAAGCTTTTCTAAAATCAAGGTTTTTAAGCGCGATCTTCCGGCGTACAGCCCGGCGGTTAAACCTGCCGGCCCTGCACCGATAATTATCAGATCATGCGTGACTAAACTCACGATGCAACTCCTCTGCTTTATAAGAACTACGCACTTTTGGCCCTGATAAAACTGCCTTAAAGCCTGCTTTCAAAGCTATCTCTCCATACTCCCTGAACTCTGCGATTGTGACAAATTCTTTTACCGGATAATGTTCGCTTGACGGAGCTAGATACTGCCCTAAAGTCAGGCAATCGCATTGATGATCTTTTAAATCCTCTATCGCTTTGATAACTTCCGCACGTCTCTCTCCTACTCCAAGCATTATAGACGACTTAGTAGTAATCTCTGGTTTTAACTTCTTTATTTTACTGATTATATCTAAAGACCGCCGGTAATCAGCCATCGGCCTTAGTTCAGTGTAAAGCCGCTCTACTGTTTCAATATTATGTGCGATTATATCAGGCCTTGCATTTAATACATTTTGCAGACTTTCAAGCTTACCTTGAAAGTCCGGAATCAAAACTTCAATTTTTGTATCTGAATTATTTTGGCGGATCAATTCTATGGTTTTAGCAAATATCGAAGCACCGCCATCAATTAAATCATCCCGTGTAACCGAAGTGATTACTACAAAACCCAAACCTAGAAGCTTAACCAACTGACTGATCCTATAAGGCTCATCTTGATCGAGCAAAGAAAGTTCTAGGCCAGTTTTTCTTACATTGCAGAATCGGCAATTTCTCGTACAGGTATTCCCTAAAATCATAAAAGTTGCCTGATTATCCCTGAAGCAATCAGATATATTCGGACACCGGGCTTGCCGGCAGACAGAATTTAAGCCAAACTTAGAGATCAAGCGTGAAATCTTGAAAATTCTCTCATCGGGTATTTCCTGTTTAAACCAATCAGGCAGCCTGTTTTTCATTTTTGAGTACTTATAAAGTTAGCTATTGAGCGATCATAAGTCTTTTCTGCTGCGGGTGAGAAATAACACGC
>JBDRMO010000048.1:0-6886 GCA_043812095.1 Candidatus Omnitrophota bacterium | reverse complement strand
AGACTCCCGTCCCTATTCTTTAGGGCCTCTATCGAATTATGTATTGCTTCTTCCGCCATTGTCGCCATCTTCAGGATATCTGTATTTAACTTTTTTAAAACTTCATCGAAATGTCTATCCATTTTCTCTCCTATCTCTTAAATTCATTTCCAATTTTGAATATATGCTATTCTTTCTATAAATCTTTCTACCTTATTTTTTATCTCGTCTCGTACCTTACGAAAATATGCTAATTCCTTACCTTTGGGATCGTCTATTTCCCAACTTATATGATTCTTTGCAGGGATAAATGGACAAGTATCTTGACAACCTAATGTTACCACGTAATTATAAGATTTCAAAGCAAGCTGATCAAATCCTTTTGAATTTGCATTTGATATATCTATACCTACCTCTTTCATTACTGCTATAGCACTTGGATTAACTTTACCCAATGGTTTAGAGCCTGCGCTGTAAGCCTCGATAATGCCTTTTCCTAGCTCTTTGGCAAAAGCTTCTGCCATCTGGCTTCTACAAGAATTTTCAATACAGACAAATAGAACTTTCTTCATTCTATCCAAATCTCCCGGTTATATAATCCTCTGTCCGTTTATCCTTTGGGGCAGTAAAAATATCCTGTGTTTTGCCATACTCAATTAGTTCCCCAAGTAAAAAGAATGCGGTGAAGTCAGATACTCTCGCTGCCTGCTGCATATTGTGCGTAACGATGACAATAGTGTAACTCTTCTTCAGCTCCATGATTAATTCTTCTATCTTAGCGGTTGAAATCGGGTCTAAACTTGCACAGGGCTCATCAAATAATAGTACCTGCGGGTCAACTGCTAAACACCTTGCGATACACAGCCGCTGCTGCTGGCCTCCTGATAACCCAAGGGCATTATCATTAAGCCTATCTTTTACTTCTTCCCAGAGTGCCGCTTTTTTTAAAGACTCTATAACTTTATTTTCGATATAGAGTTTATCTTTTATGCCATTTACAATCAAACCGTAAGCGATATTTTCAAAAATACTTTTAGGAAAGGGATTCGGCTTCTGAAAAACCATTCCTACATGTTTTCTGATTTCAACCGGATCAATATCAGGAGCAAACATATCTTTTTCTTCTAAATACAGGCTGCCTTTAAAATTAGTATTGGGAATGAGTTCGTTCATGCGATTGATCAACCTGATGAAAGTCGATTTACCGCATCCTGAAGGCCCGATAATAGCTGTAACGCAATTAGCATTTATATCCATATTGATATTCTTCAGTGCTTGAGATTTGCCGTAGAAAAAATCAATATTTCTGGTTTTAATCTTTATTTTTTCATGCATGATAGAGACTCCTCTGTCTTGAGCGGATGACTATAGCAATAAATGAAACCGTTAAAACTAACACCAGAAGAATTAATGCGCAACCATAAGCGATTGAAGTCTGTTGTGCAGGATGGGTCCCTTCGGTCATCAAAGCAAAAATATGATAGGGCAGAGCCATAACTTCAGAAAATATGGATTTTGGATATCCACGCATATAAAATGTCCCGGCGGTAAAAAGGATTGGCGCTGTCTCCCCTGCCACTCTTCCGATACTCAATATTACACCCGTGAGTATCCCCGGTAAGGCAGCCGGTAAAACTACCTTTTTAATCGTCTGCCATTTAGTCGCCCCTAAAGCCAAAGAAGCTTCTCTCAATGACTGCGGAACGGCTAAGAGTGCTTCCTGGGTTGCGGAAATCAATATTGGAAGAGCTAGGATGCCCAGGGTCAGACTACCGGATAATATTGAAACGCCAAATCCAAAAAACTTAACAAATACCGCTAAACCAAAGAGGCCGAAAACAACTGAAGGAACACCTGCAAGATTATTTATACTCATTCTGATGATATTCACAAAAAATCCCTTGGGGCTATATTCACAAAGATATACCGCACAGGCCAAGCCTAAAGGAAGAGCGAATATAATTGCGCCTAAAGTAAGATAGAATGTACCTACAATCGCCGGCGCCACTCCTCCTTGAGTCATCGCAGCTCTTGGCACTTGGGTTAAAAATTCCCAGGAGATAACTCTTACTCCTCTTACGACCACAAAATATATTATCGCGATAAGAAACAAAAGAGTAACTACTATACAAAGAAAGAGAAAAGCAAAACCAATTTTTTGTCTAAGGTCTTTTTTCATCGCGCGAGGCCCAATCTTAATCTGAATCTTCTGCTGATTAATTCCGCAATCACATTAAAAAAGAGCGTCACCAGAAATAATACCAGCGCAATACTGAATAAAGCATGAAAATGAGTACTTCCCATAGGAGTCTCTCCCATCTCTGCGGCAATTGCCGCAGTCATCGGCCTTACCGGATCGAAGATTGATTTAGGAATAACCGCTGCTCCTCCGGCAACCATCAAGACGGTCATTGTTTCACCGATTGCCCTGCTGATACCAAGAATAATTGCTGTCGATATACCCGAGCCTGCTGCCGGTATTATAACCT
Organism: Candidatus Omnitrophota bacterium; assembly: GCA_043812095.1. Taxonomy (GTDB): domain Bacteria; phylum Omnitrophota; class Gorgyraeia; order Gygaellales; family Profunditerraquicolaceae; genus JAHIZC01. Next base: position 4,418 of record JBDRMO010000048.1, on the reverse strand, counting down.
TAGTTAATGTCTGCCAGCGGTTTGCTCCTAAGGCAAAAGACGCTTCCCTAAAAGAACGCGGCACATAAGTTAACGCGTCTTCGGCAATACTGCAAACTGTTGGTATTGCCATGATCCCCAGGATGACACTGGCGGTAAAGGCACAAAGGCCAATAGGTATTTTAAAGAGATTTTGCAGGAATGGCGCCATAATCACCATGCCAAAAAATCCGTATACAATCGAAGGAATACTGGCTAATACTTCAACTAGAGGTTTTAAGATCGACTTTGCTTTATACCCTGCTAATTCATTTATGTAGAGCGCGCTACCCACTCCTAAAGGGACACAAACAAAAAGCGCTCCCAGAGTAACCCAGAATGAAGCCAAGATTAAAGGCAGAATTCCGAACTCAGGAGGCTCATAAGTAGGATACCAATATTTGCCAAAGAGAAACTCCAATAGTTTTACTTCCTTAAACATAGGCAGCGCCTGTCTAAATAGCACGATAACAATCCCCACGAGAAATATTAATGAAGCGCAGGCTAATAGGGTAAAACCCCATTCGTAAATTTTTTCTTTTATTTTTTGCATATTTTTATCAAGCCGACACGGCAGAAAGAAACTTCCTGCCGTGCCTGGAGGGGTAATGAGTAAACGCTTAATTTTTTACCTTAACCCCACAAAACCTTGATCTTCTACTAACTGCTGGCCTTCTTTACTTTTTACAAAATCGATAAACTCTTTAATAGCTCCTACTGGTTTCCCGTTAGTATACATAAATAAAGGTCTGCCTATCGGATAACTATTATTGAGTACTGTCTCTTTAGAGCAAGTGATTCCATTGACTGTTAAGGCCTTAACTGATGCTGATACATAAGCCAGCCCGACATAACCGATTGCACCCGGAGTCCTGGATACCGCAGAGGCAACTGCCTGATTAGATGCCTGAAGTAACGCATCCGGCCTCACCTTCGCTCCATCAAGAGCCAGGCCGTTGAATGCTTCGTAAGTACCGCTAGAAGTATCTCGGGAGATAACAACTATCTTACCGCTACCTGCGCCTAATTCTGTCCAATCGGAAACCTTACCTGTATATATATCTTTGATCTGTTTGATGCTTAATGCGCTGATACCATTTGACGGATTAACGATCACCGCGATTCCATCCATAGCTACTACGTGAGCCACTGGATCAACGCCATTGTTAGCAGCAGTTACTAATTCACTGTCTTTGATCGGGCGTGATGCATCTGCGATATCGCAGGTTTTGTCAACTATTGAAGCTATACCAACGCTTGAGCCGCCACCCTGTACAGAGATATCTACTCCGGAGTTATCCTTCATAAATTTTTCGGCAGCTGCTTGAGCAATAGGAAGTACGGTAGTTGAACCTTTGATGGTGATGTTGGCGGCGTAGCAAGGGACAACCAGGCCCAAAACCACAACCCCTAATACTAATAATTTCGCAAATCCTCTCATCTTTTAATCCTCCTTAGTTTAGAATTTCAACAGCCAATCGACCTGGACTATTGTTTCAGGTGCCTCGGCCATGCCGATTCTTTTACTTCTATAAACATCAAAACCCAGTTCTGTATTTTCCCCTAATCCGTATGAGATAGCAAATTCATGGGCCCTGATAGCAGTACCTCCTGAATAACGGTCTGAATCAGGGAGGATATCCAATACTGCATCCTTACCAAGCATAGCGTAGTTATATTTAGCCTGCCAATCTCCCCATCTTTTAACTTTGTCTGCTCCGAACTTGCATCCTAACATAAACCCGGTTTTGTTATCATCTGGCTTAGAATCATTCATATTCTTTACATATTCAGCAAAAAGCTTTAACACAGGAATATCGAGAAGAGATATCCCGAGGCCCCTAAAAGGCTCTGAAAACTTTACTTCTAAAGCAGGCATAATATTCACTACGTCTTTTTTTGGAGCTGCTAAATCTCCGGATGACCAGCTATTGGTACCAGAGCTGCCGTTTAGATTACCGGTACTGCCCACGGCAAAATAATCAAGAGTCAAAGCTGCCTTTGCTGAAATCCCATCTGCTAACCCGTAGTTCACTCCCGGCTGAATATGAACTAGCCAAGGATCATCTCCGCTTGAGCTTGATTCCTCTAAAACATAGAAACCTGTCTTCAAGAATAGATTATTCTTGCCTTCTAATTTTTTCACTAAATCTATTGCTATACCTTCAGGAGTAATATCTGTATCCCACATTAAATCACCCGGTTCCCAAACAGCAGCATCTAGCTTCATCTTACCGCCGGTTAACATTAACCAGGAGTATGGCGTGTACTGAGCAAAGGCATAATCCAAATTAAATGGTTTTTTGGCAAATGAACTGTCAAAACTCTGGTTGGTGGAGCGAATAGTATCTTTATCATCAGGATCAGACTGATTCTGATCATCCAGTCCTGTCGCTAATCCAAGGCCGACTTTAAGTTTATCATTGACCTTGGCCTCTGCACCTAAACGAGCTCTGATGCGGCCCCGATGGCGCTCACTTGTCTGATTAGCTACTGTCTTATTATGGTTTGATTGGTACCTCAATCTTAGGTCGCCTTTAAATTTAATATTCTGCACCCATTTAGGAACAGCATCTGATTCTCCCGCTGCAATTTCTTTTCTTACCTGTTCCTTTGTTTCGGTTTTAATTTCTTGGGCTTCACCGTAAGTAAGTACACCCTTATCCACGAGCTTCTCTAATAATATGTCTACCTCACCTGCATAGATATTCATTACTGTCGGCCCCATGGTGGCTAGACATACAAACAGTGCAAGAATTACAAATTTCTTCATTTCTTCTCTCCTCTCTTAGTTATCGCTACAAAGCTTTCTAATTTGACGCAAGTTTACTTCAATTTCTCTCAACGAATCATCTGCATAACCTAAATAGACTCTATCTTCTATTTCTATAGTATTCATTATATTACGTAGACTGCTGATTTGACGCCGCAGATTACTCATCACAAAGTCTTTACGTATGTTTGATATAGTCTCCATATTTTTTACACCCCCTTTCTTAACTATAATATTTCTGATTAGTCTAACCATCGTTTAAATATTAATTTAAAGCTATTAAAACCATTTTAAAATTATGTAAAATCTAAGTAAAATAATTTTTACTGTTTTTAAATCTAAACTCTTCGTTATTCTTAAAACTCAAATCTTTAATTACTTCTATTAACGCCGAGATATTGAAGGGCTTACAGATATAATGATCAGCCCCCAAGATATGGGCATACAACTTATCCTGGATATTGCATTTTGCGCTGATGATCACGATATAGGTCTTATAGATACTGGGTATATCTTTTATGATCTTACAAATCTGGAAACCGTCTTTTCCCGGGAGCATAATATCTAAAATAACTATATCAAAGTGTTGCTTCTGAATCTTTTTAGCCGCTTTATTGCCGTCAAATATTGACTCAACATAAAAGCCTTCATTTTCTAAATTATATGTGATTAGCTTATTGATATCTTTATCATCTTCGATAACTATAACTCTTTTTTTTACTTTATTATTTATGCCCATTGTTTATAAAAATCATCTATGCTTTCAAGCTCTTCAATAATCATCGCTCTGAGATAACCGATTAGTTTTCTAATAATCTTATGGGATATCATTTTTAACATATCTAGGAAGAGTATAAACGAAGGGCATTAAATGTACTTCAAGGATAGGTAAAATCTAAGTTAAGTCTTAAGAATTGATTATTTAGGAAGGGTGAAGTGGAATTTAGAACCGAGGCCTTCAGTGCTCTCTAAGCCTACTGCACCACCGTGTAATTCAACGATATGTTTAACAATAGAAAGTCCAAGCCCAGTCCCTCCTAATTCACGGGAGCGGTTCTTATCAACGCGGTAAAAACGTTCGAATAAACGTGAGGTATCTTTTGCGGGTATGCCAATACCGGAATCTTCCACTACTATCTTAATTTTGCCGCTGGATTCCTGGCTGTAGATTTTGATTAATCCTTTATCTTTATTGAATTTAATAGCATTATCCATCAAGTTAGTAAAAACCTGCTCTATTCTGTCTCTATCTATCTTGAGAGATAAATCTTTAGGCAACTCATTAGTAACCGTAATCGACTTTTTCTTAAGTTGTGATTTGAATCCCGAAATTACCTCATCAGATAGTTCTTTCAGGTTAACCTCTTCTCTCTTGAGCTCTATTTGTCTTGATTCCAAATGTGATAAAGATAATAAATCATTTATGAGGCTATCAAGGCGATTGGTATGATTTTGGATAATCTCCAAGAAATGCCGGCTATTCTTTTTATCATCAAGTGCGCCTTCTAGGAGAGTCTCAATAAAACCCTTTATAGAGGTAAGGGGAGTTTTTAATTCGTGGGAGACGTTAGCTACGAAGTCTCTACGCACTCTCTCAAGTTGTCTTATCTCAGTTATATCATGAATA
>JBDRMO010000047.1:0-12440 GCA_043812095.1 Candidatus Omnitrophota bacterium | reverse complement strand
GCAGGTTACGATGAAGAATCAGCGCTTGGCGATGAAGGGTAAATGCCCGGATTGCGGCACAGGCATGTATAAAATATTAGGAAAAAAATAGGCAGTTCCCGTTCTAGGAGGTAGGTAGTAATAGAGACGAAACAATTAGCGTTACGCATCGCATCACTTGCCAGGTTTAAAAAAGCTAGAAGTCCGATCGTATTGGATATGCGAAAGGTTTCTAGCTTTTGTGATTATTTCATTATCTTAAGTGGTTCGTCTTTACGACAGGTAAGCGCCTTAGCCGCCACTATAGATGAAGATCTATCTGGCTTAAAAATAAAGCCTCTCTCTCAAGTTGTTCCCGGAGATGAATCAGGGTGGGTGGTTTTGGATTATACAACGGTTATCGTGCATATTTTTTATGAACCGTTGAGAGAATTTTATGCATTAGAACGCTTATGGTCTGATGCCAAGAGGGTGAGGATCCCTCGAGAGATACGTAAAACGCAGAATTGATATCTTCCCTCGGGTAACTCCTTTCGGATTTAAGAGATCGCCAATCGTAGATACTAAATCAGAATGAAAAAGGATTTAGAGCAGTCACTCTTAGTAATTATAGAAGAATCTTTAAGCAGATTGGGCCTTGAGAATGGCTGCGTTAAGGATCTCTATTTAGATTTTCCTACCGATACCCGCTTCGGGGATCTTTCCACAAATATCGCCTTAAGGATCAGTAAAATAGTCAAAAAATCCCCTCTTTCCATTGCTCAGGATTTAGCCGGCGACATAAAAGAAAACTTAAAAAACTCCAGTTTCTATGATTCCATAAAGGAAATCAGGGCTGAAGGTGCAGGATTCATAAATTTCTATTTAAAGGATGAATACTTTTACGAGCAGCTAAAATGCCTCCTATTAAAAGGTGTACAGCCGCAAAGTTTGACAGTGAGTAAAGGTAAAAGTGTACTGATTGAATTTGTCAGCGCAAATCCTACCGGGCCTTTATCTGTGGCTCATGCCAGGCAGGCGGTAGTAGGTGATTGTCTAGCGAATATATTAGACTTCTTAGGCTTTAGAGTAAGGAGAGAATACTATTTGAATGATGAAGGAAATCAGATTGATATATTGGCAGAGTCTGTACGGCTGAGACTTAAAGAGCTAGACGGAGAGAATATTGAATTTCCCGAGAACTATTACCAGGGTGAGTATATTTATGAAATAGCTAAGAAGACTGGGGACTTAAGGCTGAAGACCCAAGACATAGCTGAGTTCGTTGTAAAGGAGATATTGGATACGATAAAACAGGACTTAAAGGATTTTGGGGTGAAATTTGATTCTTGGTTTTCTCAGAAGAAGCTTGGCAAGAGCTCTGAAATTAGGCAGACCCTGGAATTTTTAAGGAAAAGGGGCTTCCTTTATGATAAAGACGGGGCGGTATGGTTTAAATCTACCGATTTCCAAGATGATAAAGACCGGGTAGTGATAAAAAGCGACGGTTCATACACCTATCTTGCTCCGGACATTACCTATCACCTAAAAAAATATAAACGCAGGTTTACTTGGTTAATTAATCTCTGGGGCCCTGATCATCACGGTTATATCAAGAGGCTAAAGGCCGCGGTTCAAGCTTTAGGCTATGCAGATTCTACTCTTTCGATTATTATCGTGCAGTTAGCCTCTATATTTAAAGATGGAAAACCCTTGGAGATGTCTACGCGCCGCGGTCAGTATATTACCTTGCGTGAAGTCCTTGATGAGGTAGGTCCGGAAGCCGCAAGATTCTTTTTTTTGATGCGTAAAACCTCAAGCCATCTGGATTTTGATCTCGATACGGCGAAAAAACAGTCATCGGAGAATCCGGTTTATTATGTTCAGTATGCTCACGCCAGAATCTGTAGTATCCTACGCCAGAGTCGTATCAAGAATTTTAAAAAGAATGCAGGTCTATCCTTATTAAAGGAGAAAGAGGAGATAACGCTGATAAAGAAGATATTACAGTTCTCCTATATTCTGAATATCTGTTACAAAACCCAGGATCCTTATATGCTTACCGTATACCTGCAGGAATTAGCAGAGACATTCCATAGATTTTATGATCTGCATAAAGTATTGGGTCAAGAGGATGGATTAACCAGGGCGAGGTTAGCTTTGATCGAGGCAGCGAGAAGTATTATTAACAAGGGGTTGAGGTTATTGGGAATTTCGGCCCCTGAGAAGATGTAAGTGAAGGCATAAGTTATGGAACATAGTGAACATAACTTATCTGCCTGAACTTACCCCACACCCAGCGAACCTGGGTGTGGGGTTAAATTCGCCCAGACAACTTACGTTCATTAGCATTCCGTAAGTTATGTGTTCATTTAATGAAAAAACACAAAATACTAAATATCGCACATCCGGATATTGAGCTTCGGAATAATTTTAATAAAGAGTTGGGAGTATCCGATATTCTTGCGCAAATATTAATCAACCGGGGCATAAAGAGTATCGCCGAAGCCGAAAGATTCTTGAAGGTAAGTGTGGAAGATCTTCTTGATCCTTACTCATTCACAGATATGCGAAAGGCCGTTAAGATCATCAAGAAGGCAGGAGAACAGAAAGATAAAGTGATGATCTTTGGCGATTACGATGCAGACGGTATAACTGCCTTGGCATTATTGAAAAGAACACTTCAGAAACAAGGGATAGATACAGAGCATTATTTGCCGCATAGAGTCAAGGATGGGTATGGTCTTAATAAAGATATCGTAGAGATCGCCAGACGTAAGAAGATTAAGACGCTGATTACAGTTGACTGTGGAACGAATAATCACAGAGAGATAGAAGAGTTAAGGAGAAATAAGATCGAAGTGATTGTTACTGATCATCATGAGCAGAGTGAGCATTCTTTACCGCCGGCATCAAGTATTCTTAACCCTAAGCTTAAAGATTCAAATTATAAATATAGAGACCTGGCAGGTGTAGGCGTAGCCTATAAGCTATCTCAGGCAATAAGCGATTCCGGATTATTAGATGATTTAGATTTAGTTTCTTTAGGCACGATCGCTGATAGCGCTCCCTTGACAGGTGAAAACCGTATAATCGCCAAGGAAGGTTTAAGCAGGATGCCGCGGACTAAAAATAGGGGGCTTGAAGCATTGATTGAAAATGCCGGCATACAAAATAAAAAATTCACCTCTACATTTATCAGTTTTATACTCGGCCCGCGGATCAATGCCAGCGGCCGGATTGATTCAGCTGAAGATTCCCTGAAGCTGTTGATGAGCCAGACACAGAAAGAGGCGCAAGATTACGCTAAGATTCTAGAGACACATAATCGTCAGCGCCAGAAGATAGAGAGTAAGATCTTACAGGAGGCCGAAGATCTGATTAATAAAGAAGTCAATTTTAAAGATCATAAAGTAATCGTAGTCGCCAAGGAGGACTGGCATCAAGGCGTATTAGGGATAGTGGCTTCAAAGCTGGCAGATAGATTTTTCCGGCCTGCTATTGTAATTTCAGTGAGCGAAGATTTGTGCCGCGGTTCGGCGCGTTCGATCAAGAACTTTCACCTTTTTGATGCACTTGTTGACTGTAAAGAATTCTTGAATACTTTCGGTGGCCATAGCCATGCAGCAGGCCTGGTGATCACCAGAGAGAATATAGATGATTTTAGAGAGAATATTAACCGCTTGGCGCATCAGAGGCTTACCCTGGAAGATCTATTACCGAGTATAGATATAGATATGGAAGTTTCTCTTTCTGACTTGACTGAAGATATAGTCGGGCGATTGGAATTACTGGAGCCATTCGGCGCAGGTAATCCCGCCCCCTTATTTTATGCAAGGAATCTGAAGTTAAAATCACAACCCCAAACCTTAAGCAGAGAGACTTTAAAGTTTTGGGTGACTGATGGTATAGTGACTTATCAGGCGATAGGTTTCGGGTTGAGTAGTTTTAAGGACAGCTTGATGCAGGCAGAATGTTTCGATTTGATATTTACTCCCAGGATTGACAGTTGGCGGGATGAATCATCCTTGCTCTTAGAGATTAAGGATATATTCTTCAGGTAGTCTTTTAGGCCTTTTGAAAATTGCCCTTCTTGATGCATTTGGTACAGACGTATACTTTCTTAGGATGTCCTTTGATTAGTATACGCATTTTCTGAAGGTTAGGCAGGAATTTCCGTTTTGTCCAGTCGCTGATTTTGCTACCGGTGCCGCCTTTACTTTTGGCCATACCCTTTCGGGTGACTTTTTTCCCGGTCATCTCACCTTTTTCGCACAAAGTACATTTCTTATACATAATTCAGCTCCTTATTGAAAGTAAAGTATACTTGAAAATACGCCATTGTCAAGGTAAAATAAACCTGGATTGAATTCTATGAGTAGATTTTATCCTGAGCTAATGGGTGACTTGGCTTGATTTTGAGCGCACGTAGAAAATTCGAGCGGGCACGGTTGCCCCGCTAATATATGTCTGGCAGAGCGAGAATTTTCTCCGAGTGAAGAATTTCCACGCCGGGGAAATTCGAACGATGCGCGAGAAACAAGCCAAGGCAGGACCCATTCTGTAGGATAAAATCTAATTAAACATAATCTATGGAGAAAATTTTAGAGGGGTTGAATAAGGAGCAGTTAGAGGCGGTAAAGCATAAAGAGGGGCCGCTCTTGATTATTGCCGGTGCAGGAACCGGCAAGACCTCGGTCATTACCAGTAGGATTGCCTGGTTATTATCCGAAGGCCTGGCAAAAACTGACGAAATTCTCGCCCTTACCTTTACTGATAAGGCATCCCGGGAGATGCTTGAGCGCGTAGATATTCTCGTTCCCTACGGCTATACCGATATCTGGGTCTCTACTTTTCATGCATTCGGTGATAAATTACTGCGTGAGAATGCGTTAGTTGCAGGTTTAAATCCGGATTTTAAGGTTTTGAGTCACGCCGAGTCAGCGGTGTTCTTCCGTGAACACCTTTTTGAGTTTGACCTTTCTTACTTTAGGCCCTTAGCTGATCCTACGCGTTTTATTGAAGCGTTGATATCTTTATTTAGCCGGGCTAAAGACGAGGACGTCTCGCCAGAGGAATATTTCAACTATGCCCGGGATCTCCTGCTGAAGTCAAAAGAGAATCCGCAGGATAAGGCTTTGGATGAAGAGGCCAGGCAGCAGATCGAGGTAGCAGCGGCATTTGCCAAGTATCAAGAGTTGTTGGCGCGCGAAGGAGTGCTTGATTTTGGTAATCAGTTTTATCTAGCATTAAGGATCTTACGCGAGCATCCTTTGATTCTCAAGAGATACCGGGAGCAATTTAAATATATCCTGGTTGATGAATTTCAGGACACTAATTTTGCGCAGTTTCAGATAGTGAAATTACTTGCAGGCGACGAGAAGAATATCGCCGTAGTCGCTGATGATGATCAGTGTATCTATCGCTGGCGGGGCGCGGCCTACAGTAATGTATTAAACTTTATTAAAGAGTATCCGTCGGCCAGGCAGATCAGCTTGATTAAGAATTATCGTTCAACTCAAGCTATTCTCGATAGCGCCTATCGCCTGATACAGCATAATAATCCCGAACGCTTTGAAGTAAAAGCCAATATCGATAAAAGGCTAATCGGATTTAAAAAAGAAGGGGCACCTCCGCAGCATCTGTATTTTGATAATCATTCTACCGAAGCTGACCAGGTAGCGAAGATAATCAAGCAAGAAGTCGGATCGGGAAATTTCAAATTCAGTGATTTTGCTATCCTTGTCCGTTCTAATTCTGATGCCCAGGGATATCTGCAGGCTTTGAATATGCAGGAAATTCCCTGGCAATTCAGCGGTAATCAGGGGCTTTATTCAAGAGAAGAAGTCAGGCTTTGCATTAACTTTTTACGCCTGGCAGCTAACCTTTCGGATTCCCTGAGCCTATTTTATTTGGCAAGCTCAGAAGTATATTCTCTCAATCTATCCGAACTGAGTCAATGTAACCATTATGCGAAGCGCAGAAACAAATCTTTATATCTGGTATTTAAAGAACTTGATAATATATCTGAATTATCAAGTCTGAGTATAGAATTCAGAGATAAAGTAAGGAAGATATTGGAAGATCTAGATAAATTCTTAAAGATTTCTCGCGATGAATCTACCGGAAGACTGCTATATAGTTTTTTGACCGAAACCGGATACCTGAAGAAGTTGACCCGGGCGCTTAATCCAGCAAAAGAAACTAAAGTGCAAAATATTGCTAAGTTTTTCAATCTAGTTAAAGATTTTGAATTAGTGGCTAAAGAGGACCGGGTAATCAGTTTTGTGAAGTATCTGGATCTTTTGATTGAAGCAGGCGATGATCCGGCTACCGTAGAAGCAGACTTAGATGCTGATGCGGTAAATGTACTCACTGTGCATAAAGCTAAAGGGTTGGAATTCCGGGTGGTATTTTTGGTCAATCTGGTACAGGGGCGTTTCCCCTGGCCGCGCAGAAGGCAAACTATCGAGTTGCCGGATGTCCTAATAAAGGAAATATTACCGGTAGGAGATTTTCATATTCAAGAAGAGCGCAGGCTTTTTTACGTAGGCATGACCAGGGCAAAAGAGAGGCTTTACCTAACAAGTGCAGAGGATTATGGTGGAAAGCGCCTGCGTCGATTAAGTCAATTCGTGCTGGAGGCTCAGGGCAGGGACTTGTTGATCAGGCAAAAAAAGAAGAGTTCGGCATTAGAGTCAATTGAGCGTTTCGCCCCTAAGAAAGATTCTCTCAGACTAAAGTCAGAAGAAATCCCCCAGGATAAATTAATCAGCTTAAGTTATTACCAGATTGATGATTACCTTACTTGTCCCCTAAAGTATAAATATGTAAATTTATTACGCGTACCGATTATGGAGCATCATACTGTAATCTACGGACGCGCGATGCATGAGGCAGTGAGTAAATATTTCCGGCTTAAGATGGCCGGTAAAAAAGTCGAGCTTTCTGATCTTCTGGATGCCTTCAGCAGTAATTTCGATCCGCAGGGTTTTTTAGACCTCAGGCATGAAGAAGAACGTTTCCGTATCGGCAAGCAGGCTTTGAGGCAATTTTTTGACCGCGAGGAAAGGTTTGTTTCAAAACCGGCTTATATTGAGATGGACTTCTCCTTTATCTTAGATAAGAACAAAATTGTCGGCCGTTTTGACCGGGTGGATATAGACGAAGAGGGAGCGACGATTATGGATTTTAAGACTTCTCAGGTCAAAAGCCAGAAAGAAGCGGATAAACGGGTAAAGGAAAGTTTACAGCTTGCGCTATATGCGTTGGCTTACGAGAATAGATTCGGTAAATTCCCTAAGTATATAAAACTATATTTTTTGGAAGCCGGTATTATTGGAAGCAATAAAATAGAAAATGAGTCTATTGATAAAGTAAAAGATGCAATCCGGGATGTTTCTTCCGGGATAAGAAGAAGAAGCTTTGAAGCTAAACCGGCTTATATGGCATGCACATACTGTGCATACGTTAAAATTTGTCCATTTGCTTTAGTTAAGGTATAGCCGAATGCACATTAAAATAGAGAACTCTCTCTTTTTTATGGTATAATAAAAAAATAAACAGGAGGCCTAGGTGATGCCGCAGGATTATCAAGGCAAGGAAAAGCGCAGAGATAAACGCTATAAAGTTGATCTCAATGTATTTTACCGGTCGGATAATCCTTTAGATGTGCAGTTGAAGAACAAGGAAAATGAAAGGCGGGCAACGATGGCGGACATCAGTGAGGGGGGTATGTGTATTGTTGCTAACCTAAAAATTGCAGAAGGATCTGATTTGCATATCAGATTTTTACTGGCAGAGAGCGAGAAAGAGAGAGGGATAATCGATTTAGTAGGGAAAGTACGTTACAATAAAATGATTACCTCAGACTCCTATCGTATAGGGATTTCCTTTGAAGAGCTTGATAAAATAGCTAGAATCGAAATTCATCATTTTCTAGAGATGCTGGAAAGAAAGTGAGACTAAGATCATGATTCCTAAAGTAATTAACTTTATCAGAAGAGATATCTGGCGGTTAAGTTTAGGAAAGTTGCCGCGCAAGAAATACCTGATTGTTAAGCCATTGAGGGTAATTCTCTTGGCTTTACGCGGATTTGACGAAGATAAATGTTCTTTACGGGCCTCAGCCTTGACTTTTTATTCCTTACTTTCGATCGTTCCTGTTTTTGCCATGGCATTCGGAATAGCTAAGGGCTTTGGATTTGAAAAAATCTTAGAGAAACAGCTTTTAGAGAGGTTTCCGGTACAAAATGAAATCATTACCAATGTGATTAACTTTTCTCTTTCTCTGCTAGAGAATACAAGGGGGGGATTAGTAGCTGGGATTGGCGTGGCGCTTTTATTCTGGACAGTGATAAAGGTATTAAGTAATATTGAACGCTCTTTTAACGACATCTGGGGAATAAAGAAAATGAGAAGCTTGGGGCGAAGGTTCTCTGATTATCTTTCTATTATGTTAATCTGTCCGGTACTTTTAATCTTATCTAGCGGTGTGACGGTATTCATTAATACCCAGGCAAGAGTGATCACTGGGGAAGTGGCTGTATTAGGCGCAATCAGTCCGTTTATATTCTCGGTTTTAAAATTATTGCCTTATACGGTGATTTGGTTAGTTTTTATTTTTATCTATATATTTCTTCCTAACAGCAAAGTCAATTTTAAATCCGCTTGTCTTGGCGGGATAGCCGCAGGGACGATCTATCAGGTCGTACAGTGGTTGTATGTTGATTTTCAGGTGGGGGTTGCGAAATACAATGCTATCTACGGGAGTTTTGCGGCTCTTCCTTTATTTTTAGTCTGGCTTCAAATCAGCTGGCTGATAGTTCTTTTTGGAGCGGAAATTTCTTTCGCCCATCAGAATGTAGATACCTATGAATTTGAGGCAGATTGTTTGAGCGTTAGTCATTCTTTTAAGAGGTTACTAAGTTTAAGAATTACCAATTTATTGGTGAAAAAATTTTCAAATGGCGATGGGGCGCTAACGGCAAATCAAATCTCTCACGAACTTGAAATTCCTATCCGTCTGGTAAGGGATATACTTTATGAATTGTCTGAATCTGGCCTGATCTCCAGTATTCAGGGAGAGAAGGAGAAGGCAGCAGCTTATCAGCCTGCAATTGATATTAATAAAATGAAGATTAAGTATGTCGTTGACAAACTGGAACTTCGCGGCAGCGATGATATTCCGGTGACTAAGACGCCGGAGTTAGAAAAGCTGCGAGAAAGCTTAAGGGTGTTTGATCAGGCAATTGAGAAATCTTCCGGTAACCTTAATTTAAAAGATGTGTAAGCGATGTTTAAGGAGCGAAAATATTTACGGAGGGAGGCGATATGCAATTAGACACATTGGTGACGATAATACTGCTTTTTCTGCTTGTTTTTAGTTTCGATATTTCTTTTAATTTGCGCCGTTTAAACAAAACTCTTGACCGGCTTTGGAGAAAGCTTGCGGAGATAAATGATACGCTTCAGAATCAGTGAAATCGATAGATATACAATCTAATCTAAAATTTTCATGCGTATGGTTAAAGAAATCGTTCTAATCCTATTACTATTTCTCTTATTGCTCTTTAGCTATGTTAAATATATCGAGTTTAAGGGAGTATATTATCCTTCAGGCGGTATCGAGCATTTTCCTTCCGCTGCCGGTCTTTCTTTTGAAGATGTATACATATCCACGGAAGACGGCGTTCAGATAAACGGCTGGTTCATCTCTATTCCCGAGGCGAAATATACTATTCTTTTATTCCATGGCAATGCGGGTAATATTGGAAATCGGATCGATAAAATAAATCTCTTAAGCAGAATCGGCCTGAATGTATTTATTATTGACTACCGGGGTTTTGGAAGAAGCCAGGGAAGGGCCAATGAGGCGGGATTGTATCTTGATGCCCAGGCGGCTTATGGCTATTTATTGAATACCCGCAAGATAAAACCCGAGCTGATTATTGCTTACGGAGAATCTTTAGGAACGGCGGTAGCGATTGACCTGGCCTCTAAGAGGGAACTGAAGGCTTTAATCATTGAGGGAGGTTTTTCCAGGGGTAGGGATATGGCAGGGAAGATCTATCGATTTTTACCGAAATTTATCTTCTCTAATAGTTTTGATTCGATAAATAAGATTAGAAAAATTGAAGCTGCGAAATTATTCATACATACCCCAAGTGACGAAGTGGTACCTTTTGCATTAGCCAGGAGGCTTTATGATTCTGCTGCCTCTCCCAAAGAGTTTGTTGAGATTTCAGGAAGCCACGGGATGGCTTTCCTGGATTCGCAAGAGAAATATGTTTCATCAATTTCTGAATTTGTAAAAAAGCTTTGACATTTTTTTTATTTGTGTATAATAAAAATAGATCATGCAGACTAATCGGATAGAAAAAGTAGATTTAACGACCGTAGATAGACCAGAGGCAATTAAGGCCTGTGAAGTCTTCGGTTATCAGTTGCTGCTGGACCTTTACGATTGTAAAAGCGGTACTTGCGGTGATTTGGCTCTTTGTTATAATTTTTTAGATCAGATTGTAGGCTATTTAGGCATGGAGAAACAGGCCCCGCCGAATATATTCTTTACTGATGATACACGTTTTCCTGATAAGGCAGGTCTTTCGGGTTGGGCGCCGTTGGTGGAGAGTTCTATAGTAATTCACACCTTGACGCTTAAAAATTTTATTTCTGTCGATATCTATTGTTGTAAAAAGTTCGATATAGATAAAGCAAAGGCATTCGTGCGTAAATTCTTCTCTCCTAAGCGCATGGATGGTCAGTTGTTGCTACGCGGCATTGATTATTATAAGTAGCCCCTACAGTTTATTTATTTGCCTGCCAAAGTTACACCGGTTTTCTTAGAGAGAAAATAAAATAGAATAGAATTCATTGACTAATTATCTAAACTAGCGTATAATAATTCGTAGTATTAGAGGGGGTGAAAAGAAAGTTGGTTTTGATGAAAGAAAGAAAGACAAAGATTATTGATGAATACAAGGTTCACGGTAGGGATACCGGTTCGGCAGAGGTGCAAATAGCGATTCTCTCTGAAAGGATCAATTTATTATCTGATCACTTTAAGAGCCATAAAAAAGATTTCCATTCTCGCCGCGGTCTGCTCTCTCTCGTAGGCAGGCGCCGCAGACTCATCAATTATCTCAAGAAAAAAGATGTCAAGAAGTACGAAGAGATTATCAATAAACTTCACTTGAGAAAATAATCGAGGCTTAATCATAAAGGAAGGTCGAAGATCGTATGCAAGATAATATACTGAAACTTAAATTTGGTAAGGAAGATCTGATTTTAGAGACCGGCAAGATTGCTAGACAGGCTAATGGTTCGGTAACTGTCCAGTATGGCGGAACCGTAGTTTTAGTTACGGCCTGTATGTCTCGAGAGATCAGGGAAGGCCTGGGTTTTTTCCCTCTAACCGTTGAATATCAAGAAAAGACCTATGCAGCCGGTAGGATACCGGGAGGTTTTTTTAAGAGAGAGGGTAGGCCATCGGAGAGTGAGATTTTAGCCGCTCGTCTAGTTGATCGTCCGATACGCCCCCTGTTCCCTAAGGGTCTGCTTAATGACATTCAGGTTATAGCAATTGTTCTATCCAGCGATGGAGATAATGATCCGGATATCTTGTCGGTAATCGGAGCATCTGCGGCATTATCAATATCCGACATCCCCTTTAACGGGCCTCTAGCCGCATGCCGGGTAGCCAGAGTAAATAGCCAATTTATCCTTAATCCGACATATTCAGAGCTAGACAGCTCTGATTTAGATGTTGTGGTGGTAGCGAATTCGAAGGGCGTAATTATGCTCGAATGCAAGGCCAAAGAGATAGAAGAGGCAGTATTTTCGGAAGCGGTAAAATTTGGATTCGGTCATCTTAAAGCATTAATTAGTCTGCAAGAACAATTTCAGGCGAAAATCGGTAAGAAAAAGCTCGATGTGCAATATAAAAAGATCGATCCGGATTTAGAGCAAAAGGTCGAAGAGTTATCCAAAGAAAGATTATCAGAAGTCTATAAACTAGCCAGTAGAGAAGAGCGGGAGGACGAGGTAGCTTTATTGTCCAAAGATTTAGAGGAAAAGCTTGTTCCTGAAGGCAACGAAGCGGCCGATATAAAGACCGCCTTGCATGAAATTGAGAAGAAGCAAGTACGGGCTAAAATTTTAAATGAAAACACACGTCTTGATAAAAGAGGATTTAAAGATATCCGTCCGATTACTTGTGAGGTTGCGGCATTACCGCGCACCCATGGCTCAGGTATCTTTACTCGCGGCTCAACACAGAGTTTGGCAGTGACTACTTTAGGTACTGGTGAAGATGAACAGATGATCGAGGCCCTAGAGGGGGAGAAGTCTAAAACCTTTATGTTACATTATAGTTTCCCGCCTTTTAGCGTAGGAGAAACCAGGCCAATGAGGGGCCCCGGCCGTCGTGAGATCGGCCATGGAGCTTTAGCTGAAAGAGCGCTTATGGCGGTTATGCCATC
>JBDRMO010000046.1:0-2312 GCA_043812095.1 Candidatus Omnitrophota bacterium | reverse complement strand
TATACGAATGACATCTCGCTAGCTTATGACAATTTTCCCCGCGGTATATATAATAGCGGGAACCAATCCACGATAACCTATGAGAATGGTTTGGCTTACCGGGATGTTAATAATTGGCTCTATAATCAAGGCTATTTCCCTAATCCGCCATACCCATACTACAGTATATTTAAAACCGGACTGAAATTCAACCCTAGCGATGAGCTGCAGATTTATTTAGATTATACGCGTAATGAATACGAGCAGGCAGGCCAGGTAGATGATAATATCAACCACATCGGTCTTGAACTAGGATATCAGCCTATAACAAAATTAGGCGCATTTTTCAGATATACCTATTCTCGCTGGCAGGATCTAGACGGTTTGACAAACAATATGACCAAGGTAATCGGCCACCACAACTTCTTTGGCGAGTTAATTTACCGCTTTTCAGAGAATGAAGATTTTACCTTTCAATACGGCGAGGCCAGCCGCAATCCCTATATGGGCGGAGTGCTTGATATCGGTTGGGATCCTTATGGCGGATCTTTGAAGACTATCGATACCCGCCACGTCTGGCGTCTTTACTACAGCCGTAGATTCTAATAAACTATTCCAGGAATATATCGATTCTTTCAATTTGGCGGGATCTGATTTGTTGGGCGTAAGGCGCGGGGATAAAGTCAGATTGGATTTTGACCGGTTCTTTTAACCGGTTATGCAGAATTATCTTTTTGACCTTTGCGGCATTCCTGCCAAAAGTAGATTTTCTTTTAAGGTTATGATAGGTTACTTGAATTCTCCCTAAAAAATTAAAACTATACCTGCCGCGACGGTCGAATAACCATCCTGCCAGTATAGGCTGGAAGCGTAAATTTAATTCAGCAGAATCGTTTAGGTAGAATGGTTTAATTCCGCTATTAATTATCAGCCAGATATTCACAAATTCTGCGGTTGACCCGGATAACCGCGCCACAAAGCCGTTCCCGTGCAGATTACGGTCAGGGAAAGCGCTGCTTACTATAAAAGAAGAATTCTCTAGTATGCTGCGTCCGTATCTTTGAGGATCCTGAAAGGGAATGAGTAATTTTTTGAATTCAAAGAAGAATTCTTTATATAGCCCTTTTTTTAATATCTCAAGCAGGTATTTATATTCCATATGCAGCCATATTGATTCATTCTCCAGCCAGCCCGGAGTAAATATCTGGCACCTGCCGATCTCTTCGGGCATCTCCTTTAAGGAAGATGTTACTTTATACATCTTAAGTTTCTTATCGTAGAGCGAGCTTCTTTTTACTGCGCGATATAGTTTGCCAGCTTCAACTGTATTGTCGCTTAATCGTAAAGCATGCATCTGCGATTCCAGGAAAAATGGTAGTTTATTTTGCGTGAATTTAGTCGGTTTTATAAAAGGTGGCTTAAGGGGGTCGTATCCGATGACCTGGTTAATAAAATATGTATAATATATATTCTTTTTTCTATCATAAGCTTTTTGAATTCCCAAACGTATCTTCTCAAGCAAATTATTTAAAATCATGATTAATTCATTCAGGGGCACTGTAATTTCTATGCCGCTTAAACCAAGAGTGGTTTTGCGGCGGTATTCTTCTTTCAGAGAACAGCTTTTATCCCAGAATCTATAATCTTTGTCAGGGGATTTACTGTCAAGGTACTCTCGGGTGAGCCGATTTAACCCGGATAGTAAGTCGTAGACTTCTTTAGTGATTTTGACCTTTTCCGGATTAATTTTTTCTAAAGAGAACTTAAGAAACTGAACAAGTCTTTTAAGTTCCTGGGTTTCGCAAAGCGAAGAGCCGAAAAGAGCGGGAAGTCCGTTAAGTGCATCAAACCAGTTTGGTTTATTTGCCTCCATCTCGATGCCTACTCCCAAAGGATCAAACGACGCCATCTTATTGCTTAGCAGGCAGAGCAGTTTATTGACCAGGGTAGTTTTGTAGATTTCTCCGATTCCGTATTGGGTTCTTACCAGATGAGGCCAAGTTGTTCTGCCGGAGATCATTTCTGCCTTTTTATGGTTCTTGGTAACCGAATGCAGCTGCCTGGGAAGGCCGTTATAGAGGATATATTTTTCGCTTCTCGGCCGGACTGTTTCTGCATTATCATAATAAGTGAAAAGTTCTTTTTCAAATAGCGTTTCTTTCAGTTTTTCAGGATATATACCTAGATAATTTTCTAAAAGGTCAAGATTGTAAGTCCAGTGGTCAGTCCAGAATCCTTCACCGTGTTCAGCTTCCTGGACTTTGGTTGCATGAGAGAGCAGAAGGTTGAGGAATTCATCGTAAGTAGAATTGATTTTAATAGCGTTATCCTCG
>JBDRMO010000045.1:0-2479 GCA_043812095.1 Candidatus Omnitrophota bacterium | reverse complement strand
GGATAGGCAGAGTAACCGTATAGACTCTAAAGAGGATATAATCTTTAAGCACTTCCAGGGGGAAGAAGCAGACCTAAACCATGACGGTAAAAAAGAGAGCAAATGGTTCTATGTGCTCGATTCAGGAGGAAGGATCTTTGGCCGTTTCGGAATACGCATATTTGATGAAGCTTCCAAGGTCAACGTTAATAGCATAGACGTATCGAATTTTGATCGGCTGCTTTCTCAATTAGAAATAGAGGGCCAGGGCGCTAGTTTGATATATTCCTGGCGTCCGTATAGTGTCATAGAAGAGATAGGCGCAGTGTTAGAGAGGGATGAATTCAAGAAACTTGAAGATTTCATCACTATCTATTCCCAGGATAGTGAGGTAGATTTAAATAGAAATAGAAGGCACTATTTAAACTCTTTAAACGTCCAGTTGATTCTGGAAGGATTCTTGAGGCAGGGTGTTAAAGATGCCTATCAGAGAGCAGCGATCTTAAAAGATGCTTCGGATGCGGACCTCAGGCAAACGATACTTGATAAATTCCATTCGGGAAAACTTATCCCTTCCGGTATGCTTGATTCCGGAGGATGGATAAATAGAGGTACTTATTTTGAAGCGCCTATAGGCGGCAGTCCCGGTAAGTTCATCTGGTCTAATCTGGGAGTAGAGGATGGGGAATATTTCTGTTTTTTATACGGCACTGAAAGTTCAGATTTAGTTGGTGAGATAAGCGGTGTGCCTATTTTTTCCGGCGAGGGCCTGATCGATAAAGTTATCGTCAGCAGTGGTTCACTTATGCTTGATATTACCCCTGCGCAGGATGCAATCAGTAAATTTGCATATATTGATTTGGTAAGTACTGCTCGGAAACAGGGTCTTAAGAAGCAAACTGTTACCGGAAGCGAGGGGCTGGTGATAAATGAATTAATGGTTAAACTTACTCAGGAATTAAGCGCAGATCTGCCGATGATTGATCCGGGTGAAAGCTTGACGCATACCTTTAGCGATATTCAACCCGGGTTCTATTATTTAAAGCTCTTAGCTAAAGAGGCCGGAGGCCTTGTCGGAGATGTTACGGTAAAAAATAAAACTGCCGGGGACTTACGTGATAATGAGTATTTTCCGGATTCTCTAGAAGTCGGTGTAGATCAGGAATTAAAATTAATGATTAAAAATAATTCTTATGAGAGTTGCGGATTAAAAGGGATCAGGCTTTCCCAGCAGCCGGATGCTGAATTCATTGAGATTTTAAATATCACTCCCTTTGAAATCGATTTATCTAATTTTTCCCTGGAAGTTTACACTGATGATGATCAGCTTGTTGCCGGCTGGCCGGGAATCATCCCTCAAGGAACAAGAATTCAAGCCTACCAGCATCTAGTTTTCAATGTTGACGATGCAGATACATCGCTCTCACCGGAAAAATTAAGGAGTAATAAAATTTCTTTTAAGCAGAGTTGGAAATTTAACGGCATAGGTTTGGACTTTCAGGATTATTCTGACACTATAGATAAAAGTTTTGATCTTATCCCGGATGATGCAGGTAAAGTGGTTTTAAAAGATGCTTATGGCAAGAGAGTTGATGCCGTGGAATATTCAGGCTCTCAGGTGCCTGCTTTCAAAAGTATAGAAAGGCCTGATCCTACACTTAAAAGCGATCAGGATCAGGATGGCTTATTTGACGGTTGGAACTTCTCTGAAGATAAAGATAGGGCGACGCCTAAATTGACTAATGAGAATATGGGAATGTACACCAGGGAAGGAAGTAGATTGGTTAAACACAGTCCCAGCGAAATAACGGTTTTTAACCGTCCTCTTCTTGGATTAAAGGAAGTATTAGAGCTGCCTACAGGTGAAAGTTGGAAAGAATTCGCGACCTCTGATCTGGCAAGAATCTGCGATGCGTTCGCTTATGATGTTGATAGTTTTATATTAGACGCTAAACTCCTTGATTCTAAAGGGGATAGAGAAATTCTACAAATTAATAATATCTCTCCCGGTACTTACTGGCTGTCTTTAACAGCGGTTGATTCAGAAGCGGCTCAATTTACCGTCTCCTATAAAAAGGATACGCAGGAAGAGTTTCAGCATCCGTCTTCTTTAGTTATTTCAGACGGCATAGCTGATTATGGAAAAATAGAGTTAGATGGCGAGGAAGGGTATAATTTACAACTAGAGGTAATCAATGCTCTGGATAAGAAGCTCAATCTAAAGAAGATAGTACTTGAGCCTGTAGCCTTTGAACCGGGACGGATAAATTTAAACACAGCTGAAGTTGAAGTATTGAGAAGCATGCTTAATTCGGAACATTTAGTGCTCAAGATCATTGAAAATAGGCCTTTGGGAGAAGCATTAGGAGTAGGAGAGCTGTTGCTTTTAGATGCCGGATTTCTTCCGCTTTATAATTTGTTCACCGTAAAATCAGATATATTCGGGATTGCATGTATTGGTGCATATATGCCCTTAGAAAAACCCCTATCCCCGCAAACT
>JBDRMO010000044.1:0-4436 GCA_043812095.1 Candidatus Omnitrophota bacterium | reverse complement strand
CTTTCTTATTAAAACCATCAACTTTCCTAAGCACCGAATCTATATCGAGACTCTGAAACCTGCCTTTTATTTTAGGTATAATGCAGAAACTGCAATTGTTTACGCAACTTTCGCAAATCTTAAGGTAAGCGAAATGGGCAGGCGTTAAAGAATACCTCCTGCTTTCATGGTTAAGAGAAACCCTGCCTACAAAAGCATCGACCTCAGGGAATTCCTTGCTTAATTGCTCCTGATAACGCTGACTCAAACATCCATAGACTATTATTTTCTCTAATCTTCCCTCTTTCTTCAATTCCAATAAATCAAATATAGCATCGATCGATTCTTTCTTGGCATCCTCTATAAAAGCACAGGTATTAATGATTCCAATATCCGCTTTATTTATATCTACCACAGGATAACCCTTGGCATTTATTCTCCCTAATATACTCTCGGAATCTACAAGATTACGCGGACAACCTAAACTTAATATTCCAACCTTCTTTATAGCTTTCATCTGCCTATCTTTAAACCCTCTTTGGTAATCAGTAGATTTTTTATTACTTGGCCGCGTCGGCCTAGATTCTTGAAGAGCTCTCCATTAACCTCAAGCTCTACCCCTCCGGCATTACCTAAAGAAAGCTCAATTTTTTTATTTGCCTGCCAGGTTTCATCTATGCCTTTCTCTAGCACCCTCTGAAAAACGACCTTTCCGTCAACTTTTACTAACATCCAACAGTTCTGCCGGGCCATCACCACCAATTGTATTCCGCTGGATAACGGCACTTCTGGCTTGATCTCTTCTCTCTGAGGTTGAGGTGACACAACCGCAGCCAACTCTGTCTTTTTGGCCAGATGCGCCCTTTTTCTAGAAGAGATAAATCTGCCTAGATAAAATAAGACTACCCATATGATTAAAGCGAAAAAAACGGATCTGAACAATCTCTTTAACTTTTCGGAAGGTTTAAAGCTGAATAATTTTACGCAGGCAGATTTCAATAAACAGGCAGATTTTTTCGGTTTTTCCCTCATTCCCCCTGAAGCTGTAATTGTCCCGGTAGATTCAGCTTGCAAATCTTTATAACCGGAAATATATTCACCGGGGTCTACCCCTAAATAATTACAATAGATTTTTAAAAACCCCTTTAAATACACCGGGGAGAGGTTCGTAAAACTATCCCCTTCTATCGTCTTTAAGACATTTGCGTTCACCCTGGTAGCTCTCTGTATATCCTCAAGAGTAATACCTTTTTCAAGGCGTATTTTCTTCAGTCGCGCACCAGCTGATTCCATAATCAAAGCTCCTGCTCCTTATCTTGGCCTAAATCTTTCTTTAACCATTGTTCTCTATCGACTAGGATTCTTCTGGGCTTACTGCCTTCAAAATTACCAATCAAGCCATCCTGTTCCATCGCATCAATAATCCTGGCTGCACGTGTATACCCTAACCGCATACGTCTTTGCAGTATTGATACCGAAGCCTGGTTGCTCTCCATAATCACTTTGACTGCCTGATCATAAAGCTCGTCTTTATCGTTACTTCCCGGTCCTGACTTCTGCTGAACCTGAAGGATCTCCTCGTCATATATCGGCTCTGATTGCTCTTTAATGAATCCAACTACCTTTTTAATTTCTCTGTCGCTTACTAAACAACCCTGAATACGGATCGGCTTGGCTTCTCCGGGCCTTAAGAATAGCATATCTCCTTTACCCAAAAGCTTATCCGCCCCGTTCATATCCAAAACCGTACGTGAATCTACTTTAGAAGCCACCTTAAAAGATATGCGCGCAGGTAAATTCGCCTTGATTACCCCGGTTATCACGTCAACCGAAGGCCTCTGCGTAGCTAAGATTAAATGTATTCCTACGGCGCGAGAAAGCTGGGCTAAACGCGTAACCGCATTCTCTATCTGGTCAGGCGCTACACTCATTAAATCAGCGAACTCATCTATGATTACTACTATATATGGTATTCTCTCTTGCTTTTCGTTATAAGACTGAATATTCCTTGCGCCTACTTTAGCTAAGAGTCGATAGCGCTCCTCCATTTCGTTAGTTACCCATTTAAGCGCGGAAGATGCTTTCTTGGCATCTGTAACAACAGGACATAACAAATGCGGCAGGCCGTTAAAGTGCATCAACTCTACCATCTTAGGGTCTACCATCACGAACTTTAAATCATTGGGGCTGGCTTTAAAGATCAGCGAAAGAATTAAGGTATTCACGCATACCGTCTTACCTGAACCGGTTGTGCCGGCGATCAAAAGGTGAGGCATATCATCTAAATCAGCTACCATGGGCGCACCGGAGATATCCTTACCCAAAGACATAGTCAAAAGAGACTGTGCGTCATGATAAGCTTTTGAAGCCATCACATCTTTCAGGTAGACGAAACTGCTCTGGCTGTTAGGAACCTCAATTCCTACCCTACCCTTCCCGGGAATAGGTGCAATAATCCTCACTGACTGTGCCTTCATCACTAAAGCAATATCATCACTCAGCACCACAATCCGGTTCAATTTTACCCCCGGTGCAGGCTCAAGTTCATAGCGGGTAATCACCGGTCCGCGTTCAATATCAGTGACTTTTGCCTGGATACCAAAGTCATCTAAAGTTTCCTCCAGAATCCTGGCATTAGCTTCCAGGTCTCCCTTTATTTGCCTAGCCTCAAAAGGCGGCGGTGAATCCAATAAATCTAAAGAAGGCAGGTGATAATCGCCTATTTTCTGCTCCTGTAATTTTATCGCAGGCTGGTCATCTTTTGGTTTAGATTGTATCTGAATCTTCGGCTTGCCGGATACAATACTATCGGTTAAAACCGTCTTGAGCTTGGGAGATGGCGTATATTTCTGCTTGCTGCCGGGATAAATCTTTTCGTAAACTGTGGGCTTAAGTTTTACTATCTTTTTCCTCATCGTTAAACCCAAAAGAGAACTCCCAAAAGACTTAGCCCGATTTATAAAATTTAAAAATAAGGAGGAAATCAATATCTCTGTAACCAATGCCAGAGAAAGAATAATAAATGTAATAAATATAATAAAACCGCCAATCCTACCAAAATAAGAACTGATAAAATTAGCGGTAGTAGAACCTAAGAATCCTGCCCGGTAAAATCTGATATACTCATTCTCTAAGTTAAACATACCGATAAAAGAACTTATCGATATGAATAAAATCAGAATGCCTAAAATCCGAGGCAGACTTAGATAAAGACCCTGTTGCCTGAAAAACTTTACACCTAATAGTAAGATTAGTAGCGGGGCAAGAAAACTGGCGGGCCGACCGATAAGAAATACAATTATCTGACCAAGATATGCGCCGAAAATGCCTAAAAGATTTTTCGTAGGCACATTCGGTAAAGATGTATAAAAGGAAAGATCTAGGCGGTCAAATCGCAGCAGACTCAATAATGCCATCAGTCCGATGGCAATTAAAACTACTCCCGTTACCTCATGTCATCTTCTTTCTTTCAACGCTAAATTTATTCTTCAACTTGCTTCTTACTTAACTTTATCCTGCCTAATTCATCTATGCCGATGACTTTAACTTTAAATTCATCGCCTACCTTAACTACATCCTCAACCTTCTTTACAAAAGTATCAGAAAGCTCTGAAACATGAACTAGGCCTTCTTTTCCCGGAGCGATCTCACAAAATGCTCCGAAATTTGTAACCCGTTTTACCTTGCCCGGATATACACGATCCACCTCTACATCATCGGTTATCGCCCTAATCATTGCAATCGCTGCATCCGATTTTTTAGGATCATTGGAAGCCACGAAAACACTACCATCATCCTGTATATCGATTTTGGCTTCTGTCTGAGCGATTATTTTCTTAATCGTCTTCCCTCCTGGGCCGATTAACCCTCCGATCTTCTCCGGATTGACCTTAATAATATCTATACGAGGAGCATATGCTGAGAGTTCTTTACGCGGCTCTACCAATGCCGCACTAATTTTATCTAATATAAAAAGTCTGCCTTCTTTTGCCTGCAGCAGACAATTATCTAATAAATCTAATCCTATGCCATCTATCTTTAAGTCCATCTGTACGGCTGTAATACCCTTCTTTGTCCCTGCGACTTTAAAATCCATATCACCAAAATGATCTTCTAGCCCGCTGATATCCGTCAGAATTACCGCTTTATTATCCTCTTTTATCAATCCCAATGCCACTCCTCCCACCGCATCCTTTATTGGCACGCCCGCATCCATCAATGACAGTGTAGCCGCACAGACTGTAGCCATGCTCGAGGAACCGTTTGACTCTAATATTTCTGATACCACTCTTACTGTATAGGGGAATTTCTCTTTCGATGGCATAACCGCCATAAGCGCTCTTTCAGCTAAAGCTCCATGGCCGATCTCACGACGGCCGGGGCCCCTCATTGGCCTGGTTTCTCCTACGCTAAAAGGCGGGAAACTATAATGTAACATAAAGGTTTTAGACTTCTCC
>JBDRMO010000043.1:0-19199 GCA_043812095.1 Candidatus Omnitrophota bacterium | reverse complement strand
CTGGCTCCGATCCAGATGATATCTCTTTTGGGATTTTTTAATGCCATGTAGTTTATCGGAACCGGCTTTGCGGCACCGAAGACAAATTGGCCGTTAGTGCTGATAAAGAGCATAATCGGTAACAGTATCGTACCAATCGGATCTATATGTACCAGAGGATTAAGCGATAGCCTTCCGGCATATTTGGCGGTAGTGTCACCGAGCTTATATGCGACCCAGCCGTGAGAGAATTCATGCACGGTCACCGCGATCATTAAAAGACTCAGTGAAATAAGAAAAGCGAATATGTTCATGGCGTAATATTTAGAAACCTCTGATGTATCCAGCCAAAGCTGTTTTTTGGCGGGCTGATTTTATACCATCCTTCTTCATCTTTTAGAATGGTTACAATCTCATCCTCGTCGATTGTTCCTACTACTGCCGATGATAGATCCGCACTGATTCTGACGTTGATTCCACTCTTGATTGCTTTAGCGGTTTGGCAGTTTTCTGTTTCCTCTAGGCATTCAAACAATTCTTTCTTGACATAGGCAGGGGCATAGTCAGGCAGGCGTATCTGATACCATTCATAAGCCTTTGAAATGATCTCAACCTTGCTGCCTTTATCTACAGTGCAGATGACATCAGAGTTGATCCTTGAATCAGTGCGTAAATTTATACCCTCTGCCCTTACTTCTGCCGTTTCTGAAAAACAGAGGCTAACATTGAAAAGTAAAATAACTAAGAGAATACTTGCAATTCTGGCGGTAGATTTAAGAGAAGGCATTAATTATTTTTTCTCTTG
Source organism: Candidatus Omnitrophota bacterium (assembly GCA_043812095.1). GTDB lineage: Bacteria > Omnitrophota > Gorgyraeia > Gygaellales > Profunditerraquicolaceae > JAHIZC01. The sequence continues at coordinate 18,415 of JBDRMO010000043.1, read as the reverse complement.
GGCTTTTTTATCTTGAGACTTCTCAGATGTAGCTTTTTTAGCGCCCTGTTCCTTTACTTCGCCTTTGGCGGGAGCAGTACCTTCAACAGCTGATGCTTCTGCTTCGGTTGCTTTTTCTGCCTTTTCTTTCTTAAATTTGATTTTTAGGGTTTTTATTTTAGGTAGGCCGAAAATCTTATCGCCTTTTTTCCATTCGCCCTTCTCAATCATAGTCTTGATGCGTTCCGGACGTTTTAATACGGAACGCTGCTTTTTATCCTTATCTGAGATATTCAACGACGGGTGTATTGACATGGTTTTACAACCTCCTTATATAGCAGCCTTGATAACGTTTTTTGAGTTTTGGTAAGACTAAAGTTGCGCTTTCCCTGTTAGGAAAGTCGCCTACGCTAAGGACGGTATATTCGCCCTTCTTTTGGATGATCGGGGTCAGTCCCGTCTCTTTTAAGACTGCAGCTTCTTTATTGGCGTAAGAATCCGATTTATAGCAGGCAAGCTGAATAGCATAGCCTTCTTTTTCAGGCAAGGCCGGCGGTTTTTCTGCGACTGCTTCTTTCTTTATCTCAACCGGTAAGCTGGTTACAATTTTTTTAACTTCCGCAACAGGTTGTTTCGTCATGGCCATATCCATCCGGGGAGTGCCTTTGACAGCAACGAGGCTCTTACCCTTTTCTACGCCTAAAGAGAAGGATATAATGCTACTAATGATCATTCCGGTAATCACCAGAATAATTTTTTCATGATTTTTTACATGAAACAAAAAAGACCTCCCTGCTGAATCATTGTTTCTTTGCGGATGGTGTTTTGTTTGCGCGAATAATTCGAATTGTTGATTATTTTGAGAGTTCATATATGTTTAGCCTTACTCTTTCTGTTCTTATTATTATATATCTTTTTATTGGCAGGTTTCAAGTAATTTTTTGTGTTAATCTTTTTAATTGCTTTTAAGAAGGCCTCAACAACTTGCGGATCGAATTGCGTGCCGTTCTTTTTCTTGATCTCTTTTATTGCCGAGCGGATATTTATTCTCTCCCGGTACGGCCTACCGTAGACCATTGCTTCAAATGCGTCGGCAACTGCCATGATCCTTGCTCCCTGCGGGATCTGCCCTTTTTTTAATCTTGAGGGATATCCTGTCCCATCGTACTTTTCATGATGGTACATAATGATCGGTATTGTAGGCTTAAGTATCTGTATCGGCCTCAAGATTTCGACGCCTTTTGCCGGATGCCTCTTGACTATATTGAATTCTTTAACCGTAAGCTTGGATGTTTTTTTCAATATATCCGTTGGTATATCAATTTCTCCCGTATCATGCAGCATGCTGGCATACTTTAAGCTCTCGATCTGTTTTCTATCCAGGCCCATTTCCTGTCCGATAGCGACCACTAATTTACTGAAGTTTGGAGAATGTGTGTATTCCTGTGGAACGCGGGTATCCATTAATGTGATTAGAGATTTTACGCTTCCTACAACTACCTTTTGCTGTTCATCGTAGAGTTGTAAATTTTTTATTCCGATTACTGCCTGCTCCGCTACAGTGGTTAACATCTCCTGATCTGATTCATCGAAACAGCTATCTTTCCCATCGCGCTTTAAAATGATCATTCCGATTATGTCATCTGAAATCAGTGGGATTGCTAGAATGCCGTCTCTTCTGGTTACCGTAAGAGACTTAATGACTTTTTTCTCCAGAGGATCTGAGATTACTAGTTTTTTATCTATCAGTTGCTTCTTTTTTTCATATACCAGGCATCTGAATACAGAAGATTCTTTAGCAGGGTCCAGGAGAATTATCGTGCATTCGTTACAGCAGAATATCTGATATAGCAGCCTGGTAAGCCGGGTAACCAGGTGTTGTAATTCATAAGTAGAGTTTATCACCCGGTAGATACTGTGAATCGATGATAGTAAAAACTTATACTTTTTCGTAGGGGTTGAATAATTTTTTGTATTCATCTAAAGCATACCTGTCTGTCATGCCGGCGATATAATCAGATACCGCTCTTTTCACGCCGTCTCTGGGTATCTTTTTTTGGATATCCAGAGGCAATTGCTCGGGCTGTTTTGTATAAATTTGGAACAGTTCCTGGATAAAGCGTTTAGCTTTGATGCTCATTCTCATTACCCGGTAATGCCGGTACATCCTCTCCATGAGAAAGGCCCGGAGGGGTTCCCTTAAGTTTAGCATATCCTTGCTAAAATCAACAACCTTTTTATTATATTTCCTTGCCGTTAAAAGTGAGTTGATTTTGGCTTTTTTGATGTTTTTTTCTGTTTCCTGGATCAGGTCAGTAACCTGGATATCTATAAGCGATCTGATGATCAGGTGTTTCTTCAGTTTTTTTTCGATTTTAGGATAGAGTGTCAAGACTTTCTTATCAAGATTATTCCAAATATCTAATTCCTTCAGGTCTGATTCTCTGATTAATCCGGAGGTAAGTCCGTCATCGAGGTCATGGTTATTATAGGCGATCTCATCTGCAATATCAACAATCTGGGTCTCAAGAGAAGGCATTTTATATAAAGAAAATTCTTTGAGCTTAACTGTTTTATCAAAGGTAGAAGAATGTCTGACTATTCCCTCTCTTACCTCCCAACTCAGATTAAGTCCCAGGAATTTAGGATATCTCTCTTCCAGGTAATCCACAACTCTTAAGCCCTGCAGGTTATGGTTAAAGCCGCCTAACTTAGTCATTAGTTCGTTCAAGGCCTCTTCTCCGGAGTGGCCAAAAGGGGTGTGTCCTAAGTCATGGGCCAGGGCGATTGCTTCGGTTAAGTCAACGTTTACCCTAAGATACGCGGCAATAGTTCTGGCGATTTGGGAGACTTCTATAGTATGAGTTAATCTTGTCCGGTAATAATCGCCTTCGTGATTGACGAATACCTGAGTTTTATATTCCAGCCTTCTGAAAGCCGCGCTATGTATGATCCTGTCGCGGTCTCTTTGATAGACGGTTCTATAAGGGTGCTCTTTCTCCTTATGAATTCTTCCTCTGGAGTCATGGCTTTTTGTAGCGTAGGGAGCCAGAGAGATGTCTTCTAACTTCTTAATTTGTTTTTGGTCCAACATTTTTTAACTGTTTATGTAGTTCATTTAAGGACTGGGAGATAACTTTTGTATTATTTATAACTGGCATAAAATTGGTATCTCCCTGCCAGCGCGGGACAATATGTATGTGGATGTGTCCGGTTATTCCTGCTCCTGCGCTTCGCGATAGATTAAGGCCGATATTATAACCATCTGGTTTCAATACTTTATCGAGCATGGATTGAGTCCGGCCTAAAACGCGAAAAAGGTCTAAAGTTTCGATATCTTTTAATTGCGATAAGCGCCCCAGGTGTCTTAGCGGAGAAATCAAGATGTGCCCGTTATTATAAGGGTAAAGATTCAACATGCAGATTGAATACTCGGTTTTGAAGATTACCAGATCTTCTGTTTTGGATTTAGCAGCCTTACAGAAGATGCAGCCTTTCCCTTTCGGATTTCTTATATAATTTATCCTCCAGGGTGCCCAGAGTCTATTGGTTTTCATATTTTCACAATCCGTGCTTGAATTCTATCGTTAATATCAATTATCCCGTATGAATTAGATTCGGCAAAAATTTTATCGGTAAGGCTCCCCGGATTAAAAAATAGTATACCACTTCTCTGTTCGTTTACACTATTATGTGAGTGCCCGAAGACTATTATGTTAACGCAGTCCTTTTTAAATTCCTCCCTTAAAAGCTCAATTAATTGATTCGGTGCTCCCCAACCATGCATCAGGCCAAGCTTGTATTTACCTACTTTAATAATTTCTTTTTCGGGTAATTGTAGCTTCACTTCGGGGTGATCCATATTCCCGGCAACTGCCTTTACGTTAGAGCAGAGTTCTTTCATTGTTTTCAATACTGATAGGCTTACCAGATCTCCTGCGTGGATAACCATATCGGCTGTTTTAAACTCTTTTATTACTGCCTGTGGTATATTCCCTGCTTTATCAGGTATGTGTGTATCTGAGATAACCACTATCTTCATCTTACCAGCCTTGGTTTTGCGAATAAGTCGAACATTTGATTTAAGTCGTCTATATTCCAAGTTATAACTTTTTCCTCTAATGCCCTTAGCCTGGTATTAGTCTCTATGTCTCTTAGGGTCACCATGATTTTTCTCTGAGGCTTCTGGCGGTATTTTCTGCATTCTTTAGAAAAATCGAGAATATCATGTTCCGTTAGCAGCCCCTGAGTGATTGCAATAATCCAAAGGTTATCATGAGATCTGCCGAGTATCCCGTTTTTAAGATTTCTTCCCCGGAATTCAAGGCGCTTGATTTCCCTGAAATGGTTAAGTCTGATCCGCTTGTTTTCTAATTGGACGGTTTCATTTTCGAAGAGCCGTAGTAGTTCGGTCATTCTTTCAGAAAGCGATTTTTGCGAAGCGCGGTAAAATTCGTTGATCAGGGTTTGGATCCTGTCTTTAAACTTTATCTTTTGGTTGCTGGCATCGAAAGTAAGAGATTGCAGTTTTTCCTGATATACGAATCTCAGCCAGAAACTGAATACCCGGTCGTTTATCTTTAAGAAGTCTCCGTTTCTGGTTATAGTATCAAGTTCGAGTAAATGATTGATTCTTGCGTTCAGGTCCTTCTTCTGTTTTTTGAGAATATGCGAAATATCCCTGATTTTGTTTCTGCCGCTTGAGATAAGATATAATATTGATATATAGTCATTGCTGTAAGGGGAATCGAAGAACCTTTTGATATAGTTAGAGAAACGTTGGTTTAAAATGCCCGAATCATAAAAGAGCAGGTTTTCCAGCATCTCGGATAAATTATGCTCTTTAGATTTTGAAAGTTCCTCGGAAATAATCTTTAAATAGAGAGGGTATCCGCCGGTAAAGTGGACAAGGAATTCCTTCAAGCCGAGTTTTAGTTTAAGATTATTCAGTTGGCTATCCAGGTATTTTTCGCTGGTTTTTATATCAAACGGCCCGACTTCAATCTGCTCAAAGTTGCCGAATAATAGTGATAGATCTTTTGCGAATATACTCTTTGCCTTGAATTTAAGCGAACTGGTGAGGATATACATCGTATTCTTCTGGGTGAGTAGTAGTTTAGACCACTCGCGATAGAGATCTTTTACTCCTAAGCTCTCTAGGTTTTGGAATTCATCCAGTATTACTACGCAGAATTTTCCTGTTTCTTGATAGAGTGTTTCGCATAGTGAAAGCAATCCCGTAAAAATATTGGCTTTTTTTCTTTTATTTGTTTTTAAAATAATTTTAGCTTTTTCGATTGTCTGAGGAATATATTTTTGTGATTTATTGAGTAGAAATTCCAGGTCTTCTTTTAAGGCCTCGCCGCTGTTAATCAGGAAATTATAGAGTAAGACGCCGATAAACCTTTTAGCGAAATATTCTATCGATACCGGTCGTATTTCCAGGTAGATTGTAATGATTTGGTTATCGCAGAATTTACTCAGTAGTTGGAATATCAGAGTGGTTTTTCCTACCGTCTCGTCACCGATTAGCGCAATATTCTGCCGGTAATGATCTTTCAGCCCGCTTACGCGTTTATTGATCAGCTCTAGATAGTCTTCTCGGCCAAAAAATTTCTCTTTTATCATGGTAGGTAAAATAACGGATTTTTTGGAATACTGTTTTCTCTGATTTCAAAATGTAGGGAGTTATCTACTTCAGCAATTGTTGAGCCCTGCTGAACAAAATCCCCCGCTTTGACAAATACCTTTGAATTTCTTGCATATACAGACATCAGGCCATCTTGGTGGTCGATGATAATCGTTTTGCCGTAGACGTTAAAGTCATTGTTGAAGAAAGCCACTTTTCCGCTGCGTGAGGCTAGCACATGATTTTTGCTAAATGTTTTAATATTGATTCCTTTGTTGACCATGCGCTTATCGCTTTCCCCAAAAGACGAGATGATTTTTCCTTTAAGCGGCCAGATAAATCCACTTGGAAGCTCTTTTGTGGACCGGTGTTCCTCTTCTGACCTGCCGGGGACGAAGATCATACTGCCGGCTTCGATCTTGCTTACATCTTGAATCCGGTTAATTCTTACCAGTCGGTCTAGATCAATATCATATATCTTGGATATTCTCCAGAGGGTCTCTCCTTTTTCCAGACGGTGATATATCCCCGGTATTCCTGGCTCGGGAGGAACCGTTTTTACATATTGAGCGCTAACGCAGCCGGATAAAACTAAAATGCAAAACAGCGCAAGTGTACCAAAAGCGGGTGAGCGGAATCGAACCGCCATGTACAGCTTGGGAAGCTGCCATTCTGCCATTGAATTACACCCGCATAGATGTCTCAATGCATACACCTTTCCATTAATTTAATAGAGCAGTATTTCCCGCACATCGTGCAGACATCAAATAAATGAGGCTTTGATGAAGCCCGGTAAACTTTAGCTTTGTTTTGATCTATAGATAATTTTATCTGTTCTTTCCAGTCACGTTTTTTTCTGGCCAGTGACATCTTCCTATCCCAGTCAATCGCAAACTTCACTTTTTTTACGATATCAGCGGCATGGGCGCTGATCCTTGAAGCTACCATTCCTTCCCTTACATCTTCTATGGAAGGATGCCTGAGATGTTCTGAGGGCGTGACGTAGCATAGGAAGTCAGCCCCGAAGCTGGCAGCCAAAGCGCCTCCGATAGAAGCGCTGATATGATCATAGCCGGCGGCGACATCAGTTACTAAGGGCCCAAGCACATAAAAAGGAGCTTGGTGACAGAACTTCTTTTCCAACTGGACATTCTTTTTTATTTGATCCAAAGGCACATGTCCCGGCCCCTCGATCATTACCTGCACATTTTTCCTTTTTGCATGGGTGGCAAGTTCTCCTAATATTTTTAACTCTGAGATCTGCGCCTTATCCGTAGCGTCTAAGATCGACCCCGGCCTTAGGCCGTCTCCTAAGCTTAAGGTTACATCGTACTTATAAGCGATATCCAAAACTTTATCAAAATCTTCATAGAAGGGGTTTTCTTTCTTGGACTGCATCATCCAGGCTGCGAGGATTGCTCCTCCCCGGGAAACGACATCAAGTACCCGGCGGTGTTTTTTTAATTCTCCCAGGCTTTTTTTAGTGACTCCGGCGTGGACCGTAAAGAAGTCTACCCCCTCTTTTGCCTGGGCTTCTAAGATTTGCAGAATATCATCGGTATCGAACTTCAGGAAATCATCGTTCTTTTTATTAGCTTCTACTGCTATTTCGTATATCGGCACTGTACCCACGGGAACACATGAGCGTTTTAATATTTCTTTTCTGATCAGTTTAAGGTTCCCGCCGACGCTTAGATCCATAACCGTATCAGCCCCGAATTCTATGGCTACGTCTAACTTTTTTAATTCGTAATGGATCTGGGATTTGTCAGTGGAGGTTCCGATGTTAGCATTTATTTTAGTTCTTAAGTCAAGGCCGATAGCGCAGGGTTTTTTTATTTTATGGTTTTTATTCAAAGGAATTACTACTTTTCCTTCAGCAATATTCTTTAATAATTGCGTAGCCGGAATATTCTCCTCTTTAGCAATGGTTTTAATTAAAGGGGTCAAGGTTCTCTTTTTTGCGGATTCTAGTTGAGTCATTAGTTTGCTTTTAGCCGGCGCTTTATAAGTCTGGCTGTCCTGTTAATGCTTTTTGAGTTTAAAATACCTCTGCATAGCGCTATCCTGTTGACCCCACAAGCTGATAGCTGTTTTATATTCTCCAAGCTGATTCCCCCGATAGCAAAGAGAGGAATCTTCAGTTTGCTTTTTAGTGTTTTGATTAAACCGGGGTTTATTGTTTTGGTAATACCGGGTTTTAGGGGGGTAGGAAAAATTGGCCCTATCCCTATATAATCAGCACCTTGTTTTTCTGCTTGCAGAGCTTGTTTTATATTATGACAGCTGATACCGATGATCTTTTCTCTACCTAATAATTTTCTTGCTATTCTAACCGGAATATCGTCTTGTCCCAGATGCAGCCCGTCTGCGTCAATGATTTTCGCTACGTCAAGATAGTCATTAATGATAAATATTTTATCGCTACCTGATAAAGCTCCCTTGAGACGAAAGGCCATCCTTAGGATATCTTTTTTTCTAGATGCCTTATCCCTGAGCTGGACTATGTCAGCAGAGGTTTTTTTAATCCAGCTGTCGATATCAGCTGTAGCTCTCTTCTTGAGTGTTTCTTTATCTATGATCAAATAAAGCCGCGCTTTCTCTAGAAGTCTTTTTTTGAAGTTTTTCAATCTCTGATTTTGCCGATTTTCTTAATTAGATTAGTAGTTGAGCGGCCATTAAGTAGTTTTATTCTGCAAACTCTTCCGCGATAGCTTCTGACAAAATCAGCACCGACAATGCTCTCCTGATTCCAATCTGCACCTTTTACCAGGATATCAGGTTTAAGTTTTTGTATTACTTTTAAAGGAGTGCTCTGGTTGAATTTCACGACATAATCCACACTCTCTAATCCCGCGATCACTCCCAGCCTATCTTTTTCTTGGGTGATCGGCCTTCCCTTGCCTTTTATCTTTCTTATGGAGCTATCGCTGTTCACTGCGACAACTAAAACATCACCTTTGGCTTTTGCCTCTTCTAGGTATTTTACGTGTCCAAAATGCAATAAATCAAAGCAGCCGTTTGTGAAGACAAGCTTTCTTTTCTTCAATTCATTTCGTATTCTGCTAAGTTCGACTAAGGATATAATTTTATTCTTCAGCAAAGCTCCTGCTCCACTAATTCGCATACAATATGGCCGATGGTAATATGTGCTTCCTGGATCCTGGCAGTTATAGTCGATGGAACCATTAAAGATACGTCGGCTATTTTTACTAATTCTCCCCCATCTCCTCCGGTGAGGGCCACTGTCTTAATTTCCATTTTTTTTGCCTGCTTGATGCCATTGAGTACATTTTTTGCTTTACCGCTGGTAGAGATTCCGATTGCGATGTCATTTTTTTCACCCATTGCCTCTATCTGTTTGGAGAAAACGATATCGTAGCCGTAATCATTTGCTAATGAGGTTAAGATAGAAGTATTGGTTGTCAACGCGATTGCCGGCATTGCAAACCTGTCTTTTTTGAATCTTCCCACCAGTTCAGCTGCGATATGCTGGCTGTCAGCCGCAGAACCGCCGTTGCCGAATAGGATTACCTTGCCTTTTTTCTTCAGGCAGCTGATTACCAATTCGGTAATCCCCACGATTTCGGTCAGCTTAGTGCGAATTAAGTCTTCCTTGATCTGGATGCTCTGTAATAATATATCTTTTATTTTTTCTCTCATCTTTCTGCGCTCCGTTTCTTATCCAAAAAATACTTTGGCGATCTGGTAAAATTCCTGATCTACTGTTTTCAGGTCTTTTACCGCTTCTTCCAATGGGACCTCAACGATTTTATTGCCTGAAAGTGCGACCATCTTTCCAAACCTCTTAGCGCTTACTAATTCAATAGCTTTTACACCGAATCTGGTTCCCAGGATTCTGTCAAAAGCAGTCGGCGAACCGCCCCTTTGGATATGTCCCAGGACGCTGACCCTTGTTTCGTAACCGGTTTTCTTCTCTATCTCTTTCGCCAGTTTTTCACCGATTCCTCCTAGCCTGATATGGCCGAATGCATCTAGCTTCTCTTCTTGAGTGACCATTGTTCCTTCTTTGAATTTAGCTCCTTCTGCAACGACCACTATGCTGAAAGTCTTACCCCGGTCATGCCGCTTTTTAAGTAGAGTGCAGACCTCTTCCAAATCAATAGGATGTTCAGGTATTAAAATAATGTCCGCTCCTCCTGCCATACCTGCTTCTAAAGCTATCCAACCGGCATGCCTGCCCATAACTTCAACCACCATAATCCGGTGATGGCTCTCTGCGGTACTATGCAGCCTGTCAATACACTCCATAGCTGTGTTTATCGCTGTATCAAATCCGAATGTATAATCTGTACAGGATAAATCGTTATCTATCGTCTTAGGGACTCCTACGATATTTGCAGCTTTATCTTTGGATAGCTTCGATGCTACACCCAGGGTATCTTCTCCTCCTACAGCGATCAAAGCATCTAATTTTAAAGCCTTAAGGTTATCTTTGACTTTTTGCAGATCCCCTTCTTTTTTATAGGGATTTGTTCTGCTCGTGCCCAGAATAGTTCCGCCTTTATGAATAATCCCTGAAACTGAGCAGAAGTCTAATTTGAAAGTATCATTTTCGATAAGGCCTTTCCAGCCGTTGCGGATGCCTATGATTTCATGGCCATCTTCAAATCCTTTGCGAAATACTGCACGGATTACAGGATTTAATCCCGGACAGTCTCCACCGCCAGTAAGTATTCCGACTCTTGCCATAATTCAAATCCTCCTTTTAAGTTCTTCCATAACCGCTAAACGGTATTGTAGGTTCATCTTCATCTTTTCCTGTTTCTTTTCTCTTACGATTTCTATCTTCCAGGGAGATGATCTTTGCAACATGGATTCTGATTACGATCTGTTCTTCGATGCCTAGAACCTCTTGTATTTTGGATCTGGCTATCTCTTGTAAACGGGAAGTTATTTCAGGAATGTTAGCAGCAGCTTTTAAGACTACTCTTACATCTACCACAATCCCTTTTTTTGTAGCAACGACATTCGGCCGGAGTTCTTTTATCTCCGGAATTATTCCCGCTAATCTACGGATCAGATCTTCTACCGCAGAGAGCGCGATGGTGACTTCTCCGGAGGCAGTACTGAAAGCAATAGTCTTCTCTCGTTGGAATCTACCCAGAATTAATTGAGCAACCGAAAAACTGATCAGAATCAGCAGGGTGCCTGAGAGGCCAACGATTAATCTTGAGCTGAGGCTCTCCTGAATCATGATCATAATCTCGGTTATCTCTTGCGGATTTACTCTATTCAAAGCAAAGATTATTAGTGCGATCCCGATTAATGCTACTATAGTGGCATAAAAAAATATACCTAAAATTCTCATCTATTGCCCCCTTTCTATACCTTGGACATTTACGTCTATGTCTTTTATCGAAAGATTAGTCATTTTTTCCAGGCTGATACGTATATTTTCCTGAACTCTATTTGCTACATCAGGAATATTAAATCCGTATTTTAACACGATCGGTACTTCTATTTTTACCTCTTCGTTTTTATTGATTTCCACTTTGATTACCCAGAGGTGTCTTCTGCCGATTAATTGCAGGAAGCCGCTTTTAAAATCGCCGCCAACGCGTTTTACACCATCGATTTCCTGAGTCGCCAGAGAGGCAATTGAAGCGATAACGTTTTTATGAATTTTTATAGTTCCTAAATCATTGCGAGATTCTTCCCCGTGCATTATTTATCCTTTTCTTCTTCGCCTAACATTTCTTGGACAAAATGAGTTGAAATATCCCCCCTTAAGAATCTTGAATCTTGAAGTAATTGTATATGAAAGGGGATGGTAGTTTTTATTGGCTCAATCTGAAATTCATATAAAGCCCTAAGCATTATTTTGATCGCCTCGTTTCTATTCCTTCCGTAAGTAATCAACTTGGCTAATAGCGAATCGTAGTGAGGTGGCACTACATAGCCTTGATATATATGTGTATCTAGACGAACTCCTCTTCCTCCGGGCAGTATCATTTTTTCGATCTTACCCGGTGAAGGCATAAAATTATTTTGAAAGTCCTCAGCATTTATGCGGCATTCTAAAGCGCTGCCTTTTATCTGGACCTGATCCTGCTGGATCCTAAGCTTTTCTCCTGCGGCGATCCTGATCTGTTCTTTGATTATGTCTATACCGGTGACCATCTCGGTTACCGGATGTTCAACCTGGATGCGAGTATTCATCTCCATAAAATAGAAATTCTGTTTTCCATCTAGAAGGAATTCGATTGTTCCGGCTCCCACATATCCTACGGTTTTTGCTCCTTTTAGTGCCATTTCACCTAGCCGTTTGCGCATTTTATTATCTACTGTGGGAGAGGGTGCTTCCTCTAGTAATTTCTGGTGTCTTCTTTGGATGCTGCAATCCCTTTCTCCCAGGTGAATCATCCGCCCGTATTTATCCGCTAAGAGCTGTACTTCAATATGGCGGGGTCTTTCAATATACTTTTCTAAATAAACATCAGGGTTTCCGAAATTCTTTTCTGCTTCTGCCCGGGCAGTCATCAGGTTGTTAATCAGAGCCAGATCATTATGGCAGATCCTCATGCCTTTTCCGCCTCCGCCGGCAGCTGCTTTGATAATTACCGGGTATCCGATTACCTTGGAAATCTTAAGCACGTCTTCTTTATTCTTTACGATAGTCGTACTACCGGGAACAATGGGCAATCCTGCTTTTTTCATCGTCGTTCGGGCTACCATTTTATCGCCCATTAATCTTATGTTTTCCGGAGTAGGGCCGATAAAAGTTATCTGGCAGGATTCACAGATTTCCGCAAAGTGCGCATTCTCTGCTAAAAAGCCATAGCCTGGGTGTATTGCATCAACATCGGTAATCTCTGCAGTACTGATGATCGCGGGGATATTTAAGTAACTGCTGCTGCTGGGGGCTGCTCCGATACAAATAGCTTCGTCGGCAAAGCGGACGTGTAAAGAATCCTTGTCAGCTTCAGAGTAAACCGCCACGGTCCGGATACCTAGCTCGCGGCAGGCACGAATAATTCTTAAAGCGATCTCGCCTCGGTTGGCGATTAATATTTTAGAAAACATTTTAAATGAGCGTATAACTTACGGTAGCATATAATGCAACGTAAGTTATTTACGCGAATTTAGGGTTCAACAAGGAACATTGCCTGGCCAAATTCTACAGGCTCGGCATTGTCGATGAGGATCTCTACTATCTTTCCCCTGATTTCTGATTTAATTTCGTTCATTAATTTCATTGCTTCTATGATGCAGATCACTTGTCCGACTTCTACTTTCTGTCCGACTTCTGAGTAAGGCGGAGCTTCAGGAGAAGGCGCGCGGTAAAAAGTTCCCACCATCGGAGCTTTGATTTCAACAGAATTATCATTTGCCTGGCTGGTTGATTCTGTAGAATGCTGCCTGGGCGCTGCGGATAAGCTCTGTTTTTCTACAATAATCGCACCGTTTGCTGCTTCGTGTTCAATTTGAGATTTCCTTAATTTAATGCGCATGCCATCTTTCTCAACTTCTAATTCCTGTAGCCCGTTCTCATTCATTAAATTAATCATCTCTTTAATTTCTTTTAGGTTCATCATTTAGCACCTCTCTACGTATTGACCGGTACGGGTATCGATTTTTATCTTCTCCCCCTGATTGATGAACAAGGGGACTTGTATCACTGCTCCGGTCTCGATTTTAGCTGGTTTAGTTGAAGCCTTTGCCGTATCGCCTCTTACTCCCGGTTCACAATGCTCGATTTGAAAGACTACGAAATTCGGAAGGATTATACTTAACGTAGTTCCGTTAAAAAAACGCGCCTCAACCTCCAGATTATCTTTTAGGAATTTTTTACTTTCGCCGATGGCATCTTCAGAAAGAGCTACCTCTTCATAATTTTCCTGGTCCATAAAATTATAGAAATTGCCCGAGTGGTAGAGGTATTGCAGTTTTCTTTCTTCAACGAATGCCTGTTCTATCTTTTCGTTGCCGCGAAAGGTTTTTTCCTGAATCAGGCCGGTTTTTAAATTTTTTAACCTTACCCTGGCAAAAGCTGCACCCTTACCCGGCTTTACGTGCTGCGTTTCTATGACTACGTAGACTCCATCATCAACTAATAAAGTCTGGCCGTTTCTGATCTCATTTATGGACAGCACCACTTAACACCTCACATCCGTTTTTAGTCACTAAAACAACATCCTCTATTCTTATGCCGAATTTATTAGCCAGGTATATACCCGGCTCGATAGTAAATACCATGGAGGGACTTAATAATTCGTTATTTTTTGATGAGATCTGTGGCTCTTCGTGAATTTCTAACCCTATGCCGTGTCCGAGATTATGACTAAAAAACCCACCGTAACCTTTATCACTTATATATTGGCGGGCAGCCTGATCAATTTTACTTATTTTTTCTTGGGGCCTGATTCTCTTAATTGCTTCTCTTTGGGCGCTGCTTACAATATCATAAACCTTGCTCACAGAAGAACTTATTCTACCTAAAAAGAATACCCTTGTCAAGTCGGATTTGTACCCTGAAAACTCGACTCCGATATCGATTAATACCGGTTCTCCCCTTTGTATTTTTCTATTTCCGGAGATGTGGTGTGGGAAGCTAGAGTTTGGCCCTGAGGCGACAATAATATCAAATGCAGAGTTAGAAGCGCCTAGATAGCGTATATACCGCTCTAATTCAGCTACTACTTCTATCTCTTTTTTACCGGCAGAGATGAATTTCTTTGCTAAATCCAGGGCTTTAGCGGTTATCTTGATTGCTTTTCTGATTTTTGTTACTTCTTGCGGATCTTTCAGGCATCTTAGTTGTTCGATCAGGGAGTGGGTGGGAATTAATTTTGCCTTCCTGCCAAGGCCTTTCTTAATTTGTTGATATTCCGCAAAAGGCAGATGCCGCTCTTCAAAAGCTATGCGTTGCAGCCGTGATTTCAAACTGAGATCAGAGATAATCTTAAATACTGAGCCGTTTGTTTTTATTATTGAAGCAGAGTTTTTTAGTGCATTCTTGGCTTCATCGGTGTATCTTGAATCAGTAAAGTAAAAATTATTTTTCGCACTTACTAGGTAATAAGAGTCTCTACTTGAATATTTAGTAAGATAGGTAATATTGGCAGGAGAGGATACAAGAAAACCGTCGAGGTTTTCCTCTATCATTTTTGAACGAATTCTTTTTATTTGCAGGTCCATTTAGCATTAAATCAGATCTAATAACGCCATCAGCCCTAAGCTGTAACTTTTATCTCTAAAACCCAGGATTGTTCCTTTAACTACAGGGCTAATCAGTGATTTCTGCCTGAATTCTTCCCGAGAATATATGTTAGAAAGGTGTACTTCCACAGTGAGTATACCGCTTGCGGCTATGGCATCTCTGATTGCAACGCTTGTGTGCGTATAGGCAGCCGGGTTGATCAGTAAGCCTGAGTATTTCTTTTTAGCCGCACCGATTAAATCGACAATCTCGCCTTCATGGTTAGACTGCTTTATCGTCAGGCTAATTTTTTTCTTTTTAGCTATTTTCTTCATCCCCTGATTGATCTGTTTTAAGGTCACTCTGCCGTAAATCTTAGGCTCTCTCTGTCCGAGTAAGTCTAAATTCGGCCCATGAATTACTAATATTTTCTTCATATTTTTTACCTCACTTATCACTTACGACTTACAACTTACGACAATTTATTCCGCCTCATCGATTAACATTACCGGTATTCCGTCTCTAATCGGGTATTTCTTGCCGCATTTTTTACAGACGATTTTATTTTCTTTTAATTCTACATCGCCTTTACAAGCAGGACAAGCCAGGATATCGAGAAGTTCTTTATCAATCATTTCGCGTCTCCTTTACTTTTGCTAATGAACTGTACTCTTAGTTCATAAAGTAAATTTTCCAGCAAGGTAGATTCTTCATTACTCAAATTACCTTTTGTTTTCTCTTTTAGCATATCAAGGATATCAATCAAGAACTTAGCCTGGGTTAGGTCTTCTGTTTTTTTATCCGTAGCCGGATTAGGGACTTCTCCGAGTGCGATAGTTGCCTGCAGGGATAGGGTGGTGACAAAGAAATTGAAGCTAGCCTCCGGAGGAATAAAACCTTTTGTTTCTTCTGCTTTCCCCTTCTCTTTCTCTACTGCCTGCTTCCATGATTCGTCGATGTTTTTTTTCTCGTTTTCCATAGTTTTAATTAATCACAATTCCCGCGTAACCTACTACGCTTTCATTGTCTTTGGTTACAGATGCGCTAGTTTGATAACTGATTAGTTTCGCCTCTTTTGCGCCTAATAATTTCACGGCAGTTAGCATCGCTATTACCGGAGCATAACCACACATCGAGATATTAAGATTTACGATTCTTTCTAACAACTTATCTTCATTCAGCGCTAATATTGCCTGTATCGCTTCGTTGTCCTTACGTTTTGCATCCTCTTGCGGTTCGTAATGCGTCATGTCAGAACTTGCCACGATCAGCGTTGAATCCAAGTTGTCTTTCTTTTTGAGAAGGGCGGCTAATTCCGTACCGATTTTCTTAAGCGTATCCGGATCTTCTCCCCGGAATGCGATTGGGATGATTTTGAAATCAGCTTTAAAATACTGCAGGATCGGCAGCTCTACTTCTAACGAATGTTCATCAGTATGCGCCAGGGCATCATCCTTAAGGAAATTCGAATTGTTTAAAAGATCTTTTGCCAGTACTGAATCTATTTCTATATCTCCTAAGGGAGTCTGCCATAAACCTTCTGTCATGATGCTGAATGCCTCTCCCTTGCCGGTATGATTAGGGCCAAGGAGTATTATTCTATTCCTTAGGTTAATGCGCGATATGGTTTGGGCAGCCACTTTCCCTGAATACAAATAACCGGCATGAGGAAGCATACAGGCTAAAGCGTTTTCTTTTTGAGCGTTGCTATCTACAAAAGAGGATATCTGTTCATTTATCTCTTGGGCAGTGGAGGGATAAAATTGTCCGGCAACGACCGGCCTTCTTATCTTAAGCCTTTTCATTCAGTACTTTTTTCAAGAATTCTTTAGACTCTCTTAGGTCATCTGCTGTTGCGGGATGGTGCACTTCTAATATCTTTAGGGTATTCTTTTTAAGGTAAGGTTTTAAAATTGAAAAATCAAAGTTTCCTTTAGAAGGGGCCATGTGATCCCGGCAACCCAGAATGTCATGCAGATGGATACCAATCATCTCTTTTCCGTATAGCCGTAAAAAGTCTTTATGCCGGGCGAAACCAAGATTCTCCATTATCTGAGCATGGCCTGTATCATGCCAATAGCGGATGTTGGAACCTTTAAACTTCTTTAGGATTATACCGATTTCTTCTAAGATCGGTATTTCGCGATAATAACAGCGGGTTTCAACACCTAAGAGGATTCCTTTGTTTTTGGTATAGGAGTTTAATTCATCAAGACTTTTCAGGGTATTTTCAAAGAACTTACTGCGTAGCCGCTCTCTCTCTTTCTTGCTCGCTTCATAAATTTGAGAAAACCGTTTTAAGTTCTTCTTTTTATTCTGAAAGAGAATTATTAATTCTCTTGTTAGATTAGGCATCTCTACCCTGCCGCAGTGTAAGACTAAGGCTTTGGCGTGTAATTCTTCGGCTGTATCAATGCTGTTTTTTGTAAATTTTACAGCCAGCTTCCGCTCGGACTCATCTGTAGAAGCCATAGAGTAATAGTCCGGCAAGGCCTCAAAACGGTTTACGCCATCAGGCGTAGGGCAGAAATTATGCAGGCTGGATACTTTAATCTCACCCTTGCGGACTTCCTCTCTGATCTCTTTTACCATTGAAGAGGTGAGGTTAAAGCTTAGCTCTAGATCTTTATAGCCCAGACCCGCTATTTCTAAGAGCATCTTTTTCGCTTTTTGATGGCGAAAGGCATTCCAGGAACTGGAGAGGATAAAACCCATCTTTATTTTCTTCCTTTTCCTCTTCCTTTTGCTCTTTTCCTCTTCTTCTCGCTGGGTTTTTCGTAGTGCTTACGGTCTCTTACTTCTCTTAAGATGCCTTCCTGCTCGATTTTCTTTTTAAAGCGCCTGAGGGCTACCTCAAAAGGTTCATCTTTTCTGACTTCGATCTCTGGCAATGTTATCAACTCCTTTCTTAGCCTATTCTTTGGGTCATCAATATACCACTGATTCTATTGAGTGTCAATAACTTAAAGCCTTGGTCAAATAGGGTTTTATTCGATTTCGAAGGAGATTACTACGTTAAAGCTCAGGCGGGGATAATCAAGTTCTTTAGGGAAAACCGGGAATGGTGAAGCGTCTTTGACGCTACTTAGGGCTACCTCTCTTAGGAATGATCGGGAAGCGGTTCTCTCTTCCATGATCCTTACTTCTTCTAAGGCGCCCCTGTCAGATATAACGAAGGAGACGAAGACTTCCCCCATTTCATCTAAGGTATAATTTCTGTATGCTGCTCGCTTAATCTTTTCGCGCACCAGCTGATAATAGCCCATATAAGAGGTATTATTGATCTTCTCCAGATCCAGAGCAGGCATAGTTATTTTCTTTTTTATAGAGATTATGTCAGGGTTTACCAGGATCGGTTTGGCGATAGTGATTTTACGGCGGGCAGCTATTTTCTTTTCGCTGTAAATAGCTGTTTTTTCCACAAAAGGCGGAGGAATTCTCTTGTCTATGCTAATCCTTTTGGGCAGCTTCTGGAAGGGTTCCATCTTGGGTTTATTTTCTCGTTTGATTATTTTCTGCGGAGGCTTTAGGTAAGTTAACTCGGATTGCTTCTCGGGTTTGGTTTTCCGGGAGAATCCAAAATCCGGATTAGTCAGAAAAATCGCAGTGTGTGCGATTACAGAAGCTATTAGGGCAAACTGAAA
>JBDRMO010000042.1:0-2050 GCA_043812095.1 Candidatus Omnitrophota bacterium | reverse complement strand
CTTTATTTCGAAGGAGAGAGGTTCTCCATATATAGGATTTTACGTGCGGTGAAGAATAGATTCGGCTCAACTAATGAGATAGGAGTCTTTGAGATGAGTTCTGGGGGCCTACGTGAAGTCAAGAATCCTTCAGAAATATTTTTGTCAGAAAAGCCCAAAGATGTCTCTGGTTCAGTAGTGGTATCTATATTAGAGGGTAGCCGGCCACTCCTGGTAGAAATTCAGGCCTTAGTGAGTAAATCCAGTTTTGGCTATGCCCGTCGCAGAGCAGAGGGATTTGATTATAACCGATTGAACTTGTTAGTCGCTGTTTTAGAAAAAAGGATGGGCCTGCATTTAGAGGCAGAAGATATTTTTGTAAATGTGGCCGGCGGTATCAAGATAGAAGACCCGGCAGCGGATTTGGGAGTGGCATTGGCAGTTACTTCGGCCTTTCGAGAGCAACTTATTCTTTCTGATACGGTAGTTTTGGGTGAAGTAGGGCTTGCAGGCGAAATCAGGAGTATATCGCAGGTTATCTTACGCATAAATGAAGCAGAAAAATTAGGATTTAAACACTGCCTGTTACCCAGGAATAATTATAAGAATCTGGAATATAAAAAAGATACTATAGAATTAGCGCCGGTCTCTACATTAAAAGAGGCATCGGATATTGTATTAAGGAGGTAATTATATGAATTTATTATTGGTACGTATTCTTTTTGCTATTGGTAGTATGCTCGTGGGTTATCAGGTAATGGACTTAAAAAACGCAGGTTTTTGGGGTGCTTTACTTGGGCTTCTGGCAGCCTTAGTATTTATTCTCTTAGAGATTGGTATGCGCCGTGTATCTGTAAGAGGACTATCAAGCGCCGTATTCGGTCTTATTTTGGGCCTCATTATGGCAAAACTTGTTACTGATGCCTTTGCGCTTTCACAGATACCAGAAGGTACCTTATCTATCATAAGAGTTACGCTTACTTTGATCTTTTGTTATTTGGGTATGGTAATCGGGCTACGAGGTAAAGACGAATTTAATATTATTATTCCTTATGTGAGACTGCGTCGGCAGGATCAAATGGAACTAGTAACTGTATTAGATACAAGCGCGATTATCGATGGCCGCATTGTAGATATTTGTAAAGCAAAATTTTTAGAAGGAAAAATCGTTCTCCCAAGATTTGTCTTAAAAGAATTGCAGCAGATAGCAGATTCAACTGACCCGATAAAGCGCCAGAGAGGTAGACGAGGCCTTGAGATACTGCATGTAATCCAAAAAGAACTGGGCGGTAATATAGCGCTACACGAAGAAGAGTTTCCCGGGGTCAATGAGGTAGATGCAAAACTGGTAAAATTAGCCAAGTTATTAGATGGAAAGATAATGACCGTAGATTTTAATTTGAATCGCGTGGCGAGCCTTCAAGGTATAAAGATACTGAATATAAACGAATTGGCTAATGCCTTAAAGCCGGTTGTCTTTACAGGGGAACAGATGCAGGTTAAATTAATCAAGGAAGGTAAAGAGCATAATCAGGCAGTAGGATACCTAGATGACGGTACGATGGTTGTAGTTGAAGATGCGCGCCGGTTTATCGGACAAGAGGTAAAAGCAGTAGTTACCTCGGTTCTTCAGACACAGGCAGGCAGGATGATTTTTACTAAGTTAGAGAGATGAGTTATGTAACGGCAATAGTCCTTGCCGCAGGTAGAGGTTTAAGGCTAAAATCAAAAATTACAAAACCACTCCTTAAAATCAATTCTAAACCTCTTATGTTTTATTGCCTCGATGTCTTTAGCAAACACCCTAAGATTAGAGATATCATTATAGTGGTTAATTCTGAAAACTTAAAAAGCATAATTGGTAAGATAAGGCAATACAAAATAAGAAAGGTAAAGGATGTGGTTTTAGGCAGGAAATTACGTCAGGGTTCAGTGGTTAATGGCTTAAAAAGAATAAATAATCAAACAGACTTAGTCTTGATTCATGATGCAGTGAGACCCTTTATCGATAAAAGTATTGTTTCTTCGGCAATAAAAGAAGCAGAAAAAACCGGCGCAGCTATTGTGGGAG
>JBDRMO010000041.1:0-3673 GCA_043812095.1 Candidatus Omnitrophota bacterium | reverse complement strand
GATACTGTGTTGAGTCCGGAAGAGGAGATACTGAGGGTAATAGATATACAATTCGGCGGCGGTACTCAGGATATACAACATGCTATAGATGAAGCTTCTCTCCAGGAAAAAGGCGAAGGATTAAGCGTAGAACTAAAGAGGGATGATGAGCTTGACCTGAGCACGATCTCTAGCGAGAGCGAAGGAGCGCCGATAGTAAAATTGGTTGACCTGATGTTGACCCAGGCTTTGAAGAAGAGAGCTTCTGATGTCCATGTCGAACCCGAGCATGATTGCCTGCGTGTAAGATACCGTATTGACGGAGCGTTGCATGATATATTCAGAATTCCTAAAAAGAATCAGAATGCGATTTTAGCCCGTCTTAAAATCATCTCTAATCTTGACATTACCGAGAACCGTATTCCTCAGGACGGAAGGTTCAAAGTGAGGTTTGAAGGCAAGGAAGTAGATTTCCGCGTATCAAGCCTGCCTACGACATTTGGTCAGAAGTTCGTACTGCGCGCTTTGGATAAGACTAATCTATCTATCGGCCTGGCGAAATTAGGATTCTCTGAGCGCCCGATGGAGGTATTTAATCAAGCAATTGCCAAGCCTTTTGGTATGATCCTGGTTACCGGGCCTACCGGTTCAGGAAAATCTACTACGTTATATTCTGTTTTGAATCAATTGAACACTCCGGTAAGAAATATTATTACAGTTGAGGACCCGGTAGAATATCAGATTGAAGGGATCACTCAGGTACAGGTAAAACCGGATATCGGTTTAGATTTTGCCTCGGGACTTCGCGCGCTTTTAAGGCAGAGCCCGGATATAATTATGATCGGAGAAATTAGGGATTCCGAGACGGCGGATATCGCGGTAAAGGCGTCACTTGCCGGACAGTTGGTATTTTCTACGCTTCATACTAATGATGCGATCTCCAGTATTACCCGTCTGGTTGATATGGGGGTCGAACCGTTTTTAGCCGCATCCAGTTTAGTGATGTTGTGCGCGCAGAGATTATGCCGAAAGGTGTGCCGCAAATGCGCAAAACCGGTGAAAATTTCAAAAGAGGCGTTAGAAAAGATCGGCTTTAAAGAGCAGGCGGTATTTTATGAAGCCAAAGGATGTAAATATTGCGAGAATACAGGTTTTCACGGCAGGGTAGCGATTCTAGAGGCTTTATTAGTCGATGATAATATACGCGAAATGGTCTTGAAGAGCAGATCGCTTGATGAGATAAGGAAATACGCCTTAGAAAAATGCGGCTTTATTACACTTAGGGAGGATGCCTTTTTAAAAGTTAAAGAAGGTTTAACCACGCTTGATGAAGCAATAAGAATTACCTCGGACGAATAATATAAAAAGGAGAATAAGCATGAATACATATGAGTATTCAGCAAAGGATAAGAACGGATATGCGGTGAAAGGGCTGTTGGATGCTAACTCGGAGCAGGAAGCTGCGGCAATTCTGCATAATAAAGAGTTAGTCGTACTTTCGATTAAGCAATCGACGAAAAAAACAACTACAAAGGTTAAGTCAAAGAAAAATATCAAGACTGATGACCTGGTGGTTTTTTCCAGGCAGCTGGCTACGATGATCGATGCTGGGATTCCTTTAGTTCACTCTCTGGGGATATTGGCTGAGCAGACGGAGAGTCCGGGCCTGCAAGCCGTGGTGATTACTCTGCGGCAGGATATTGAAGCAGGTATGAGTTTCTGCGACGGGCTGAAAAAGCACCCTCACGTATTCTCCGAACTCTTTATCAATATGGTCAAGGCCGGTGAGACATCAGGTATGCTTGATGAGGTATTGGATAGATTAGCGGCGTATCTGGAGAAATCAGCTGCGTTAGTGAGAAAGATCCGTTCAAGTTTAGTTTATCCTGCGGTGGTAGTCTCTATGTCGATGATCATTACGGCAGTTTTACTAATAAAAGTCGTTCCGACATTCAAAAATATCTTTGATACTCTAGGAGGGCAATTACCGCTGCCTACCCGCGTACTGATTTTGGTCAGTGACATATTCAGAAACTATTTTATATATCTAGTCGGAGTGTTTGTGGTCGGAGGATTTTTCTTCAAAAAATATATCGGGACAGAAAAAGGCCGCTATAATTATGATAACGCTAAGCTAAAACTACCTGTGTTAGGTAAGCTTTTTCGTAAGCTTGCCGTAGCAAAGTTTTCACGCACATTTTCTACTTTGGTAAAAAGCGGTGTTTCTATATTAAACGCCCTGGATATCGTCAGTAAAACTGCTGGTAATAAGATTATCGAGGAAGCTGTTTTAAGCAGTGCAAGGGGCGTACGTGACGGAGAGCCAATATCCCAGCCATTATCCAGAAGCGGGGTTTTTCCGCCAATGGTTTGCAGGATGATCAGCGTAGGTGAGCAGACAGGGCAGCTTGAGAAGATGCTGACAAAAATCGCCGATTTTTATGAAGAACAGGTAGACGCGGCAGCCCAGGGATTGACCAGCATGGTTGAACCTTTAGTTATCGCCTTTTTAGGCATAGTAGTTGGCGGGATCGTAATCTCATTATTCCTGCCGGTATTCAAGATTACGGAGTTGATTGCAAGCTAAGTGAGCGCACAAGTTATGGAGCGCCTGCCTGCCGGTAGGCAGAAAGCGAACATAACTTATATGCGCGAACTTACCCCACACCCAGTGAACCTGGGTGTGGGGTTAATTCACAGACGCCCAGTCAAGGTCCTGAGGCATTTATTCACAATTAAAACCTAATACTGGGCTAGAAGTTACGCCTCTTATAAAAGGACGTAACTTACCTGTTCTTTAAAATAATACTTGACAAAGGGAGAATCTAATATATACTATAGAACACCCTTGATAATAGGGGAGAGAGCAGACAAAACATTCTCGTGAAAAAAATAAACTGCGGAATTGACAAATTTAGTTAGTTTTTAAGTTTTCCGACTGGGAAACGCTTAGGATCTTTAAATATAAGCGTCCCGACGTCCTGTCGGGACGTTCTTTTTTTTGTCCTTCGACAAGCTCGGGATAACCCTGAGCGAGTCCGCCGAAGGCGGAGGAATCGAAGGGTTGCTCTTTTGAAAATTAGGTAGCCAAGTAATTTGGTGAAGGTGAAGTAAAAAACAAGAAGCAAGAGTACAGAATCACAGAGCCTTTTTAAACTCTTAAAATTTTTTTTTGGAGAGTCCGCCTCGCTAAAGGCGGGCGAGACTTCTCTGAAGAGAATATATATTATTTGGAGAGTTTGATCCTGGCTCAGAGTGAACGCTGGCGGCGTGGATTAGGCATGCAAGTCGAGCGATGCTTCAGGTGGAGAGATTGAAGCCGTAAGGCAGATATCAATTCGCCTGATACCATAGCGGCAGATTGGTGAGTAACTCGTGAGTAATCTACCCTTAAGTCATGAATAGCTTCGCGAAAGCGGAGGTAATACAAGATGTGTTTATAGAGGCATAAGCTTTTGTATGTAAAGACATCCGGTAACGGTTGTCGCTT
Organism: Candidatus Omnitrophota bacterium; assembly: GCA_043812095.1. GTDB lineage: Bacteria > Omnitrophota > Gorgyraeia > Gygaellales > Profunditerraquicolaceae > JAHIZC01. The sequence goes on along the minus strand of JBDRMO010000041.1, from coordinate 204 downwards.
AAGGATGAGCTCGCGCCTTATCAGCTTGTTGGTAGGGTAATGGCCTACCAAGGCTTTTGACGAGTAGCTGGCCTGAGAGGGTGGTCAGCCACACTGGGACTGAGACACTGCCCAGACTCCTACGGGAGGCTGCAGTCGAGGATATTTAGCAATGGACGAAAGTCTGACTATGCGACGCCGCGTGAGGGATGAAGGTCTTCGGAT
>JBDRMO010000040.1:0-3100 GCA_043812095.1 Candidatus Omnitrophota bacterium | reverse complement strand
CCTTTATTAAAGTTCTTTATTTTAACGCGAAATACCGCTTAATACAATGGCAATTTTATTTAATAAGCAGGGGTTATCGAATTATAGCAAAGGGACAGATTTGGTTGTAGGCACAATATGTGCAGGCCATATAGGCAGGGGTGGCACTAAAGTTCTGTTTACGGATACCGACGGAAACTTCCCTTATTTTCTCAATAACCTTTCCCAAATCTTTTTCTTTAACTACCTTGCTTCCAACGAGACCCGATTCTAAGAAATGTAACTTAAGGCGCCGGGGCAACTCATTGTTTATATTCTTATAAGCAAGTGCATACAAGTCTAATTGCAAACTCTCTTTTGTTCGCTTATCCGCTTCAGCTTGTTTAGTAATCTCAGAGGTTTTGAAATCAATAATTACTGCGCCTTTATCCTCAATATCCACTCTGTCAAAACGTCCGCTAATCCTGTTATTCTCTAAGATAAAAGAAAAAGCCTTTTCAATATATTCGGGTCTGGATGCTTTAATTTTTTCAGAATTATAAAACCTAACCAATGCGTCGCTGCCTATGCGGAAACGTTCTTTTTGGTGCTTTTCATCCAAAAAACCCTGGGGGTCAAAACTATTACTAAAAGCATCTAGAAGTTCATCTAGCTGCATTTCTTTACCCGCTATCTTATACTGAAAAAATTTGCATACAGCATCGTGCATTGCCCGTCCGTAAATAACCGCATGGTGTTCCATGATAGGTACGCGCAGGATATGGACATATTTGTATTTTAAAGGACAGGTCAGGTAATCATCGATCTGATAATAGCTTAAGTTTACCATTTTATCTTCCGGAACCTCTTCTTTTTTTATCTTCTTAGATTCCTTTTTAGGTGCAAAACGTTCAATGGCCTCCACCGCACTCGTCTTTATCTTCTCTTTTTCTAGCATTTCTTTCCCGAGGGCTTCAACCACAAACTGGCTGATACGCCGGGTGCGCTTTCCGCCATAATCTGAAGCAGAAGTCAAATAAAGGGTTTCTTTTGCCCGGGTCATACCTACGTAAAAGAGCCGACGCTCTTCCTGGAGGTGAAAATCGCCTGTAGGAAGTATCTCTTTTATCAAACAATCGGGTAATTCAATAGATTGCCTGCGCCGCGGCACAGGAAAGCGGCCATTAACCAGAGTGACTAAAAATACTATTCTAAATTCCAGGCCCTTGGCTTTATGAATAGTCAGTACATTTACAGCGTCGGTATCCAAGTCAGCTTCCACTGTAGACGGATCATCGCCAGCTTCAATGAGAAGATTAAGATAATTGGTAAAGTTTATGACGCGGTCAACTTTGGCTACCAGTTCAAAGTCTCTGACGAGATTAAAAAATTTAGCCAGATTCTGGATTTTGGCTTCATTCTCAGGGCTTTGCTTGTGGGTAAGTTTCTTTAAATAACCGCTTTCAGTTAAGAAACTGTACAAAAGCCTTCCGGTAGTTTCGTGTAAAGAAATATCCATAAATTTATGAATATCATTGAGAATATTCTTTATTTTTTCGCCCGAATCAGCAGTCACCTCGCTAAGTTCTGCTATGTTATCTATATCCTTGAATACAGAATATAAAGACCTGTTTCTGCGCTTGGCATAGTGCATACATAAAGTCAAATCCTCTAAACCTAAGTTATAAATTCCAGAACTGGCCAGATAATAAAGATGTAGAGAATCGGATTGATTGGAGATAACCCTTAAGAAACTGATGCAGAGCCTTACTTCTTCGCGGGAATAAAGACCCTGGTTGCCGCTGAACTGCCAGGGTATATCCTGCATATTCAGTGCCTGTAAATAGGGTTGGGCATCGGAATTGGAGCGCACAAGGATGGCAAAATCTTTATACTGGTAATCCCCGGATTTAACTTTCTCCTTGATAAATTGCGCTACCCAGTCTGCTTCTGAAGAATTGGTATCAAAATGTTTATGCGTAGGAGAACTGCCGTGGTCAGCTGCAGCCACCAGTTTTTTATTGATATTCGCCTTTATCTCAAAGCGTTCAGGATTATTATTCTGTATCAGCTGGTAGGCGCTGTCTAATATGGGCTGCCCAGAGCGGTAATTCTGGATCAGGCTAATTTTTTTAGCGTCGGGAAAGGTTTCCATAAAATTCAAAACATTACTATACGCCGCGCCGCGCCAGCGATAAATACATTGGTCATCGTCGGCGACAACAGTAATGTTTTTGTGGTCTTGCGCTAATAACTTGACTATCTGAAACTGAGCAAAATTAGTATCCTGGAATTCGTCTACCAGGATATATTTAAACTGCTGCTGATATCTTTTGAGGATTAAAGGGTGTTTTCTCAAGAGCTCAAGGGCCAGATAAAATTGGTTTCCAAAATCAACTAAACCTTCTGAACTTAAAAGTTCCTGATATTTGGCGTAAGCACCTGCAAGTTCCATTTGCTGCAATGCTTCTTCCTGCTTTGCGGGGTCTTGAGGGTCGCTCTTTGCTTGAAGCACGATGTCTTGAGCAAAAGCAAAATATTCCTGAGGTGATATATCTTCGTCTTTGGCGCGACTAAACAAAGAAATCAGGGCCTCAATAAAACGGGTAGGGTCGGACAAAGGCCGATAATAAGTAAGATTAAATTCAAAGAGATGCTCACGAAAGAAAACTGCTGCTTCCGGACGAGTAAGTACTTTAAAATCCGGATTAATGCCGGCAACCAAGGCATTTTCTCTTAAGAGTTTATCTCCGAAGGCATGAAATGTAGAAATCCAGATATCAGTATAACCGTAAGGAACCAGTATATCAACCCGCTCCAGCATCTGGTGCGCTGCCTTATCCGTAAAGGTAAGGGCTAGGATTTCATCGGTCTTACACAAGCCTTCGGATAAGAGCCAGACAATTCTACGGGTAATCACCGTGGTCTTGCCCGTTCCTGCACCAGCAATAATTAAAAGCGGACCTTCTCTAGGCGTGACCGCCTCTAATTGTTCTTTATTTAAACCGTCTAGAGTTTTATCCATATTCAATGAGCAGACGACTTACGGAACGATAGTGACGTAAGTCGTAGGCGAAGCCGTCTGCGAATTGAACCCCGCCCTCTATGCCTCATATGGCTAAACTATCTTGCTTAGAGGGCG
>JBDRMO010000039.1:0-3657 GCA_043812095.1 Candidatus Omnitrophota bacterium | reverse complement strand
CGTGATTTTGACTTAAGTTCAGCTACGATTCGTAATATATTCTCTCTGTTAGAAGAAGAGGGTTACTTGACTCATCCTTATACTTCAGGAGGAAGAGTGCCTACAGGGAAAGGTTACCGTTATTATGTAGATTTACTGATTTCTCAACTGGTACTCTTAGATGAACAAAAACAGATCGTCTTAAAAGAATTTAAACGAGAAATCAAGCACCTCGAAGATATCCTGGAACAGACATCGGAAATTATCTCTGAACTTACCAATTATACAGGCATAGTTTCATCTTGCGAATGGCAGGATAAGTTCTTTTATCGAGGCATCAGCCGCATCCTAGAACAACCGGAATTTAATGATATTGAGAAGACAAGATTGCTGATCAAGGTTTTGGAGGAGAAGCAGAATCTTGTGGACATCATGAACCGTGATTTTGATGGAAAAATAAAAGTCTATATCGGAGATGAGTTGGGGTATCCGGAGATAGAAAATTGTTCTATCATAGTCTCAAGTTACCGGGTAAATAATAAACCTTCCGGAAGATTGGCAGTCTTGGGGCCGATGCGTATGGAATATAAGCAGATTATTCCTACTCTGGAGTTCATTTCTGATGAGCTTAGTGGTTTATTAGAAAATATATAAAGCCATGAGTGAAGAACTGGAAAGAAATAAAAAAGAAGAGAAGAAATACAGCGAACCTAAGAAAGATGATGTGCTAGTTACTCTTAAGGAATCAGAATATTTAAAATTAAAAGAAGAGGCAGATAGGGCGCAAGCAGATAGGGAAAAAATTTTAAGGCTTCAGGCGGATTTTGAGAATATCCGTAAGCGCATGGAGAAAGAAAAGCAGGAATTCATCAAGTTTGCCAATGAAGGGATTGTCCTTGAGCTCTTAAATATTCTCGATGATTTGGAGCGGGCAGCAGAGCTTACGCATACGGAGCATCAGGATCTTTCTGCTTTTTTAAAAGGCGTTGAGATGATCCTGGCGCATCTCTATGAGATGCTAAAAGAGCACGGGGTTAAGCCAATCGAGAGCGAAGGTAAGATATTTGACCCCCATTTTCATGAGGCATTAATGCAGATAGAAGATAAGAAGTTAGCGGAGCATACGATAGTCGAAGAGTTGCAAAAAGGTTATATGTTAAATGATAGAGTCATACGCACTGCAAAAGTAAAAGTTTCAAAAAAATAGAAGGAGGGAGAAAAATGGCAAAAGTTATTGGTATTGACTTGGGTACATCAAATTCAGCAGCAGCGGTAATGGAGGGTGGCAGGCCGGTGATAATTCCTTCTGCAGAAGGTGCGGGGGTAGCTTCCGGGAAGGCTTTTCCTTCGTTTGTCGCCTTTACTAAAGATGGACAACGCCTGGTAGGTGAACCGGCAAGACGGCAGGCAACAATAAATCCGGAGGGGACAATCCATGCTGCAAAGCGTAAGATGGGAACTGACTATAAATTTAATGCTCACGGTAAAGAATATACTCCTCAGCAGATTTCGGCTTTTATCTTGCAGAAGATAAAACAGGATGCCGAGGCCTATTTAGGGGACAAGGTTGAGGAAGTAGTAATTACCTGTCCGGCATATTTCGATGACAATCAGAGAACGGCAACTAAAGATGCCGGTGAGATTGCAGGTTTAAAGGTATTGCGCATTATCAATGAGCCTACTGCTGCCTGTCTTGCTTATGGTTTAGAAAAGGCACAGAAAGAACAGAAGATCATGGTTTTTGATTTCGGCGGCGGTACTCTTGACGTTACTACAATGGAGATGGCACAAGGCGTCTTTGAGGTTAAGTCGACTTCAGGTGATACACAACTGGGCGGCACGGATATGGACAATGTACTGATTAATTATATCACCGAGCAATTTAAACGCGAGAACGGTATTGATCTGCGTAATGACAAGATGGCAATACAAAGGCTAAGAGAAGCAGCGGAGAAGGCTAAAGTTGAATTATCATCAACCTTGGCTACGGATATCAATTTGCCGTTTATCACTGCTGATGCTACCGGGCCGAAACATTTAACTATGCCGATAACCCGGGCAAAATTAGAGGAATTAGTTTCGCCGATTGTAGAAAAATGCCGTCATCCTATGGAGCAGGCAATCGCTGACGCAAAGCTTTCTCCGAAAGATATCGATCGCATAATTATGGTAGGCGGACCTACGAGGATGCCGATTGTGCAGAAATTCGTTGAGGATTATGTGGGTAAAAAGATAGAACGCGGCATTGACCCTATGGAATGTGTTGCTTTGGGAGCGGCAGTTCAGTCAGCAATAATCAAGGGTGATATGAAGGATGTGTTATTGCTAGATGTTACTCCTTTATCTTTAGGTATTGAGACCTTAGGAGGAGTGAATACTAAACTTATCGAGAGAAATACCACTATACCGACCAAAAAGGGCCAGACTTTCTCAACCGCTGCGGATAGCCAGCCTGCTGTGACGATACGAGTATTGCAGGGTGAGCGGCAGATGGCGAATGATAATGTGGAATTAGGAAGATTTGATTTGGTAGGTATTCCTGCAGCACCGCGCGGAGTTCCTCAGATTCAGGTTACCTTTGATATTGATGCCAATGGAATCGTGCATGTTTCGGCAAAAGATTTAGGTACCGGTAAAGAGCAGTCGATTCGTATCACCGCACCCAAGAAACTCTCTAAAGAGGAGATTGAAAAGATGGTCAAGGATGCGGAAAAATTTGCTGCCGATGACTCCAAGAGAAAAGAGGAAGTTGAGCTGATAAATCAGGCAGACACACTGGCCTATAGTACCGAGAAGTCATTAAAGGATTTCGGAGATAAAGTAAGCCAGAATGAGCGTGCTGATATTGAAGCCAGGCTCAATGATTTAAAGACTGCGGTGAAAGATAAGAATCTAGAGAGGATTAAAAAGGGGATGGAGGAGTTGACTAAAGTATCCCATAAATTAGCTGAAGAGATCTATAAGCAGAGCGCAGCAAAACAACAGCAGCAGCAGGCAGCAGGCGGAGCCGGTGCGCATAAAACAGAAGAGCCAAAGGAAGAAAAGCAGGCAAAAGACGAAGAAGTAATTGATGCAGAGTTTAAGGAAGAGGACGATAAGAAATAAATTCAAATCTCAAAATCTAAATTTCAAAACTTTAGTTTTGTTATTTGACATTTGAATTTTGGATTTATTTTGTGAATTTGGATTTTGGAATTTAAATTTAAACAATGATGTCTACTAAACGTGACTATTACGAGATACTAGGGGTTAAAAAAGACACTCCTATTGATGAGATAAAAAAGGCCTACAGGCAAATGGCTTTGCGCCATCATCCGGATAGGGTTCCTGATGAACAGAAGAAGGAAGCCGAGGAGAAATTTAAAGAGATCTCCGAGGCCTATGCAGTTTTATCCGATTCCAATAAACGCTCGCTCTATGACCAGTACGGCCATTCCGGTATAGACCAGAAATACGCCTACGAAGATATTTTTAAGGGTGCGGATTTTAGCAGCGTGTTTGAAGGGATGAGTGGTTTTGGATCCGCAGGGGGAGGTATTTTGGATGATATCTTCGGTGACCTGGGCTTTGATATCTTTGGAGGAGGCAGAAAGCGTGCCAGAGGTTCCGCTCGAAGGCGAGGAAGAGATCTGCAGATAGCCGAAGAAATCAGCTTGGAAGAGGCAGCGAGCGGAGTGG
>JBDRMO010000038.1:0-34773 GCA_043812095.1 Candidatus Omnitrophota bacterium | reverse complement strand
GAGGTTTTCGGCGGATTTCGCGGCTACCATGGCCTGATTAATGACCAACTGAAATTATTGAATCATCGCTCCGTTTCAAATATCATCGGCCAGGGAGGGACAATTCTTAAAACCGAGCGTTGCCCTGAGTTTTTGACCGATGAAGGTAAGCAGAAGGCTTATCAGGTGGTAAAGAAAAATGCGATCGACGGCTTGATTATCATCGGAGGTAACGGCAGTTTTGCCGCTATACACAGTTTCTATGAAAAATATAAAGTTCCCTGTATCGGTATTCCGGCTTCAATCGATAACGATGTTAACGGGATAGACGTGACTATCGGTTCAGATACAGCGATAAATACTGCCCTGGCGGCAATAGATAATGTCCGCGATACGGCTACTTCGATGGAGAGGATTTTTGTTGTTGAGGTAATGGGCAGGGATTCCGGATATATCGCCCTGCAGGTTGCCTTAGCCGGTGGATGTGAAGATGTGATTATACCGGAGATGAAACTTGATCTCGATCTCTGCATTGATAAGATTATCCAAGGACATGAAAAAGGAAAGGTCAGCTGGATTATTGTAGTCGCTGAAGGAGCAGGTAAGGCAGAGGATTTAGCTAAAAGGATAACTGAAAAAACACAATTAGAAAGCAGGGCAATAGTCTTGGGCCATGTGCAAAGAGGGGGAAGGCCCACGGCTTTCAGCCGTAGTTTAGCCTTATGTTTAGGTGAGGCAGCGATTGACAGTCTATTGGAAGGCCAGACAGATAAAGCAGTAGGTTTAAGTTGCGGGAAGATTATTACTGTGGATTTTGCGATTGCGATAAAGAAGAAAGATTTAAAGGTAGAGAAACTGTATAATTTAATCAAAATTTTAACCTAGAAACCTAAAAAGGAGTGAAGTTATGGGAAGAAGGCCGTTGGATGTAGAAAAAATTATTATGGAATTAATTATGACCGATGATATCGAGGTTAAGAAAAAGTTAGCTAAGAAGATAAAGGATATCGCCTATAAAAATGGTGTTTATCCTTCAAGTATACATGAGTTTTATATGGCACGCGGTAGAGGAGAATTCAACGGCTTTACGGTTCCGGCGATAAACTTAAGGAGCATGACTTATGATTTAGCCAAGGCGATATTTCGCGTAGCGATTAGAAATAATTCCGGTGCTTTTATATTTGAGATCGCCAAATCTGAGATGGGCTATACTGCTCAGGTGCCGGTTGAATATACGAGTTGTATTCTGGCTGCTGCGGTGAAAGAAGGTTACAGTGGTCCGGTATTCGTTCAGGGAGATCATTTTCAGGCAAATCCTAAAAAATACAGCGAGAATCCGGATAAAGAAATGGAAGGCCTGGAGGCAGTGATCGCTGATGCTATTGATGCAGGATTCTATAATATCGATATTGATTCCTCGACCCTGGTTGATCTTTCCAAGCCGACGATTAAGAAACAGCAGTATCTGAATTATGAAGTCTGTGCAAAGCTTACCCAATTTATCCGTCAAATCCAGCCTCGAGGAGTAGAAGTATCTGTTGGCGGTGAGATCGGAGAAGTAGGCAGCAAGAATTCGACTCCGGAAGATTTACGGGCATTTATGGAGGGTTTTAAAGAGAGGTTGAGGAAGGGGCGTAGAGGAATCAGTAAGATTAGTGTTCAGACCGGAACGTCTCACGGAGGAGTAGTTTTACCTGATGGCTCAATTGCTAAGGTGAATATAGATTTTGAAACCTTAAAAACATTATCTGAAGTCGCCAGGAAAGAATATGGTATGGCAGGGGCAGTGCAGCACGGAGCCTCTACTTTACCGGCTGAGGCCTTTCATAAGTTCGCAGAGTGTGAGACCGCAGAAGTACACTTAGCAACTCAATTCCAGAATATGATCTTTGAAAGCCCGCATTTACCTAAGGAGCTGAAGGATAAGATCTATCAGTGGATTAAAGTTAATCTTGCTTCCGAGAATAAAGAAGGGCAGACCGAAGAGCAGTTTATTTATAAGACGCGTAAGAAAGCTTTAGGCCCTTTTAAAAAAGAGATTATGGGGCTATCTAGTGCATTAAGAGATGCGATTGCCAAGGAGATCGAAGAGAAATTTGAATTTCTCTTTAAGCAGCTGAATTCAGTTAATAATAAGGAGCTGATAGATAAATATGTAACCCTGAAACGGGTCATTGTGCGTAAGCGAGAAGAGAGAGAAGCCATTGTTCATGATGGCGAAGGTGACGATTGATTTTAGTAACTAGTAAGCTAGTAACTAGTAATTCGTAATCAGAAATAATTTTCTATCTTATTAAAAACAGGGCGTTAAAATTACTAGTTACGAGTTACTGATTTACTAGCTACTGATTGCGAGAAGGGGTAAGAAGATGAGATCAGATAAGATTAAAAAAGGATTAGAAAGGGTTCCGCACAGAGCGCTTTTGCATGCTACAGGTCTAAGTAGAGGGGATTTAAAAAGGCCCTTCATTGGAGTGGCTAGTTCTTTTACTGATTTAATTCCCGGTCATACCGGGATGCGGGATTTAGAGCGATACATTGAACGCGGTATCTGTTATGGTCAAGGTGCGCCGTTTTTCTTCGGTGTGCCGGGGATCTGTGACGGTATTGCGATGGGGCATTTAGGGATGTGTTATCCTTTGGCTTCACGCGAGCTTATAGCAGATACGATTGAGACGGTTTGCAATGCTCATAGCCTTGATGGAATCATTTGTCTGACTAACTGTGATAAGATTACTCCAGGAATGTTAATGGGAGTGGCGCGTTTAAACATCCCGGCAATTATTGTTACTGCCGGCCCGATGCTTTCCGGTAGGTTTAGAAAGAGAAAGCTTGCCTTTGTGCATGATACCTATGAGGCACTAGCGCGGGCAAAAAAAGGTGAGATTTCGGCTGAAGAGCTTAGTTGTTTAGAGATGGAGGCCTGTCCTGGTCCTGGTTCATGTCAGGGCCTGTATACCGCTAATACTATGTCCTGTATTACCGAGACCCTAGGGATGTCTTTACCGGGATGCGCTACTGCTTTAGCAGTCTCAGCTAAGAAGCGCCGTATTGCCCAGGCAAGCGGTGAGCGGATCGTAGAGTTAGTGAAGAAAAATATTACTCCCCGCAAGATAATTACCCAAAAGTCTTTAGAGAATGCGATTGTGGTGGATATGGCGATGGGCGGATCAAGCAATACCGTGTTACATCTGATGGCGATTGCCAATGAAGCAGGTGTGAAATTGGATCTTAAAACTTTCGATAAGATCAGTAAGAGATCTCCCCATATCACTAATTTAGAGCCCTCAGGAAATCACTTTATGGAGGATTTAGAATATGCCGGAGGAATTCCTGCGGTTTTAAAACGCCTGAAGAATAAATTAAATAATACTTTGACTTTAAGCGGAGCAAAGATTTTTGATATTGCCGATTCAGCAGAGATTTCCGATGAGGAGGTGATCCGTCCACTTAATAAAGCTTACCATTTGCAAGGGGGGATTGCTGTTTTATACGGAAATCTTGCTCCCGATGGATCTGTGGTAAAGCAGTCGGCAGTGGATTCTAAAACCATGAAATTTAAAGGTAGTGCGCGTGTGTTTAACCGTGAAGAAGAAGCAATGCGTGCAATCCTCGGAGGCAAGATTAAGAAGGGTGATTGTATTGTTATCCGTTATGAAGGTCCGAGTGGCGGCCCGGGAATGCGCGAGATGCTTGCGCCAACTGCTTCCATCGTCGGTCTGGGGCTAGCTAATTCCGTTGCCTTGATTACTGACGGAAGATTTTCCGGAGGGACAAAAGGCCCTTGCATCGGACATATTTCACCTGAGGCTAGCGCCGGAGGCCCGATTGCAATTATAGAAGAGGGTGATATAATTAGTATTGATATCCCCAAGAGAAAACTGGAAGTCAAATTAAGCAAGGCAGAGATCGAGAAAAGATTTAAGAGCTGGACAGCGATTGCCCCGAAGATCAGAACAGGCTACCTTTCCAGATACTCCAAATTAGTCAGTTCCGCCGATAAAGGAGCGGTGTTAAGTTAAAATGACTGGTGCAGAGATACTAATCGAGTGTTTAAAGCGTGAAGGTGTCGAGGTGATGTTTGGTTATCCTGGCGGCGTAGTCTTGCCTATCTTTGATCAGTTGTACGAGACAGAGATAAAGTTTATTTTGACGCGTCACGAACAGGGCGCTGCCCATGCTGCTGATGGTTATGCGCGCTCAACCGGTAAGGTCGGGGTCTGCCTTTCAACGTCAGGGCCCGGAGCAACAAATCTAGTTACCGGTATCGCCAATGCCTTTATGGATTCTGTGCCGCTTGTTGCAATTACCGGACAGGTGAAGACACACCTTATCGGCAATGATGCATTCCAAGAATCTGATGTTACAGGTATTACGCGTTCGATAACAAAGCACAATTATCTGGTTAAAGATGTTAAGGACCTTGCGCGGATTATTCGTGAGGCTTTTCATATCGCTTCAACCGGCCGGCCAGGCCCTGTGGTAATCGATCTTCCTGTAGATGTGCAGATCGCTACGACGGAATTTATCTGGCCTGAAAAGTTAGAGCTGCGATCATATAAACCAACTTACAGCGGACATCCTGGCCAGATTAAAAAAGCAGCTAAATGGATTGAAAATGCCAAGTGCCCTTTGCTTTATGTGGGCGGAGGAGCGATTACTTCCGGAGCCTCAGAGGAACTTTTACAATTAGTAGAGAAAACACGTATTCCGGTAACCACGACTTTCATGGGGTTAGGGGCTTTTCCCGGTACGCATAAATTATCTTTAGGCATGCTTGGCATGCACGGCACAGCTTATGCAAATCATGCAACCATGGAATCGGATTTGATCATTGCCATCGGAGCACGTTTTGATGACCGGGTTACGGGAAGATTGGATTCCTTTGCGCCAGACGCTAAAATTATTCATATTGACATCGATCCGACATCAATTAGTAAAAATATCAGCGTGGATATACCTATTGTTGGCGATGCGAAGAATGTTTTGCGAGAGTTACTTAAATATATTAAGAAAGCTCCTCAGATAAAAGCTTGGCAGGATAAGATAGATCGATGGCAGCAGCAATATCCTTTGTTTTATAAGAATGATGAAGCCCTACGTCCTCAATTTGTCATTGAGCAAATTTATCAAGTCACAGAAGGTAATGCGATTATTACCACAGAGGTAGGACAGAATCAGATGTGGGCTTGTCAGTGGTATAAGCATGATCAGCCTCGTACATGGATATCAAGCGGTGGCTTAGGGACTATGGGGTTTGGATTCCCTGCGGCCATAGGTGCTCAGGTCGGCTGCCCTGATAAGCTGGTTATAGATATCGCAGGCGACGGATCAATCCAGATGAATATTCAGGAATTATCAACAGCAGTGAATAATCATCTGCCGGTTAAGATCGCTATTTTAAATAATGGCTATCTAGGAATGGTTAGGCAATGGCAGGAACTTTTTTATAAGAAGCGCTATTCTCACACTACTCTACTAAACCCTGATTTTGTTAAATTAGCAGAAAGTTACGGTGCAGTGGGTATTCGCGTAACCAAAAAAGAAGAAGTGCGCCCGGCGATTGAAAAAGCCATTGCTATAGATAATACTGTGTTGATAGATTTTCGCGTTGAGCCGGAAGAGAATGTTTACCCGATGGTGCCTGCAGGTGAGGCGATCAACCGCATGATCGGAGGGATGGCTTAATGAGACATACGATTTCAGTACTTGTTGAGAATAAATTTGGCGTATTAGCACGCGTAGCCAGCTTATTCAGCGCCCGCGGATATAATATTGCATCTTTAGCTGTCAGTGAAACGCTTGATCCGGCGATAGCCTATTGGACTCTTGTAGTAGAGGCAGAGAATGAAAAAATATTAGTACAGATAAATACGCAGCTGAATAAGCTGATTGACGTTATTTCTGTTACAGACTTTACTAAAAAAGATCATTTGGATCGTGAGCTTATTTTAGCGAAGGTAAAGCTTTCACTAGAAGAAAAAGAAAAGTTGGAAGCGATCTTTAAGAAATATGTCGGCAAGATCATTCAGCATAAGGGTAATGCGGCAATAATCGAGGCAGTGGGAGATCAGGCTAAAATAAAACAGCTGCTTACAGAGTTAAGCAAATTCGGGGTAAAGGAATTAGTCAGGACAGGAAGAATAGCGATTACACATTAGTTTTTAGTAACTAGTACGCTAGTAACTAGTAACTAGTAACTCGTAATGAGAATGCAAAAAATATTCTTTAGGAAGATCCTATTGAAATTACTAGTTACGATTTACGAAATTACTAGTTACGGAAAGGGAAAGAATGGCAAAGATCTACTATGATCAGGACGCGGATTTGGAACTTATAAAAGATAAGACTATTGCAATTATCGGTTATGGCATACAGGGCCGCGGTCAGGCATTGTGTCTTAGGGATTCAGGTTGCAAGGTAGTTATATCAGAGCTAGAGGGGACGCCGAATTTCCAACAGGCTAAAGAGGACGGATTTGTTCCGGTTCCAGCTGAAGAGGCAGCCCGGGCAGCAGATATTATTCAGATATTAACTCAGGATCATGTACAGGCGAAAGTTTATCAGCAGGCGATAAAGCCCAATCTTAAAAAAGGAAAGGCGCTCTGTTTTTCGCACGGTTTTAATATTCATTTTAAACAGATAAAACCGCCTAAAAAAGTAGATGTGTTTATGGTAGCGCCCAAAGGCCCGGGTGCTTTGGTGAGGAAGATGTATGAAGAGGGTAAAGGTGTGCCATCACTGGTTGCGGTATTTCAAGATGCAAGCGGAGAAGCTTTGCAATTAGCCTTAGCTTATGCTAAGGCGTTAAAGGCCACAACTGCAGGTGTGATTGAGACTAATTTTAAGGAAGAGACTGAAACAGATCTCTTCGGTGAGCAAGCAGTACTTTGCGGCGGAGTGAGTGAATTAATCAAGGCGGGATATGATACTCTAATCGCAGCGGGATACCAGCCGGAGATCGCTTATTTTGAAGTGTTGCATGAATTAAAACTGATTACCGATTTGATTCAAGAGCATGGTATCTCGGGGATGCGCAGAAAAGTTTCTAATACCGCTTGTTACGGAGATCTGACCCGCGGAAAGAGAATTATTACTGAAAAAACAAGAAAAGAAATGCAGAAGATCCTTAAACAGATACAGACAGGAAAATTTGCCAGAGAATGGATTAAGGAGAATGAAGAGGGCAGGCCTAACTTTAACAGGCTCTTAAAAGATGGGGATGAGCATCCGATAGAGAAGATTGGAAAGCAGCTGCGCGAGATGATGCCTTGGATGAAAAAGTAACGATACAAGGGAAAATGTCCTTCGCAGAGCTCAGGATGATTTCGGCATAAACATCAGAGGCATGTCGAAATCAATGCCCTGGAAGAAGAAAGCGTAAAGCGAAAAGCGTAAAATGGAAAAAATCATAATATTCGATACAACACTAAGGGACGGAGAGCAGGCCCCGGGTGCGTCTCTGACCTCTGAACAGAAGTTAGAGATTGCCTTTGGGCTGGAGAAATTAGGCGTGGATGTAATCGAGGCGGGCTTTCCGATTGCCAGTCCCGATGATTTTAAGGCAGTAAGTAAAGTAGCTAAGAATATAACAAAGAGCAGTATTTGCGGTCTGGCAAGGTGCCTAAGAAAAGATATCGAGGCAGCTCATCAAGCGATAAAAAAAGCAAAACGCCCCCGTATTCACATATTTATGGCTACCTCAAAAATACATCTTAAATATAAATTCAGAAAAGCAGAAGAGGAAATTTTAAGCCTGGCAAAGAATGCTACTAGGTTAGCGAGGAATCTATGCGGCGATATTGAGTTTTCTCCCGAAGATGCGACCCGTACAGAGAGAGATTTTCTTTACCGGGCAGTTGAGGCAGCTATAGCAGAGGGGGCGAGGACAATAAATATCCCCGATACCGTCGGCTACAGTTATCCTCAAGAGATATATTCTTTGATTACGGATATCAAGGAGCACGTTCCTAATATCAATAAAGCGGTGATCTCTATACATTGTCACGACGACTTAGGTATGGCAGTGGCGAATTCACTCTCTGCGGTCTTAGCCGGAGCGCGTCAGGTGCACTGTACGATAAACGGCTTAGGAGAGCGTGCAGGGAATGCATCTTTAGAGGAAATAGTGATGTCGATTAAGACGCGCAAAGATGCGTTCGCTGGTCTCTATACGAAGATCAATTCCGAGAATATCTTTACGCTTTCACGATTGGTCAGCAGCCTGACCGGATTCGTCGTCCCTCCGAATAAGGCGATTGTCGGCAGCAATGCTTTTCGTCATGAAGCCGGCATCCATCAGGATGCGGTCTTGAAGAAGAGAATAACCTATGAGATTATGAACCCGAAGGATGTGGGGATGGGTTCTAGCCAACTAGTACTAGGAAAACATTCCGGAAGGCACGCATTGGCTAAGAGACTGAAAGATCTGGGTTTTAAATTTAGCGAGAAGCAGGTAAATGAGATCTTTACGATGTTTAAACATTTAGCCGATAAGAAGAAAGAAGTTTTTGACGACGATCTGATTGCTTTAGTAGAAGAAGAGACTCGAGAGAAGAAAAGGATATATGATTTGATCTCTGTGCGGGTGAATACCGGAACAGACATCATACCGCAGGGGTATGTCAAAATAAGACATAAGAAAAAGGTTATTGAAGCAACCTCTAGCGGAGATGGTCCGGTTGATGCCTGTTTTAAAGCCATAGGTAAGATTATTAAGATAAAGACTAAACTTGCAGATTACCGTTTGAATGCAGTGACTTCTGGCCGCGACGCATTAGGAGAAGTGAATCTTAAGTTGACTGTAAAAGGTAAGACTGTTTCCGGCAGGTCAACAAGTACTGATATTATTGAAGCTTCAGTCAGAGCATATCTGAACGCTATAAACAAATTAAGTGAAGTCTAAACTTACTCCCCTACCTAAAATCTACGGTTTAATCGGAAAACCAGTCAGACATAGCCTCTCTCCTCTGATGCATAATGCAGCGTTCAAAGCATTAAAAATAGATGCCGAATACAGATTATTCGAATTAGAAGCCGATAGGCTGGAGCATTTCTTATATAACATGGGCGCGAATAATATACTCGGCGTAAACGTTACGGTTCCTTACAAAGAAAAAGTAATGCCTTTTCTTGATAAAGTATCCGCTGAAGCTAAAGCTATCGGCGCAGTAAACACAATTAAATTAAGTCAGGATAGCTTGGAGGGTTTTAATACCGACGGAGAAGGTTTCTTATGGGATTTAACCAAAAACCTGAAATTTAACCCCGAAGGCAAAAGTGTTGCAATTATCGGCGCTGGCGGAGCAGCCAGAGCAGTTTGTGTGTATCTAAGTAAAGCGCATGTAAAAAAAATCTCCATATTTGATATAGAAGCAAAAAAGCGAGATGTTTTAGTTGAGCATCTTAAAAGAAGTTTTCCAGATATGGAAACTACATCTGCAGAAGCTATCGATGGCCTTAGGATCAATAAACGCGATTTATTGATCAATGCTACACCTATCGGTATGAGAGAGAACGATCCCTGCCTGGTTGATGAGAAGCTTTTGCATAAGAATATTCTTGTTTATGATCTGATTTATAATCCTGCCGAAACGAGATTAATCAAGGCAGCAAGGCAAATAGGCGCACGCGCATCCGGAGGCCTAGGCATGCTTTTGTGTCAGGGGGCGCGTTCATTCGAGATTTGGAGAGAGAGCCCAGCGCCTATAGAAGCAATGGAACTTGCCCTAAAGGAAGGAGTAAAAAAAATATGATCGCAAAAATCATCGTTTTCGTTTTTGGTTCTATCGTCGGTAGCTTCCTAAATGTCTGTATCCATCGTATGCCTTTGAGTGAGTCTATCGTTTGGCCGCGTTCGCACTGCCCTAAATGTAAAAAGAAGATACCCGGATACGACAACATACCGTTTATAAGTTTTATGCTTTTAGGGGGACGTTGTCGTTTCTGTACAGAGAGAATATCGCTTAGATACCCGCTGGTTGAATTCTTTAGCGCAGCGATGTTCGTAGTATTATTTCGTCAATTTGGTTTGAGTTTCGATTTTTTTCTATTCGCTCTTTTTAGCTGCGGCCTGATTATCGCCACCTTTATAGATATACAACACCGGATTATTCCTGATGAAATATCTATCGGGGGGATGGCGGTAGGATTTATATTAAGTG
Source organism: Candidatus Omnitrophota bacterium (assembly GCA_043812095.1). GTDB lineage: Bacteria > Omnitrophota > Gorgyraeia > Gygaellales > Profunditerraquicolaceae > JAHIZC01. The sequence goes on along the minus strand of JBDRMO010000038.1, from coordinate 24,631 downwards.
CAACCAGAGGCCTCAGCATAAACCCTTTTAGTTTTAACCTATCTCCTTTGGTTAATTCTTTTTTAGGGATTATCATCGGAGGAGGTATAATTTATTCCACAGGCGTTCTATTTGACTTAGTTTATTTTAAGTTGCTTAAAAAACCTCCGATTCAGGGAGAGACAGAATCCATGGGTGGCGGAGATGTAAAATTGTTGGCGATGATCGGTGCATTCTTAGGGTGGAAAATGGCATTGATGACATTTTTTTTAGCCCCGTTTTTCGGAGCGGCCATTGGTATAGTAAATCTTATCGCCAAAAAAGACCACACTATTCCTTACGGACCATTCCTCTCATTAGCCGCCTTGATCTCTTTATTCTGGTATGAGGCGATAATGCGTTTAGTATTCTTTAGATGAATCCAGCCTTCCGTTAAACCATATATTCGTAATCCGTTAATTAATGGGGATATTAAAGGGAACTGAGTTTTATATTTCAAAGCTCGTCGGGCGTGCAATCATGGATTATAAGATGCTGCGCGAGAGAGATAAAATCTGCGTAGCAGTTTCGGGAGGCAAGGATAGCCTTGCTTTACTCCGGATTTTAAGTGCGCGCAGGGCATTTGTGCCGATAAAATATGAGATTCTTGCCGTACACATTGATTTTGGCTATCCGCGTTCCTTCGCTAATAAGTTAGAGAGAATCTTTAAGGAGATCGGGGTAAAATACCTGATTAAAAAGGTAGACGTATTAAAAAAAACTAAACCCAAAGATATTAATTGCTTCTGGTGTTCCTGGAACAGGAGAAGAGAGATATTCCAGGCGGCTAACCGATACAGATGTACGAAAGTCGCCTTAGGGCACCATAAAGATGATATTATCCAGACGATCCTGATGAACTTATTCTTTCACGGTGAAATCGCAGCGATGTCTCCAAATCAGGAGCTTTTTGGCGGTAAGATCAAGATTATCAGGCCGTTCGCCTACGTTGAGGAAAATATGATCAGGCGTTTTGCAAAAGAAACGGGCCTGCCTCACGTAACTTGTAATTGCCCGAATGCCCTGATCTCAAAACGCAGGAAAGTTGCGGATATAATAGATGAGCTTAAAAAAACCTGTCCTGAGATTAAAACTAATATATTTAAGAGTGTTGCAAGAATAAGAGAGGATTATTTACTTTAAGAAGCAAAGGAGTAGTGATATAATACCCTTATGATCTACTTAACTATCGGAATTTTTACAGCCGGAATAGTGGCAGTAATTATCCTCGTTTTTAGGATTGCCAGCTCCGTGAATCAACAGCTTAATTCCGTCACTCAGTCGCTAGAAAGTACACATAAGACAGTTGGGGATAGGCTGGATTCGGCAACGAAGGTTTTCGGTGATGTGCAGAAGAGTTTAGGCCGGCTGGAGGAGACGCATAAACAAATCTATGAGATCAGCAAAGATATATCAAGCCTGCAGAATCTCCTGCGTGCTCCTAAATTCAGGGGAGAAATAGGGGAAACACTTCTCGGTAAGTTGCTGGAAGATATCCTGCCTAAAGAGAATGTAAAACTACAATATCGCTTCAGAAGCGGAGATATAGCCGATGCGGCAATCGTCGTAGGAGGGAATCTTATCGCCATAGATGCCAAGTTCCCTTTAGAAAACTTTCAGAAGATTCAGGAGGCAGGCTCTGAGGATGCTAAGAAATCTATTTATCGTGCATTTGTCCGGGATGTAAAAAACAGAATCGAAGAAATCGCTTCTAAATATATTGTGCCGGATGAAGGTACTTTTGATTTTGCCCTGATGTATATACCGGCGGAGGCAGTATATTATCAGATCAGCCAAGATGATGATCTGGGTGATTTTTCTAAAATGAGAAAAGTGATTTTTGTCTCTCCAAATACATTCTACGCTTATTTACAGGCGATCCTCTACGGTTTGAGGGGAGTAAATATTCAGCGTAATGTTGCCAAGATTTTATCGGATTTGGGAAGACTGCACGTAGATTTTAATAAATTTAAGGAGGACTTTGATCTAGTGGGCGGGCATCTCGGGAAAGCCGCGAATAAATACAATGACGCAAAGGAAAGATTAGGAAGATTCACCGATAAATTATCATCAACCACTCAGAGTAAGCAGATCAAGCATTAATCCCTACCGTATTGCCGCAAAGAAATGATTTTAAAGATCCGCGTATTAGCGAAATCAAGCAGAAATCTGATCAAAAAAGAGAATGATACCCTCAAGGTTCATCTTACACAACCCGCGCATCACGGCTTAGCTAATCAGCAGCTAATTAGGTTGCTATCCGATTACCTCCAGGTTCCCAAATATAGGATAAATATCGTTAAAGGCCATAAGTCGAAAGATAAGGTGGTTAAAATCGATGATTAAATCAGGATTCTTCAATGATCCGCAGATTATCGGTGCTTTTAGCTTGCGCCCCTACGGTAATATGTCTTTATCTTATGGAGATACCAGGGATTCGCTGAATAGCCGTAAGCAATTCTTGAGAAAACTCGATATAAACTACCAAGATCTGGTTTGTGCAAAGCAGGTACATTCTGGCCATACAGAATGCGTTAATCAGGGTGACCGGGGTAAGGGCGCTAAGTCTTATCAAGACGCTATAGATGATACGGATGCCCTGATAACCGATCACAAAAATTTACCTTTAGCAATATTTACAGCTGATTGTCTGTCTGTATTTTTGTTCGATGCTAAAACGCCGGCTATTGGTTTAGTCCATGCCGGCTGGCGTAGTTCAAAAGAGCAGATCAGCGCTAAAGCTCTACAGTCAATGCAGCAAAGATTTAATACCGGGCTCAGTGATCTATACATATATTTCGGTCCCTGTATCAGAGAATGTTGTAATGAAGTAGGGGAAGAATTCAAAGAATATTTCGCAAGCGACCTGATAAGTAGAGATAACCGTTATTTTCTAGATCTGGTATCGCTGAATAAAAAACAACTATTGCATGCAGGGGTTAAAGAAGAAAATCTGCTGGACTCCGGATTATGTACTTTTTGTCGACGGGAAGAATTCTTTTCTTATCGGCGGGAATCAGATTCATCCGGCCGAATGGTATCTGTAATTATGCTAAGATGATCGCTAGGAATTATTGAATTTTTAGATCATATGCAAAAATATAATCTTGAATTTATTCTATGTGTTTATAGCGGCGCTTTGCAAACAATAAAAAGTTCTCTTTCTGAATTCGGCGAGAATCTGGAGGTTATTGATTATAAGCAAGAACAGGAGGCAGTTAAGAGTCTTAAAATCAAAATGAAAACTGATGATCCGACAGCTGTATTCGATATCTGCGCAGAATTCGGTAGAATAAAGTCAGCGAAGATAGATGAGGTTTGAACTCATGGAGGAAAAAGATGGCAAAAGTACTAGTTATTTACTATTCTCGGACAGGTAATACTAAAAAGATGGCAGAAATTATCGGCGAGGGCGTAAAAAAAGAAGGCCTGGAGGCAGTGATAAAAAATATAGGAGAGCTGAAGGTAAATGAACTATTGGATTATCAGGCATTGATTATAGGTTCACCTACCTATTATGGTTCAATGGCGGCGGAAATTAAGAAACTGTTCGATGATTCGGTAAAGTTTCACGGTAAGCTTGAAGGAAAGATAGGGGCTGCTTTTGCTTCCAGCGCAAATATAGGCGGGGGTAATGAAAGTACGATCTTAGATATCTTGAATGCGATGCTGATTCATGGTATGATAATTCAAGGTGATCCGATTGGAGATCACTATGGCGCCGTGGGTATTGATCAGCCTGATGTCAGAGCAATAAAACAGTGCTTGAGGCTAGGTTCAAGAGTCGCTAAATTGACCAAATTATGCAAGTCGTAATTTTAATTACTACCCCTAATAGAAAAGAAGCAAAGCTTATCGCAGAGCAACTTATCAAGAATAAACTTGCTGCTTGTGTAAATGTTTTAGATGGCGTAGAGTCGCTTTTTTGGTGGCAGGGCAAAGTCGATAGCGCAAAAGAAGTACTGCTGATGGTTAAAACTAAGAAAGGGAAACTAGAGAGCATTATCAAGAAGGTAAAATCCCTACATAGTTATCAGGTGCCTGAAGTGATTGCCTTGCCGATTGTCGGAGGTTTTAGGCCATATTTAAGATGGATAGATGATTCTCTCAGGTAGCCCTTTCGATTACTTAATTGTTTTTTCCGGTGGGATTATCGCTAGTTTTTCTCCCTGTGTCTATCCGTTAATTCCGGTAACCGTAGGATATATCGGTGTAAGATCGCAGGGCCGAAGAGGTAAAGGTTTCTCCTTAAGCCTGATTTTTATTACAGGGATAGCGATCACCTATTCGATATTAGGCTTGGTTGCTTCGCTAACCGGGACGATCTTCGGTAAAATCAGTACTCATCCCATAACCCATATCTCTGTTGGTGTAGTGATTATTCTATTCGGGATATCGATGTTTGACCTGGTTAAACTTCCAACGTTGATCATAAGGCCGGCTCAACAAAGAGGGGGGTATTTTGGGGTATTGTTCTTGGGTTTGACTTCCGGTTTTGTAGTCTCTCCCTGCCTGACTCCGGTGTTGGGCTCGATTCTGCTGTATTTATCTACTAAGAAAAGCATTCTCTACGGAACGACTCTTCTTATGTGTTTCGCTTATGGGATGGGGTTGATTTTTTTGCTTGCTGGCACTTTCAGTGCATTGCTGGTGAATCTTCCTAAACCCGGTAAGTGGATGCTTTATTTTAAGAGATTAATCGCTTTGATTCTGTTTGCCATGGGGATATATTTCGTCTATACAGGAATGAGGAGCTTATGAAAAATCAAAAGATTTTATATTTATTGATAATATTTCTTTTAGTAGGTTGCGCAGCAAAAGAAAAAATAATCATTGATCAGCCTATACTTGATGAATATCTTAGTAAAGAGACAGAGGTTGAGGCAGAGGAGTTAAATTTATCCTTAGATTTTAAATTAGCGGATTTAGACGGCAAGACTTACCTGTTAAGTGATTATCGCAATAAACAGCCGGTAGCCTTATTCTTCTGGACTAGCTGGTGTCCTCATTGCAGAAAAGAACTGGCGGTATTGAATCAGCGATATGCCGAAGTGAGCAAAGAGGGATTAGAGTTGTTTTCCGTTAATGTCGGAGAGGCCGATTACAAAGTCGCTAATATTGTTGAGAAATACAATCTGACCGTAAGTACACTTTTAGATAAAGATTCCTATGTCTCAAACTCCTTCGGGATCTTTGGTATTCCCACCTATATCCTGGTTAATAAAAAAGGAAAGATCGTATTTCAAGATAATTATTTCCCTCAGAATAATTACAAAAATTTAATCTCAGAGTGAAAATGGGATTTTCTTTATTAGTTGATTTGTATGAATTAACTATGGCGCAAAGTTATTTCATCTATAAGCCTGATGTCCGCGCTACTTTTGACTTATTCGTCAGGCAATTGCCTAAGAACCGCTCTTATATGATTGCCTGTGGCTTAGAGGATATTTTAGCATATATAAGAAGGTTAAGATTCTCTAAGAGTGACATAGATTATTTGAGAACGCAAAAAATCTTTTCAAACGAGTTCCTAAGATATTTAAAAGGTTTTAGATTCCGCGGCGATATTTCGGCTTTACCGGAAGGAACAGTATTTTTTGCCAATCAGCCGGTATTGCGAGTCTCTGCTTCGATAATCGAAGCACAGATAATCGAAAGTTTTCTGCTCAATACGATCAATTTACAGACGATGATCTGTAGCAAGGCCTCACGGGTAGTGCATGCTTGCCGCGGACGTAAGGCTTATGATTTTGCTTTGCGCAGGACTCACGGCCGGGATGCCGGCATAAAAGTTAGCCGTTCTGCCTATGTTGCAGGATTCAACGGGACGTCTAATTGTATTGCGGGAAAATTATACGCAATCCCGGTTGTCGGAACGATGGCGCACTCTTTTGTTATGTCTTTTGCAAAAGAAATAGATAGCTTTCTAGCTTACAGCGAGACCTTCCCCAGTAAGACAATCCTTTTAGTAGATACTTACGATACAGAAAAAGGGGTAGAGAATGCGATTAGTATAGGTGTTTATCTTAGAGCAAAAGGCTATAATCTTTTAGGCATCAGATTAGATAGCGGGGATATCGTGGCTTTATCCAAATTAGCCAGAAAGATGCTGGATAAAGCAGGCTTGGAGCAGGTGAAGATTTTTGCCAGCGGCAATCTCGATGAATTTAAGATAAAGGAACTGCTTGATCAGGGGGCTTGTGTGGATAGCTTTGGCGTGGGGACAAACATGGGTACCAGCATCGATGCTCCGTGTCTGGATGTAGTCTATAAGATCAGCGAGGTAACTGACCATGACGGCAAGTTTTTACCGACAATGAAATTAAGCAGAGGTAAGGTGACTTATCCGGGTAGAAAGCAGGTGTTTCGCATAGTCGATAAAAAAGGCAGATATAAAAAAGATATTTTGGGCCTGGAGAATGAGTTGATAAAAGGAAAGAGGTTATTAAGGAAGGTGGTAAGCCGCGGTACGGTGATTTATAAGTTACCAACGTTAAAGCATATCAGATCTTTTACCCAGAATAGCCTGAAAGGTTTCCCGGAGAGCTTGAAAGAGATAGGCGCAAAATACGATTACTCTGTGGTGATCAGTCCTCAGTTAAAGAATTTAAGACGTAAGCTCTCACGGCAATCAGAGATAAAACAGAGATGAATAATAGGATAGATCATCTGATCCAGAATTGGCAGAAGCGAAACATTAGCGGCTCCTATGTTCAGGGTAAAGATCAGGCGGTGGAGAATATTTTAGAGATTATTCCCAGGTTTGCCTCTGTAGGCATATCTGGTTCGATTACATTGGATCAATTAGGTATTGTAAGGCGTCTGGAATCTAGGGGCAATGAGGTGTTTAACCAGTATAAAACCGGCATCAGCAGGGAAGAGAGTTTAGAATTGAGAAGACAGGGCACTCAGGCTGATTATTATCTTACTAGTGCGAATGCAGCCTCTGAAAAAGGAGAATTGATATTTTTTAGCGGCTACGGTCATCGCATAGCCGGTATTGCAAATGCCGGTAAGGTAATTGTGGTTTGCGGCATAAATAAGATTACCTCCAATCTAGAGGAAGCATTGAAGCGTTCAAGAGAGTATGTTACGCCGCTTAATTGTAAGCGCTTGGAATGGGATACCCCGTGTTTTAAAGATGGTATCTGTCGTAAAGATATTTGCCTCTTTCCGGAATATAAGAGAATGTGCTGTCAGATTTTGACTATAGAAGCAGAGGTTATGCCGGATAGATTAAAGGTGATTTTAATAGGCGAGGAACTCGGTTTCTAAACTTGCCAAGAGAGTAAAAGAAGTTTATAATAGATCATCACGGAGAACACGAAGATGGAATTAAAAGGACTAGCTACAGGGATCGGTAGCCTGCCGCATAAGGATGCGCAGGCAGCTTTGGATTTAATTTTTCAATACATTCCCCATGTTCCATTCTGGCCGCAGCTGCCAAAGCGCGATAAGAGGGAAGGAATGGTCGCTCAATTCAGCGAGAATATCCCTTTTCTTAAAGTTGACCAAGAAGGACTTAAGTTCGATAGTTTGGGAGCAGGGGATTTTCGACTCGAAGAATTTTATGAGAAGATAATTAGTAATGATATAGAACATTTTAAGATCAGCGCAGACTTTGCGTTCGGGCTGCACAAATTTTACCAGAGATTGAAAAGTACTAATCTTAAGGAGGTGCAGTTTATCAAGTGCCATGTTACTGGTCCGTTTACTTTTGCCGCCAGCATAAAGGATGATGCGGGAAATGCGCTTTTGTATAATCCGGTATTGATGCAGGCGATTATAAAGGCGCTGGTAGTGAAGTCTCTCTGGCAGATCAAGCTTTTTCAGGAATTCGGTAAAAAAATTATCCTTTTTATCGATGAGCCGTATCTGGGGTGTTTTGGTTCAGCTTATACCCCTTTGAACAGGGCGGATGTAGTGGAAGCTTTAAGGGAGATCACCGAGGGGATAAAGCAGTCAGGGGATGTACTTACTGGTTTACATTGCTGCGGCAATACCGATTGGTCTATATTTACTGAAGTTAAAACAATAGATATAATTAGTTTTGATGCTTTTGAATACCTAGATAGAGTGATGCTCTATGCCGACAATCTTAAGGAATTTACCAGCTGCGGTGGTATCCTCTGCTGGGGGATAGTGCCGACTCAGTCATTTTCAAAAGAGGCGACCCCTGAACTTCTGGCCGAAAAGATTAACGGAGGCATTGATCAACTGAGAAGGAAAGGGTTGGACGGGAACGTATTGCTTGAGAGTTTGATGCTTAGCCCCAGTTGCGGATTAGGGACATTTGAGCCGGGTAGGGCTCAGGAAATCTTCGAACTACTCTCTCTAACTTCTTCACTGATTAAGAAATCCTAGGCAAAAATAAACTATTTGACAAATCAAACTAAAGATTATATTATATAAATCCTTATGAAAGAGATACGAATTCATGCCCGCGCAGGGCAAGGCGCAATTACTACAGCAGCTTTAATCGGGTTCTCCTATTTTAATGAAGGTAAATACCCTTATGCCTTTCCGCATTTCGGAGCGGCAAGGATGGGGGCTCCGATGAATGCTTTTTTGCGGGTAGACTTAAAGCCTGTACGTCTAAGGAGCCAGGTCTATGAACCTAACTTTGTTATCGTAGTAGACCCTACGCTGATGCGCGGATATAATTGTTTCTCTGGATTAAAAGATGATGGGATTGCTGTAGTTAACGGAAAAAATGACCTGGAACTGCCTAAATTAAAAGCAGGGCAAAAGGCTTTTGTGGTCCCGGCTAATGAGATTGCCTTAAAGACCATCGGAAAACCTCTGGCGAATACTACTTTGATCGGCGCATTTGCCGCAGCAAGCGGCGAGCTAAAATTAGATACTATTCTGGAGGTAGTAAAGCTTAGATTTTCCGGTAAGATTCAGGAGGGTAATATTGCAGCAGTTAAACAGGGTTTCGAGTTTATTAAAAATCTTAAATAAATTATGTTCGGGCCGTTAATCGTAAAATCAAAGAAAGTAAAATGTGATAAAACAGGCTCTTGGAGGATAGAATCTAAGCCTAAGTATCTGCAAAAGAACTGTATCGCCTGCAAGATGTGTGTTGTTATCTGCCCGGAGGGATGCGTATCTGGGAAAGAGAAGAATACTTACCAGGCTGACTACAACTATTGTAAAGGATGCAGTCTATGTGCTTTGATCTGTCCCAAACAGGATATTGAGATGGTAAAGGAAGATACGAAGCTGGGAGAGTCACAAGGAGAGAAGAAGTGAAGCAGTTCTTAGAGGGTTCCAGAGCAGTTGCTGAAATAGTTAAGCTATGTAAAACGGGAGTAATCTCTGCCTATCCGATTACGCCTCAAACTCATATCGTAGAAGAGTTAGCTAAAATGGTAGCTAACGGAGAATTAGCTTCGCAATTTATCAATGTCGAGAGTGAGCATTCGGCAGCTTCTCTTGTTTTAGGTGCAGTAGCTGCGGGAGTAAGAGTTTTTACCGCTACCAGTTCTCAGGGCTTGCTTTTGATGGGAGAGGTAGTATTTAATATTTCCGGAATGCGCCTGCCGGTGGTGCTCACCTGCGCGAATCGGGCGATTTCCGCTCCGATTAATATATGGAATGATCAACAGGATTCCATGGCTTTACGCGACTCTGGATGGGTCCAGATCTACGCAGAGAATAATCAGGAGGCAGCTGATTTTCATCTCATTGCCTATCGCATCGCAGAAGACAAATCCGTAATGCTTCCGGTGATGGTCTGCATGGATGGATTTATTCTCACGCACGGCATGGAGGCAGTGGATATGCCCGAGCAGGGGCAGGTAGATAGGTTTCTTCCTCCTTACAATCCGTTATATAAATTAGACCCTGCTGAGCCGATCAGCATGGGTTTACTGGCAGATCCGGGTTACTATCTGGAGACGCGTTACGCTATTCAGGAAACATTAGAGCAGACGCTTAAGTTGATTCCCCGGATTGCCGGAGAATTCAACAGTGTCTTTGGCCGGGATTATCAGGATTGTTTAGTAGAGGAGTATAAGACTAAAGATGCTGAAAAAGTGATTGTAGCGATGGGGTCGGTTTGCGGTACGATCAAGGAAGTAGTGGATGAGTTAAGAGCAAAAGGCAAAAAAGTCGGCTTACTTAAGATTATAACTTTCAGACCGTTTCCTTATGCGCGCGTTTTGGAGGCGTTAAGGAATATCCCGAAGGTAGCGGTGTTAGAGAAGGCAGTATCCTTAGGCGCCTATGCTCCTTTAGCCGTTGAGCTAAGAGCTTGCTTTTGTAATAAGAAGAAGTCTCCTAAGGTAATCAGTAGTTTTGTCGCCGGCCTGGGCGGTAGGGATATAACCGGGCAGTCAATAAAAGAGATATTTAAGAAACTGAATACGAAAGAAATAGCTTTAGAATTTATTGATCTAAAACCGGAACTGACCAAGGACGAATATGGAGAATAGGCCTTTATTTAAATCAGGTCATACTGCTTGTGCCGGATGCGGACAAGCAATTGCTGCGCGTTTGGTGATTGAGGCCGCAGGAGAGAATACAATTGTGGCAAATAATACAGGCTGCCTAGAGGTATTCACTACACGTTTTCCGGAATCTGCCTGGGGTGTTCCCTGGATACACTCTCTCTTTGAGAATGCTGCGGCAGTTGCTTCCGGCATTGAAGCTGCTTTGAAATATTTAGGTAAAAAAGATGCTATTAATGTGATTGCCCAGGCTGGTGACGGGGGCACTGCTGATATCGGGTTGCAGGCTTTATCAGGAATGCTAGAGAGAGGTCATGATGTGCTTTATGTCTGTTATGATAATGAGGCCTATATGAATACAGGTATTCAGCGCAGCGGGCTTACCCCTTTTGATACCAGCACTACTACCAGTCCCTCTGGGAAGCAATCATTCGGTAATATCCGTCCGAAAAAACCAATGCCTGAAATTGTGCTTGCCCATGGTATACCTTATGTAGCTACATCTTCAGCAGGATTTCCCCGGGATTTACAGAGTAAGGTGAAGAAGGCATTATCGATTAAAGGCCCAAAATATATTCAGATACATGTTCCCTGCCCGTTAGGCTGGCATCATGAATCAGCTAAGACGCTGGATGTGGCAAGGTTGGCGTTTGAAACCGGCCTCTATCCTTTATTGGAATATGTCAATGGCGTACTTGTTTCTAAGAGACAGATCGTGCCTAAACCGGTGGAAGAATACCTTAAGATCCAAGGAAGATTTAAGCATCTATTAAAGAATCCTGAGGAACTCAAGAAGGTTCAAGAGATAGCAAATAATAATATAGAGAAGTACGGCCTGAGAGCCTAACGCAGTAACGTATTCAGGAGGGAGGAATTCAGATGGGCAAACAAGCAAGAGCGATTGCAGATTTAAGCCTTAAAGACCTGGTCAAGGATTTAAACAAAGCCTACGCAGATGAATGGCTGGCGTTTTATCTCTATTGGTATATGGCGCAGGTAGTCTCGGGAAAGGCATACGAGGACATGAAAGAGATGTTAGAAAAAATTGCCAAGGATGAATTAGAGCACGCAGAGGAGTTAGCAGATTTAATTACTAAATTAGGTGATGTGCCGATTGCCGACCCTATGGAGTTGGAGAAGAATGCAAATGCTCCTTATCTGATGCCGCCTAAGAATACCGCTGATATCAACCGGATGATTCGTGTTGTTGCTGAAGCAGAAGCCGGTGCAATCGATGTATACAATAAAATCGCAAAGAAAACCATGGGTAAGGATCATAATACCTATCAATTAGTCTCTCATATATTATCCGAAGAGATTACTCATGAAGAGATGTTTGAGAACCTGTTGGAAAGGTAATCACCTCGCGCTGATCTTGTATTGCGCGGGTGTGCCCTTGTGGGCAAGGAGGACAACAAGAAATGGCTAAGGTAACCGTAGATAGTGCGACTTGTGTTGGTTGTGGTTTATGTGAACAGTCCTGTCCGGAAGTGTCTGAGGTTCAGGGAGATGGGCTCGCACACGTTAAGGCGCAAGTGTGCGTAGAGCATAATTTAGCAGAGATAGCTGAACAGTGTCCAGTAAATTGCATCAAGGTAAGTTAAAAATTTCTTTGTACTTTTCTGATTAATGCCGCTGTAAAGTCATTAAAAGCTTGTAATTTCTTTTGCATAAGTAATTTTGCACTGAACTGCTCTTTTTCTTCTTTAAATTTCTCTCCATCAATTTCAATTCTAGATTTAAGCTTAATAATATAAAAACCCGTTTCCGCACTGACGATTTCGCTGCATTGTCCGGTATTTAATCCTTTCGCTGCCAGCCAAAATTCGTCTGAACCTCCGATTTTCTCGATATAACTTCCGAATTTAAAAGTCTCAGTTGAGTCCGTGAAGAGGCCGTAATTTTTCGCCGTCTGACTGAATTGTGCTGAATTAGGTTTTTGCTCGTATAGGTTCATTAATTCTTTGAAACAGAGATCGATTTTTTCTCTGGCTAATTCTTTAGAATGCTCCTCGATATATTTCTTTTTTACCTCATCTTTTATCTCTTTTAAGCCCGGTATATAAGCCTCCTTTTTATCTTTCAGAATTAAAAGATAGTAATCTTGATCTATTTTGACGGGCGGCGAATTTCCTCCAATCTCTAACCCTGCGATTAGTTCTGTAACTTTCGGAGCCCAGCCGATCCCCGGTATCGGATCGATCTGGGTGAAAGGCCCGGTTTCTTTTATCTCGATTTCCATTTCTTTGGCTATCTGATATAGGTCTTTATTTTTGTTCAAGCGTTGCATTAATTCTTTGGCAGTATCTTCCGAATCAAATTTCAAATAATCAAGGTTAAAGGAGGGGGCGCGTTTGAATTTAACCGAATTGTTATTAAAATATTCAGTAGTATCATCTTCAGAGGGCTCTATGTTTTTTGCAAATTCGGAAGGTAAGGCGGCAATATAATCTATGCTTATCTCTTCGTTTAATTTTTCATATTCTTCCCTGATTTCTTCTTCTTTTAAGCTTAGATTTTTTGTCAGCTGGTTAAAGAGTTTGCTCAGGATCATGTTTTGACGGGTTTGTTCTTCAAAGACGCGGGGCTGTACCCTGAATATATACTCCAGGGATTCGTTATATATGCGATTATCAAAAATACCTTTTTGACTGAAGAAAGGGTAACTTTCGATCAGCTCGATTACCTCCCGGTCACTAACCTGGATCCTGCGATTTTTAGCTTCATTAAGCAGTATAATTCTTTCCCAGACCTGTGACTCGACATCGATTAATTGCTGTATTTCATGAAATTTATCTCCGTACTGCATGATCAGCTGATTTTTTACTGCACTCAGTGCATCCTGAAACTCCGAGATAGAGATTTTCCTGCCGGAGATTACACCTGCATATTGTGCTTCTTGTTTACTGCGCAGGGCGCTTCCCAGGCCCCAGAATACAAAAGCCGGGATAATCACGATAGCCAGGATAATCCAGAGCTTTTTTGCGGTTTTTTTATTGCGTAGTGCTTTAAGCATAAATTGTTCCCTCCGTTATTGTATTTATTATAGTTCAAAATATGAATATTGCAATTATAAAATTAGCTCAGTAAGGGGTGTTTCCCAAATCACTTTACTTTTCAAATCCGATAGGATATAATCTAACCGAGGACATGAGTTATGCCTGCCTGTCGGCAGGCAGGAAGCATAAGCGACATAACTCATCTGTCCGAGGTTATTCGGGTTTTTGCCCCGCATTTTGCGGGGCAGCGGGAATTAGCCCGCCATGGGAGAGGCTTATTTAAGAGTATGCTTGAAAAGGATAATATTCTAATCGGAGATCTGCTGATTAAGGAGGGCCTGATTACTCCTGAACAGTTAGAGCTGGGGCTTGCCCAGCAGAGAAAAACCGGTGATTTTATCTGTACAGCAATCATAAAATTAGGGTTTGCCTCCCAAGAGAAAGTATTTAATGTGCTCTCCCGTCATCTCAATATTCCTCATCTAAAATTAAAAGATAAAGATATTGAGCCTTTGATTATTCAAAAAGTCCCCGCTAAATTTTGTAATCATTATAAAATCATTCCCATAGATTTTAAAGATAATCTCTTGCTGGTTGCTATGACCGATCCTCTAGATGTACGCACTTTGGATGATATCAGGTTGTTATTGGGTTTAGAGGTAAAGGGCATCCTGGCAAGCGAGGTAGAGATACTGGAGGCGATCAGAAAATATTATGGGGTAGGGGCGGAAACCCTGGAGAAAATAATTGCCCAGAAGGAGCCGGAGGAAGTAAAAGCCGAAGAAAGGGCCAGCGAAGACCTGGAGAATATGGCAGAGGACGCCTCAATCATAAAATTTGTGAATCAGATATTATCAGAGGCGATCAAAAGTAGAGCGACAGATTTACATTTTGAGCCTTTTCATAAAGAATTACGTACTAGATTCAGGATAGACGGTATTCTTTACGATATAAACATTCCGGATTCGATACGCTATTTTCATCCCGCAATAGTTTCGCGTATAAAGATTATGGCCGGGTTGAATATCGCCGAGCACAGATTTCCTCAAGACGGCAGGATGAAAATCAAGATTAACGAGGAGGACCTTGATCTACGCGTATCAATAATGCCTACCTCCTTCGGGGAGTCGGTACATATACGTATACTGAGTTCCGCGTTCTTTTTAGAGTTGGAAAAATTAGGACTTCTTGCTGAAGACCTTAAAATTATTGAGCAGATGATCAAAAAGCCGCACGGGATAATTTTTGTTACCGGCCCTACCGGTTCCGGTAAATCTACGACTTTATATGCCTCTTTAGCCCGGATAAATTCTAGCGCAGTTAAGATTATCACTATAGAAGATCCTGTCGAATACCAGTTAAGAGGGGTTAATCAGGTTCAGGTTTCGCCGCAGATTGGATTTACCTTTGCGACTGCGCTACGAAATATGTTGAGGCATGATCCGGATGTGATGATGGTCGGTGAAGTAAGAGACTATGAAACAGCGGAGATCGCCATCAGATCGGCGCTGACCGGTCATTTAGTATTTTCTACGCTGCATACCAACGACGCAGCCGGTGCGGTGACTAGGCTCCTGGATATGGGGATAGAGCCGTTTCTTGTTTCTTCTTCTTTAGAATGTCTGATTGCTCAAAGATTAGTCAGATTGATCTGCCCTAAGTGCAAAGTACCGCTTTCAGAAGGAAGGATACATGAAATAATCGGACAGATACAGGGCATAAATATGGACCTAGCAAAGGTGCAACTTTTTGAAGGAAAGGGCTGTGAAGACTGCAGGTTCACAGGCTATCGCGGCCGGACCGCCATTTATGAAATACTGGTAGTAAACGAAAAGATTAGAGAATTAGTGCTTAATCGTGCCTCCAGCCAACAGATAAAGCAGAAGGCCGTCTCTTTGGGTATGCGTACACTTCGTCAGGATGGAGTACAGAAGGCCTTAAGGGGCCTTACTACCTTTACCGAAGTTATCCGAGTAACCCAGCAGGAAGAACTACCTGAACTTTAACCCCGATGCCTAGATACGCTTATCTTGCAAAATCAAACCCTACTAAAACCATTCAGGGCTTTATAGAAGCTGAGAGTGAACAGGAGGCGATAAATAAACTGACCAGCACAGGTTGTTTCCCCATATCGGTGAGTTTGGAAAATCTCTCTCTAGAAAGCTCAGGTATATTCCGATTACGAAAAATCTCCAAAAAAGATATCCTTTTGTTTACTCAGCAACTATCTAGCTTGCTTGATTCCGGGGTAAATCTTTCGAATGGGTTGGGGATGATATCGCGTCAATCCAGTAATCGATATCTGAGATTGATCCTCAGCAATGTGATTTCTAAGATTAAAGACGGCAGCCCGTTATCAGATAGTCTTGCCATTTACCCGGGTCTATTTTCTAATCTTTACCGTTCAATGATACGTACGGGAGAGGCGAGCGGAAATCTTAACCAGACCGTAAAGAGTCTAGCACTTTTCCTTGAGAAAGAAGTTCAGTTTAAAAATTACCTTAAGACTACTCTTACGTATCCGGTCTTCCTTTTATTAGTGAGCATATTTACGGTAGTAATAATACTTATTTTTATCATCCCCAGGATTATAACTATGTTTAATGACCTGGGACAGGTTTTACCGTTGCCTACGATGATCCTGATTAATATATCCGGCTTTTTGCGTGATTATGGCTGGGTAATACTTGCGGCATTACTGATGGGAATATTCACTCTAAGGAGATCGTATCAGAATCCTCAAGGGAGACTTTCTTTCGATAGATTAAAACTGAAAATGGTAGTCTTCGGGAAGATCTTTTTGAAGAGCGAATTAAGCAGGCTGATGCGTACACTTTCTTTATTACTTAAAAGCGGTATGCCGATTACGCTTTCTTTGGATACATCTCTGTCTATCCTGGATAATCAGATATTAAGGAATGAGGTCAAAAAATTCAAAGAAAGTATTTCTAGAGGGGAGAGCCTTTCGGCGGCGGTAAAATCATCAGAATTTTTTCCTGAATTCGTAGTTGATATTCTCCAAGTGGGAGAGGAGACCGGAGCGCTAGATAAATCACTAATGCGTATAGCCGAAGATTATGAAAAAGAGGTAGGGGATAGTCTTAAGACTTTAACGCAGATGTTTGAGCCGGTGGTGATATTAGTGATGGGGTTGATCGTGAGCTTCATTGTATTATCTATGCTGCTTCCGATATTCCAAATAAATCTGATTGTCAGATAAAAATTGAATTTTAACGCGATTAAAAACAGAAGTTTTACCTTTATCGAAATTGTCTTTGTAGTAATTATACTTGGCATTCTCATCGGAACCGCGCTTCCGCAATTCAAAAAAATTTATCATAATTTACTCTTAAATAGCTGCTCCCGCCAGTTACAGTCTTTTATGAATTATCTCACTGAGCACTCTATCGTAACTGGGGAGGTTATTTATTTAAATATCGATAATGCCGTTAAGAGGTACTGGGCAGAGAATAAAGAAGGAGCGATTATCCTTAGGGCTTACCGTATACCAGCTGAAATTGAAATAGAAAGCGAAGCAAAACAGATAGTCTTTTATCCCAACGGAGATCTCGATAAAGTACAGATCAAAATAATAAATCTTGATTTCCAGTCGGTTACCTTGACCACGAAAGGAGTATTTAGTGGTGTTAAGCTGCAGGTCGAATAATAACGCCTTCTCTTTACTGGAGTTATTAATTACGGTAGCGGTTTTATCCGTAGGGATAGTAGCAATTTTACAGGGAATATCATTTTCTGCCCGCCTTACCGGGCTCTCCGGGGATATGGTCAGGGCAGTGCTCCTGGCAGAGGATAAATTACAGGAGTTATCATTTATAGAGAAGCAGGGCTTGCTTGAAGAGATCCCCCAAGAAATTAACGGAGTAGAAGGGAAGTTTAGATGGGAATATAATCTGCTACTTGACAGCGACTTGGATTTATATAAGTTAAATCTTGAGGTGAGCTGGAAGCGCTCAAAGAGGCAGGAGGAATTCAGTCTGGCAACATATCTAAAATGATAAAGTCAAATAGAGCGATTACGCTTTTGGAATTAATGATTACAGCATCTATATTTGTAGGGGTGATGCTAACAATTTATTCCGCTTTTCACACCGGGATGTTTGGCTATTCCGATATCGAAGAGAACATCGCAAACCATCAAAAGGCCAGACTCATCCTTGAGCGGGTTAATTTAGATATCAGGAACTCTTTTGTTTATTCTTCCCAAGACTCAAAATTTACCGGTAATATTAATTATCTTGGTTTTCTCTGTCTGGTAGATAAATTTGAGAAAGAGGAGATCAGGCAAATCTTTGCTTTTGTTGCTTATCAGCTTCAAGGCAATAGACTGATGCGGCTCTACCGTAGAAGTAATGATGCGTTAAATGAAGATTCGGTGATTGAGGCAGAGGAGATGGCTTCGGAAGTAAAAGAGTTAAGTTTTAGTTACGGCTACACTCAAGACGGCAGCCGGGAGGTGTTATTTAAAGATTTCTGGGAGGATAAAATAAATTTTCCTTTAGCGGTGAAGGTGAGATTAGTTGTAGGAGGTAAAACAGAGCAGGAGTTTGAAAGGACAATTTATCTTCCGTAAAATCATGCAGAAGAAAGCTCAGTCATTAGTAATCGCGCTTTGGATATTAGTGATCCTTGCGTTGCTGGCAATCGGTATAGCGCACCGGGTTTCTCTGGCTTTACGGCTTAGCCGTTATCATAGAGAGCGGCTGAAGGCTGCCTGGTTAGCTAATGCAGGGGTAAACTTCGCAATAAAGCAAATCGAAACAGATGAGGCAGAAGTAGACTCCTTAAAAGATCAATGGGCAGATAATAAAGAGATCTTTGAAAAAATATCGCTAGGCGAAGGTGAGTCCGGGTTTGCGACAGTGAGCTATGTTTTTTATGAGGGAGACGTTGTGAGGGTAATCTTCGGGGTAATGGATGAAGAAAGTAAGATAAATATAAATAATGCCTCCGGAGAGATATTGACCGAGTTATTGATCAGTCGGGGAGTCGAGAATGCATCTGTGCTTACAGAAAATATCCGCTCCTGGAGAGGAGATACCGATATATCGATCCCCGAATATGATCAGGCTGGATACTCCAATAAAGGCGATAAATTCTCCAACGCGGAAGAATTATGTTTGGTGGAAGGAATGAGCTCAGATAACTATGATCTGATCAAGGATTTAATCACTGTCTATCCTCAAAATGGGCAAGCAATGGTGAATATTAACACTGCTTCCAGAGATGTATTAGAAATCTTAGTAAATACTTCATTTAATAGGTTAGAAGCACGGGGAGTTGAGGTAGAGAATGCCTCGGGCCTGTTGGAAGCCATAATCACTTTCCGGGAGGGAGATGACGGAATTTTTGATAATCAGGATATAGAATTAAAATTAGCCGATCTGATCAGCGATCTACAGAAAAATATTATTACCGATCCTTTGGATGGTCTGAAATCTAAGGTCGGCGTTCAATCCGCAAATTATAGGATCATTTCACAAGGGAATGCAGAGGATGTCAAATTAAAATACAAGATAAACTGTGTGTATAGCCGTAAAGATAAGAAATTTATTTCTTGGCATCAAAATTAGCACTTGAAATTGTATTAAGCTGTTAGTATATTGGTTAAAGAGGAAAAGGTTGATTATGGGCCATAAATTTAAGAAATCATTATTTATCTGTCAGCTTACGGATAAAATATTAAAGGTAATTAAGTGCGAATCTTTAAACGGGCAGAAAGTGTCACTTAACGCTTTAGAAGTATCCGGAGTTGGTCCTGAAGGGTTTAGAGATTCCTTAAAAAAAATATTCTTAAAACTAGGCTACGATAATGAAGGAGTGTTGATTTCTCTGCCTCGCATTCAATCGACCTGCCGTTATTTGAAGATCCCTGCCCAGAAGCCGGCTGAGATAGAAGGGATCGTAAATCTACAGGCTGCGCATTATCTGCCTTACCCTGCTGGCGAGCTAATTACAGGTTATCAACTTATCTCAACCGATACGCAAGGATATTCATACATAAACCTGGTTATTGCGCATAAGGATGTTGTAGAGAAGAATCTGGATTTATTTAAAGGCTTCAAAGAAAGAAATATCAGCATTGTTCTAAGTTCTTATGGTCTCTCTGGGTTGTATCATTACCTTTATCCTAAAGAAGTCCGGCCGGTGATGATCATGGATATTGATCAGGAGTGGGTAGAAATAGCAATAGCCTCAGGCAAGAAGCTGCTTTTCAGCCGTTCCTTCAGGTTGAGTGACAGAGAAGATTGGGGTATTCTCTTCATCAATGAAATAAAGAAGACTCAAGATGCTTACCTGAAAGATGTTTCGAAAGAGTCACCCGTTAAAATTGTGGTTAGCGGAGTGCAAAGCACGGCTTTAAGGTGCGTTGAGCTTCTAAAAGAAAAAGTCAGGGTTGATGTTGAAATTTTAGAGCTCAGGAATAAAATTAAATTTTCAAATGGTTTATCAGATAGGATTAGCAAGTCAGATAATTCATTCGTCAGCCTGATCGGGTTAGGAATACTCGGGAAGTCAGAGTCACTGAATCTCCTGCCTCTAGAGATAAAAGCACAGGCAAGAAAAATCGGCCAAAGAAAAGAAAGTCTGAAGCTGAGTGTATCTATTCTAGGCATTATTTTTGTATTATCCCTGGCTGTATTTAAGAATCTGGATAATAAATCCGGTTATTTGCGGCAGTTGGTAATAGAACTGGATAAAATCGAAAGCCAGGCAAAGCCATTAGAGGATATAGAGAACCGAATTAATCTAATCGAGAAGCAGACTAAGGAGCCATCCTTAAGTTTGGAAGTTTTGCATGAACTCTATAAAGTCCTACCGAATATGATCTCGTTGAATAATTTCATTTACCAGGAAGATAAGCAGGTGACGCTACGCGGACAGAGCCCCCAAATGAACTCAATATTTGATTTTATTTCCCGGCTTGAGCAGTCTTCGATATTCAGTAATTTTGAAGTTAAGATAAAATATGCTACACAGAAGAAAACCAGTATCGGAGAGTTTGTGAATTTTGAGATAGTTTGTTTAAAAAAATAAATATTATGCAACGCATACTGACAAGAAGAGAAAAGTTGATTTTGTATACTACGGCAGGAGTGCTTATTTGTAGTATCGGATTTAATTTTTTGATCGTGCCGGTTTTGGATAAAAATCAGGCCCTAGATCAGCAAATCAATTATACCGAAAAAAAAAATCAGAAAATATCTAAGGCTGCTGGCGCAGAAAGATGAAATTGAAGGCAAGTTTCGTAAATTTTCAACCTTGACTCAGGATTTTCAAAGTGCAGAAGACGCTGCAGTGGGAATTTTACCGGAATTAGAGAATCTGGCAAAAAATTCCGGTATCCGTATTATCGATATACGGCCACGGACTCCTAAAAGAGGCAATCTATTTACCGAGACTCTGATTGAACTTAAGACAGAAGCAGATGTAGCCGGGTATCTTAAGTTTATATATAATATAGAAAACTCTCTCTTGTTGCTAAAAGTGCAGGAATTCCGTCTGGACTCTAAGCCAGGCACTCAAGTGCTGGATGGCAATTTTTCAATATCTCAGATTTCCCTGGATTAGCTACCCTTGAAAATCCGGAAATTTATGTTATACTTTATATAGAATTGAATTTGTGAAATTTTGACAATTTGTAGTTTTACCTAATGATAAAGGCTAACTGACAGAGATGTCAGGGCGCAAAGCTACCGGTCCTCTAAAAGGACAGCGGAGCTGCCAAAAGGAATAGAACCCTAAAGAAGCCTTTAGGGTTTTCTTTTTTTCGGTTCTAGTAATCGGGAAAAAGACCCTGAGAGAAGCCGCCTAGGGCGGAGGAATCGAGGGGTAGAATGGCGATTGGGCCCTGATAAAAAATTTATCAGGGCTTTTTTTGTACCACCAGCCACGCCTGCGTGCCGGAACGCCAGCAGATGGCACTTCGGCGTGCAGGCACGGAAAATGGGTCAGTTGAGTCCGCCACAAAATGTGGCGGACTAACCCGGAGGTGTAAGTATAAATCTCAAGGAGAAGCGAAATGAAAAGGACAAATCATAAAGAGCAGAGAAGACATAAAAAACATTCTAAGAAACACCTAACCTTCATTGAGGCAGTCAGAATGTTTGGAGTTACAGTGGGATTCTAAAAAGAGCAGAAGAAAAGGTAGTGCTCTTCTTGGCCTTACGTATTATTCGTAAGGCCTTTTTTTAGGCTAAATTTTTCTTGACAAATCTAAAAAAAAGGCGTATGCTCTCTAGTTAGGGAGTGAAGGAGGACAAAATCTCTAACGTGTACTTAATCAAAGACTTAGCACAATTAAGCGGATATTCTGTTCATACCGTCAAATTTTATCTTAAAATCGGCCTGATTAAGGAAGTAAGCCGCAGTCCGCAAACGCGCTATCGGTATTTTGATGATACCACTCTTAAAGCGCTTGAGAGGATTCATGCTTTAAGAAAAGAGAACTGGCCAATAAAGAGAATCAAAGATGAGTTACTATAAAGTATTCGGATTAGATAAAGAGCCCTTTTCTACAAGTCCGGACCCGGAATTTTTCTATCAGTCCTCAAGCCACTATACAGCTTTAAAACGCTTAGAGATTGCCATACGTTTACGCCGGGGATTGAGTTTGGTTTTGGGGGATGTAGGGACGGGGAAAACTACCCTCTCCCGCACGCTACTTCAGGCTTTTCATAATGAAGACGATTTCATTTTTCATATGATCTTGGATCCAAGCTATAAATCAGAATTTCAGTTTCTCTTAAGCTTGGTGAAGATGTTTAATATCACTCCTGCTTTTAAGTCAACGTTAGATTTTAAGGAAGCGTTGGAGAAATATTTATTCCAGAAGGGAGTGGAGGAAAATAAGACGATCGTTTTACTCATTGATGAGAGTCAGAAATTAAATTTCCAGAATTTAGAAGTATTAAGGACCCTGTTGAATTACGAGACTAACGAATATAAATTACTGCAACTTGTGATTATGGCTCAGGTGGAACTTTTGCCGCGCATCAAGCGAATAAATAATTTTATGGATAGGGTTGCTTTGAAATATGTGATCAACCCTCTTGATCAGGCTGAGACTAAAGAGATGATAGATTTTAGACTGAAGCAGGCCGGTTTAGTCGGGGGGGATTTATTTACGGAAGAAGCAACAAAATTAATCTATAGACATACACAGGGTTATCCTCGCAGGATTGCCATGCTTGCACATGATGCATTAGAGACAATAGTGATGAGAGAGCAATCGATCGTGGATTCAGAAGTCATCCATAGCTTGATCGGCGAAGAGGCAAAAGTATAAAATATGAAGGATAATATTTCACCGGAAGAAAGGTTATTGAGGTTGATTCGCGGCACAAAGAAGGAAACTTCGGATAAGAAGGTTACCGCTGTGCGCTCAGTCAAGCCTGCCTACTTTACGGGGTTCCTATCATTTGCTTATTTCACAAAAACAATCAAAGTATTTTTTGTAGTTTCTTTAATATATTTAATCTTTACCTTTCTTTATCCGCTATTTATTCTAAAAGATGCTCAATTGCCTAAGATTACTCTGCAGGAAGTTGCTTTAGATGAGCAGATTGAACCGGTTAAGGATAGGAAGCCGGTTGAGTTCTATCTGCAGGATATCAAGGGGAGGCAAATATTTGACACTCCTTTGGTACAGAAAGATACGGCAAAAGAAGAAGTTTCAGTCAGCCTGGATTTTATCAAGGAGTTAAAACTGCTGGGTATTATCTCAGGGGATGATCCTCAGGCGATTATCCAGGATAAAAAGACAGAACAGACTTACTACTTGTCCCGAGGGCAATCAGTCGGAGAAATAAAAGTCGAAGAGATCCAAGACGGCAGAGTGGTTTTAAATTATAAGGGTAAGAAGTTTGAACTTTATTTATAATAGCGGAGGTAAAATGAAGAGAAAGTTACTGATTCTATGTTTGATCGGCTTGCTCTTTGCAGGATCTGTTTATGCCGAAGCGCAAGATAAGATATCTCTGGATATCAAGGGCATGGATATCGTTGACGTAGCGAAGATGTTAGCCTCACGCGCAGGGATGAATATTGTAGTGGGTAAGAACGTAACCGGTAAGGTGACCTTGTTTTTAAAGGATGTAGATGTCTGGGATGCCTTTGAGATTGTTCTCTTAGCTAATGAGTTGGCTTACGAGAAGAAGGATAAGATTATCAACGTGATGACACAAAAGAATTATGAATTAAAATATGGGCAGCGTTTTCAGGACCAGAGGCAGGTGAGGGTAAAGAAGCTGCAGTATGCCAGTGCTGCTGAATTAGCTAAATCCTTAAATCAGATCAAGACTAGTATCGGAAAGATCGTTGTTGATGAGAGTACGAATACGTTAGTTTTAATCGATACGGAAAGAATGATCGAAGAAATGGAGGCATTTATTGATAGCACGGATCTACTTACCCAGACAAGGATATTTGATATTAATTATGCGCAGGTAGATACCCTGAAGGAAAAAATTCAAGAGTCAGTTACTAAAGGGCTAGGGTCGGTTAAGATAGATGAGCGTACGAATAAGATTGCGGTTACTGATTTTCCGGGAAAATTAGATGAGATTGCAGAGTTGATCAAGGCCTTTGACGAAAGGACATCCCAGGTGCTGATTGATGCCCAGATTATTGAGATCAGCCCGTCAGAGTCATTTAATATGGGCATTGATTGGGATTTTTGGATCGACAAGCACTTTAAAATGTCAACAGTACTTACCGGTATCACCGGTGCCGATAAACTATCAATCGGAACTGCAGATATTACCCCCGGAGAACCGGGGCAATATAAAGCGATCATCGATATGTTGCGGACTATCGGAGAAACAAATATACTCTCCAGTCCCAGGATTATGGCTTTAAATAATCAGGAGGCAAAGATATTAGTCGGTACTAAGGATGCCTATATTACTTCTACAACTTCTTTATCCGGAGATAATACGGTTACCTCTCAGAGTGTAAACTTCGTTGACGTCGGGATCAAACTTTTCGTCACTCCTACCATAAATAGTGACGGTTTTGTCACGATGAAGATAAAGCCCGAAGTCAGTTCTGCCACCAGAACAGATATTACCTCAGAGGGGCAGATTACTCAGATCCCGATTGTTACTACCTCTGAGACAGAGACTACGGTGATGATTAAAG
>JBDRMO010000037.1:0-24162 GCA_043812095.1 Candidatus Omnitrophota bacterium | reverse complement strand
TTCGGAGGCCTGGATTCTAACCTTAACCAATGCTCCTGGTCCAACCTGAGCTCTGCGGCATCCTCGATAGTCACTATACGTTCAGTACTAGGTATGATCGAGGATAAAACATTCAATACGGTAGTCTTTCCGGATCCGGTTCCTCCTGAAATAATAATATTCTTACGAGCTACAACACAAGCCCTGAGGAATTGGCTTATCCCAGGGGTCAAGGTCTGTAACTCTATTAACTGTTCTACGGTCAATATCTCTTTTCTGAATTTTCTGATTGCAAGGCATGGCCCGGTTAAAGAAAGAGGCGGTATGATCGCGTTGAAACGCGAGCCATCCGGAAGGCGGGCGTCAACCATCGGCACTGACTCATCGATGCGTCTTCCCAGGGGCGCAATAATACGCTCGATAATCGTCCTCACCTGCTCATTAGAGATGAATTTCTTGCTGGTTAATTCGATCTTTCCGTCCCTCTCTATATACACCTCATCTTTATTGTTTACCATAATATCGGAAACAGTCGGATCGGCTAAAAGATCTTCCAACGGGCCTAACCCCAATGCTTCATCTATGATCTCCTTAACTAGCTTCTTGCGTATCTCCGAAGAAGAAACAAAGCTGCCTGCCTCTTCAGCTAAAAGATTGGCTACGATCCCCCCGGCTTTGCTCTTCAGATTCTTGGTCTTTTCAACGTCACTAAACACCTTTAAATCTAGCCTCTTAAGATTAAGCTGCTCAA
The DNA here is from genome assembly GCA_043812095.1 of Candidatus Omnitrophota bacterium. Classification (GTDB taxonomy): domain Bacteria; phylum Omnitrophota; class Gorgyraeia; order Gygaellales; family Profunditerraquicolaceae; genus JAHIZC01. The sequence continues at coordinate 23,432 of JBDRMO010000037.1, read as the reverse complement.
TAAGGCGACTGTGAATCCTGCGCTTCAATAAAAGTATTTCATCCCGTTCATCCTGCCTGACTAATCCTCTGAGAGATTCAGATAGTCCCCAAGCTCTCCAGAAATCACCAGTTTTCTCTACATCTGCGTCGCTGACCTTCATTTTATCAATAGAGAGATTATCAATAAATAATTCTTTGCGCTCAGTCAATTCTTTAGTAAACTCACTTATCTTAACAGAGATTCTTGCCCTGGGACTATCAACTACCACCGGCACACCCCTATTCACTGCCTGCCCCACGATCTTCCCATCAGATGGTATGCGCGCGATAATATCAACCGGCAAACTGACGCTGACATCATGCCAGCTGATACTGGCGGCAGACTCTGCACGGTTTAAGACAACCTTGATCATCGATAAAGGAAAGTTTAAAAACTGCAATGTATCTAATGCCCATTTAGTCTGATAGACTGAGAGGACATCCGGAGTTACTATCAGAAGAATCAGATTGGCCCGATTTAGAACGCTGACTAAAACATCGTTAAAATTCTTACCGGCATCAATAACCATATAATCGTAATGGCTATCCAGCATATTAAATACATCTATTATTTTTTCCTGTTGAAGGTTGGGCGTATGCTGCGGTTTTAATACCCCGGGTAAAAAATCAATCACCTGATTACTCTTGGTCACAAACTCTTCGATCCTGGCGGTATCCGTAGAATGCTTCTTAAGGTAATATATTAAATCCGCCATTGACTTACGCGGATTAAGATCTAACATCCTGCTCATATCGCCTACTGCCTGCAAATCTAAGTCTATGAGACAGACGCGTTTATGATCATTTACCGCCAGGCTAACTGCAATGTTGGTAGAGACAAGAGTTTTTCCAACCCCACCCTTGGTACTAAAAATAACAACCTTTTTTGCCATCTTTTAATCTAATTGATAGGTTATTGGAATATCTATCCACAGCTCTTCCATGTTGAGGGAGGATGGAAAAGGTGGATAAGGAGAGGTCTCTCGGGCCAAAGACACCGCGCTATCATCGAGAACTCTGTAGCCGGAGGACTCCTTGACCTTGACATCTAAAACTTCACCACGGTAGGAAAGCAATAAACTTAATTTTAAGCTGCCCTCAAAACTCGCATCTCTAGCAGCCGGCGGATAAGTTAGATTTTCTAATATTCTTTTTTGTATTAAAACGGCGTATCTTTCCAGCGGCCCGGGAGTCGTGTCAAATAAAGACTCATCTTCAAGATCAAGAAACGATAGCTTATCTTCTTCCGCTGGTTTCTTTTGCCCCGGTAAAAGAGGTACAATTTTACCTTTAATAATAGTAGGGGTGAGCATAATAAATAATTCAGTATCCCCTCTCTCCGCTGCGCCGCCACCCGTCTTGGTTTCTTTATTCCTAAAAAATAGACCTATGATCGGCAGTTCACTTAAGCCGGCGGTTTTACGCACTTCCTGCTCCGTCTTCTTCTTCATCAAGCCGCCAATAATTAAGGTTTGTCCGTCATCAAGGAAAAGTTCGCTAGATACGGTGCGTTTAGTCAAAGGATAAGCCAACGCTTCAGGGGCACTAGCTGACCCAAGTGTTTCTGCCGTGGCCCCCACTTCACTTACTTCTATATCCAAAGCTAATTTAATCTCTCTTTCCGCTGTAACCTCCGGACGTATATTTAATTTGATACCAAACTCCTTATATTCTACCTCTGTTGTCTCCCCTCCCTCTGCTACGCTAGTAGTGAGTATCGGCTTTTCTCCGCCTACTAATAATTCAGCTTCCTTGCCACTTTGACAAGCAAGCCTGGGACGGGATAAAATCTTAGCTTTATTCTCCTGAATTAATGCATCTAAAGTCCAGTTAAAAGCCGCTCGCTGTAAATTTAATACGTTAAATAAATTGCTCCATTTGCTACCGGTTTCTGATATACCGGCAGAACCTAACTCTGCAATAGAGATACTCCCCGGCCACTGGAATCCCAATGTTCTGGTAGCACCTTCATCCAATTCTAAGACCTGAACATCAATCTCAACAACAGCCTCTTCCTCTTTTACCTGTACCAGGTCTAAAGTTTTTTCTCTCAAGGCACCCAAAACAGTACCTATCCTCTCTTTATCTTCCGCAGTCTTAACCCTGCCTAAAATCAACACCTTCTCCTCTTCTTCGGCTACCTCCGTATAAACCTGAGGCAGGTTAAGCCTCTCTAATAAATTATCCACCCGCCTTTGTATATCCTCTATGCGCTCGGTAAAAACCCTTAAGCGATAGGAAAGCTCGCCGCTATCGTCCCAGATGATTAAAGTAGTAGCACCCGAAGCCTTAGGAGCAATAGTTAACTCGGTTTTTTTGGCTTCCGTAACATCTGCTATACTAGGATTACCGACAGCAATACGAGTAGGGTTTTTTACCGGAAGGATTTTAGCCTCTCCTATATACAGATTAAGTATTGTACCCACTGCACCGCTATCTTCTTCGTCGTAGAGATCTGACGCAAGGGCAGAATGGTTAGTAGCTGAAAAAATAATACTGCTCACTAAAACGAGGGAAAATAACAAAGAAATCTTTTTCATATAAATCCTTATTCGGTTAAAAGGATCTGTTCCTTACTTAATCCTCTATATATCTCTACAAAGCTCTCCTCTACCACCCGCGGCGTTTCTTTAACTTGTTCCATATCTTCCTGAGGGATAAGTTGCTGCATAAAAGTAGGCCAATTGGCCGTCTGAAAAGGTTGAGTCTTGGCATCTGCCGGGGAACGTAAGGTTAAGCGAATCTTTGCCTGCTCCTGCACAAATGCCAATACATTTGCTTCTTGAGGAGAAAGAGCCAAAGTAATAATAGAAGAAGAACTGGCTTGTTGAGTAGTTTTACCTTTCTCCCGAAATATAACTGCCCCCTCGGGTTCCGAAGGGTTAAGATCTCTACCTACAGCCAGAACTAACACATTCTGGAATAATGGAAACGATGATGTAATCTGAGATGCCTGTTTTCCGCCCGGAGTTGGTACTGACTCTGTAACCACTACTAGCACGTCAACATAATCACCAGGCCTAATCATACCTCCCACTGAACCTATGTGGTCAACAGAGGTGGTTATTGCCCGCTTACCTATTGGTGTACGAGCAGCCAGGCTCCCGCCAACAGGCTCTCTATTTACCTCTTTCTGCGCTTTCGGAAGCTCTTGAAGCTTATCTAAAGTGATCTGTTCTCCCTTGGGTATAGATACGGTAGTCACCATATCAGAAACCCTGCTTAAAGAAGTTGCTGCTCTCTCTTTCGCCTGTGCACTGGGCATCATCTTCACTTCGATGCTATCCGACTTGATCTCAACGCCCTTAGGCACATTTCTTGTAGTTACTAATACAGGTATTAAATCACCCTGCATCTTGGCGATCCTTCTCTTCTCCTGCTCTTCAATAATCCGACGCTGCTGATCAAGATAGACTTTAGTCATTGAGACTGCTATCAATGCCAATATCACGCCGATTACGATAATTAAGCGCTGTTTCTTTTGAATTTGCATTTATTTTATTTCCCCTTCAAAAACCTCTAGTTTAGCCCGCGTAGAGAGCCTTCCTACTAAATCTTCAATCCCCTGCTGCTGCTTAAGGAAAGTAAGTCCCCGCTTAATATCATCCCACATCTCAGATAGCGACCTCTGCTCTCCTCCCCGCTGAGCTTCGAACTTCAGGATAGAATAACCGTTGGGGCCCTGAAATATATTACTGATCTTACCTAATTCTAACGAATCTGCAAAAGCTACGCTGTCAAACTTAGCGGATTTAGTTCCGGGTTGTACAAACCCTAAATCTCCTCCGTCTTTTGCGCTAGTCGAACTCGACCTTTCTCTCGCCAACTTAGCGAAATCCATACCTTGCATAAGCTGAATCATAAGGTCCCGCGCCTCGCTTTCCGTCGGCACCACTATCTCTCTGATCTGCCTCTCTGCCGCTACCTTTAACTGCTCTTTATAAAGATTATAATAATCCTCTATCTCTTTTGAGGTGACATCAATCTTCTCTGCATCTTCACGTACTAGCTCCATTACCAACAGGTTCTGTTTTGTCTTCTCCAGTGCCCTTAATATTTCTTCGTTCTTATCCAACCCTCTATCCAAAGCTTCCTGATAGAGAAGCGTACGACGGATCATCTCATCCTTTAAATATTTTATTTTTCCGTCGCGGGTAGTAATCTTGCTCTCCGGATTCTGTGCCTCTACAAGAGTATTAAAAGATTCCACCTCTTCATTTAAGTCTTCCAACGTCAAGGGAATATTATTTACCTTGGCGATAACCGTACCCTTTACCTCATAGGTGGGGGCTGTGGTTGTTGCGGATTTCTTCGGCAGGAATTGCTCGAGCTGTTCGCATCCGCTGATAACCATAAATAGAAAACATGCTATGGATAATAACAGAAATTTGCACCTAAAAGTGCGCGATTTCATTTTTCTCCTCCTATTTGTTCTTCTTTAGTTTCTTTAACCAGGCTTCCCAGTAGATCTGCCATTTTAGCAACAAGGAAGAAAAAAAAGAATATAAATCCGTATATTGTCAAAACTACAAAACCCATCCAGCGTGCATACGCAGGGACAAGCCCCATAGATATAGTGATTCCACTAAAAGCTCCTAAAATAAAAAAAATCCAGGCAGCAACTTTGACTACTACGCTGGAGATTTTTAAAAATTTTAAATTCTTTCCCATACTTTCTCCTCCCTTAAACTTATTTTTTATCATAATATCCAATGAAAAGCAAGGTTTATTTTAAATAATTAAAATAATAGCCCCAACCGGATTTGAACCGGTGTTTAATGGCTGAGAACCATTCGTCCTAGACCAGGCTAGACGATGGGGCCGAAAGACTTAGGACTATTTTACTATAGGTATCCGCTTAGTCAACAAATTTATTGACCGCGCTCCTTTCCTGCTATATACTGTCAGCCATGGCGCTAAAAATTGGCCTTGGCACAAGCACAAAACGAGATCCCATCCTGGCGGCTAAGGAAGCCTTTGCTTCGGCTATCGCTAATATCCCCGACCATGATGTCGATTTGGCAATCCTTTTTAGCACAGTCAACCTCACCAGCCTCAGTCTGATAAAAACCATCAGTGCCGCCTTAGGCGAAGATGTCCCAATAGTAGGTTGCAGCGGAGCAGCAGTAATCTCAAACCAAGGAATATTTAAACACGGTTTAACCCTCCTGCTTTTAAGTCTACCTAAAGGTGTCTTCTTAAACACTGCCTCGATCACGGACATAAAAGCCAAAACCGCATTGAAAGCAGGGGAAGAACTTGGCCAAAAGCTCCTCTACGGATTTAGAAACGTAACCAGGGACCTCGGTATCATATTCTCCGACGGGTTAATTGAAGAAAACTCAAAACTGGTTTATGGTTTACAGGAAAGGCTAGGCAGGAGTTTTCCTTTAATCGGCGCTTCGGCATCAGATGACCTGATGTTCAAAAGGACCTATTTATACCACAACCAACAGATATTCAGTGACGGTGCCTGCGGCATACTCTTCGGCGGAAAACTAAACTTCGGGTTAGGCATAAACCACGGATGGAAACCTCTGGGAAAACCCAGAGAGGTAACTAAATGCGAGGGAAATATCGTTTATGAAATAGAGAATGCTCCGGCAGTAAAACTCTATGAAGAATATTTTGCCTGCGATTTACATGAACTAAGAAAAAAATTAAATTATATCTCCATACTCTATCCCATAGGAGTATTTCTACCCGGAGAGGAAGAGTATCTGCTGAGGAATCTTCTTTCGATCAGAGATGACGGATCTCTGATATTCCAGGGCAATGTCCCGCAGGAAAGTATGATCAGGCTGATGATCGGCACAAAAGAATCCTGCCTTAATGCTACCAAGCATGCCGTAGAGCAAGCACAGAAAAACTTCTATATCAGTCAAACCGGCCAGAAGATAAAAGAGGCAACAAATTTTGTGCTTGTATTTGATTCGATTTCAAGATATATTCTTTTAAGAAGGGATGCCGAGAAAGAGCTAGATTTGATCAAAGAAAGCTTGGGCCAGGATATACCTATAATCGGTATATACACTTATGGCGAACAGGCGCCGTTACAAGCGATTAGCTATCACGGCCAAACCTACGTTCACAATCAAACCGTTAACGTCTTAATCTTAGGAGGTTAACAAATTTTTATGACCGGAAATTACCTACTCCTATTTATTGGCTTCGCGATCATCTCCTACCTTATCCTTACGTTAGTACTGAAGATAAACAGAATAAAACAGCTAGAGGCGCATAAGAAAAATTTGAAAAAATCACTCGAAGAGATGGATGAGCAGGCCAGGCTGATTGTACGCACTGACATTGAATTGAATAAGGCCCAGGAGGATCTGGATAAGAAAATTTCCGGGCTCTATTCTCTACAAAAAATATCCCGCCTGATCAGCACCACCTTGGAAGAAGAATCAATCTTTAATAAAGTTGACCCCGGGCACCTGGAAGAGCTCGGATTTGAAAAAGCCTGTGCGTTCTTGTGGGACGATAAAGAAAATAAATTCAGGATTCAGTTAAAAATCGGCTACCCTGAAGATTATCTGCGTAATATCACTTCCGGAGTGGATCTGGACAAAAACCTCTATTTAAATCTGATCGGTACTGCTAAGACTTTTTCCTCAATCTCCGATTCCGCAGATACAAGGATCAAGAGTAAAATAAACGCTGTTTTTGCCGTAAAATCTTTTGTCATCTCTCCTATCTTGCCCAAAGAAGGCAGCAAGGGTTTCCTATTTATCGGCACAGAGAACCGAGATGTAACCATCACCGAAGGCGACGAGGAATTAATTACTATCCTCGGCAACCAGATCGGCCAGGGGCTAGAGAATGCCCGTCTGTTTGAAAAGAGCTGGAGGGCACAACAGGAACTAGAGAAGAAGATTATAGAAAGGACGCGTGCTTTAAGCGCTGCCCTGGAAGAAGTTAAGAGTGCCAGTAAACGTAAGACTGAATTCATCTCAAGCGTCTCGCACGAACTGAGAACCCCCCTTACTTCAATCAAGGGTTACGCTGCTATAATGTTAGAGGAAAAATTAGGCAAACTTCCGCCGGCAGTGAAAGAAAGACTAAAAAGAGTAAACCATCACAGTAACGAACTCGCGAATATGGTAAATGACCTGCTGGATATCGCCCGTATCGAATCGGGTAAGGCAGAGATGAAAATGACGCTTCAAAATCTAAATAGTATACTTGCCACTGCAATCGATTTGGTAGCCTTACAATGTAAAAATAAAAACATCACATTATCCCTAGACCTGCAAAAAGATATACCTCTAATTACCGCTGACCGTAGCCAGATCGAACGGGTGTTTATCAATCTTCTGGGGAATGCGGTCAAATTCACGCCTGAAGGAGGAAAAATAATTGTCGCAGCTAAGCTTCAAGACGAAGAAGTACAAATCAAAATACAAGATACAGGCATAGGCATGCCGCCTGATGCATTGAAAAAGATATTTGATGAATTCTATCGGGTTGATAATGCTGTAAATCAAGAGGTAAGGGGAACCGGATTAGGGCTATCTTTGGTAAAGCATATTATCGAGGCCCACCAAGGCAAAATCTCGGTAGCAAGTAACGTGGGCACAGGCACCACTTTTAGCTTTACCCTGCCTACTAAATAACAACGATATTATTATGGAGGGAATATGGCGATGCCGCGAATACTGATTGCTGATGATGATCCGGATATCCTGGATGTCCTAGAGATCACCCTTTCTGAGGAAAACTATGAAATTATCAAGGCGCATAATGGCGAAGAGGCATTAAATATCATCAAAAGTAAGAGCTTAGACCTGGCTTTGATTGATTATGCCATGCCAAAGATGAATGGCCGCCAGGTCTGCCGCGAGGTTAAAAAGGATATACTACTCAGCCACCTGCCGATTATTATGGTAACCGGTAAAGGTGAAGTTAAGGATAAGATCGGAGGCATCGACGCCGGGGCAGACGATTATATTGTCAAGCCTTTTGAACCCAAAGAACTGCTGGCGCGTATACGCATGATCATCAGGCGCACAGCAAGAGATCTGGATGCCAACCCGCTAACCCGCCTCCCCGGCAACATCTCTATACTTAATGAATTAACCAGCCGATTAGAGAATAAATCGATATTTGCCGTATGTTATTTAGATCTGGACAAATTTAAGGCCTATAATGATAAGTACGGTTTTAAACACGGGGACGAAGTAATCCGTGAAACTGCGCGCATAATACTGCAGATAACAAAAGAGACAGGCAACCCCGATGATTTTATCGGCCATATCGGAGGGGATGATTTTGTGATCGTTACTTCCCCGCAGGCAGTAGATAGTCTCTGCGAAAAGATAATTGCCGATTTTGACAAAAGCTCCCCAAAATTCTACAATGACACTGATAGAAAAAAAGGATATATCATAGCAAGCGACCGTCAGGGAAAAGAACAAAAAATACCCCTGATATCCATATCGATCGGCGTGGTCTCTAACGAACAACGCGCAATCGAACATGTTGCGCAAATCGGAGAGATTGGCGCAGAATTAAAACATATGGCAAAAAATATGGATAAAAGCAGTTACGTAAAGGATAAACGCAAGGCAGAAAAAGGAAAACCCGCCAGATAACAAAGTTCCATGAAAATACAAAACCCGCATAAGAAATTCTTATGCGGGTTTTTTGGTGCGCGGGGAGAGATTTGAACTCTCACAGGTCGCCCCACTACCCCCTCAAAGTAGCGTGTCTGCCATTCCACCACCCGCGCCTAAACTCTCTACCCCTCCCTCCAAGAGATAATCTTCTTGGTCTTGGGATGAATCAGTATCGAGTAACGAACTCCGTCCTTACCTTTCACCTGAGGGATAACATTAAAGCGTAAATATTCTGATTTGACACTGAGGGTATCCGCCGCCAAATCAAATAATGCCTGTTGCTCACTTAAAGCCAGTCCTATAAAACTATCCAGGTAAGAGACTATCGTCGCTGAATCCGTAAATGCTCCGTCATCCTCCGTATCCTCTTTACCGTCCTCTCCTTCGTATTCATTGCGATAGCGTATAATTTTTTCAATTATCTTTTCATCAAGGCCGAGAACAGAAAGCACTGCACTTGAGACAGTATTGATGTTTATTTTACCCGCTCCGTGCACTGTAATCAAGTCTTTAAATTGATCGAACGTCTCTTTATCAATACCCTCGATTAACAAAAGTTCCTCTTTCAATTTAAAAGGCTTTCTGCCGGAAGTTGCAATTGCCTGGGCCAGCACTTCATCTAACCCCGGGAGGTTCTTTAGTCTTGCACTTGAAGCCAGATTGATATTAATCAATGCGCTTTCGTCGATGACCCTCTCCTCTTCATCGACGGTAAACCTATCTACAAAATAATATTTATAACTCGTATTTTCGCAAAGTACCACCTGTTGCTCTCGGCTCAATTCTCTCGGAGAGTCGTAGTCCAGCGTATAATCATTGCTGCGGTCAAAAAAAACGCGCTGCAAGGCTGCCTTTGCCAAAGGTAAAGAGATAGTTGAGCGCATAAAAAAATTCGTAAATTTTATCTGCTGGAAAACAAAATGTGCCAAGGCAATGCTTAAAAGCGATAAAACTGCCACTGACCAGAGGCTGATAATCAGTATGCTTGCTTTTTTAGGCCGTGGGTATAAAAACTGTTCTGACATATGTCTTTTCGTCTTCGGTAGTTATCTCCAACTTTACTGCCAGCGGAAGACCGATCTGATCCCAGACTTCCGTCCAAAGATATAAATTCTCCGCTAAATCAAAATAGAAATATGAAAACTTTAATGCCTCTATCTCTTCTATATATTCCTCCGGCTCAGATCCTTCCGGAAGCCCCTGTAAAATATCTACTAAAGTATCGATACTGCGCAAGAGCGCATCATCCCCCTGATCAAAAGCATAGCTCATACGCACAATCCCTGAATCCTGAACCTGCGCAAAGCTGATCTCTTCTTCTGTTCCTAAGAATCTGATTTCCGAAAAATTAAAGGTCTGTCTTAATTCCCGAGACAGCCTCTCAAGTTTAATTGCAATCCTGCTCTGCTCTAAGTTAACTTCTTTTGCCCGGCGCCATATATTCATTCCTGTGCTAAAGGTAGAATATACCGCTATGCTCACTATCGCATAGATACTGGCTGCAATCAGCAACTCTACAAGAGTAAACCCCGTCAGCTCTGTTCTTCTCTCTAACGGGGCCAAACCCTTATTCGCTTTCTGTTTCCAAACCAAAACGCGGTAAATATGTCGCCAACTCTGCATCTTTAGCTATATTAGCTTCCTTCCAGTCTAATTTAACACAGACCTCGACTAACTCCTCTGTTAAATATTCCGGGTTCTCTATCTCCTTAATCTCGGAGATCCAGCTAAACTCTCTGCTGCCCAGCTCCTTTGTTCCTGATTCAGCTCCCAATATGAATATACCCTGATTCTCGTAAGCGTAAATTTCGAGTTCAGTGATCTTATTCTGAGCAAATTTTACTGCCTCGATATAATTCTGGCTTGCATTCAACCCGCGTACAGAACTCATATAAGATTGTATAATAATCACTAAACCGAATCCCAAAATCGCTACGCTGATTAAAAGCTCAGCCAGAGTAAAGCCTTTTTCCTTACTCCCAATTCGTAACATCATCATCCGTTCCCGGTTGTCCGTCTTTACCTAATGAGGAAAGATCGTAACTCCCCGTATTTTGCTCTCCGGGATACTTATAGATATAAGCCCTGCCCCAGGGATCAGCTGATTTTTTCTTGATGTAAGGCCCGCGCCAACTTCCTCCCGAGGAGGGATCACTGAATAAACCGTCCAGGCTATCCGGAAAAACCCCCATATCCAGCTCATAAAGATCTAGTGCTAAAGCAAGACTGGATTCAATATCTGCCTGAGCTGCCTGAATTCGCGCCTGCTCAGATCGTCCGGCTAAACGCGGCATAACCATTGCGGATAATATCCCGATGATAATCACCACTAGCATCAACTCGATTAGGGTAAATCCCTTTTCTCTTTTCATAATTATCTCCCTCCTGTTTAGGAAAATGAAATCGCCAAGATGTCTGCTTCAAACTGTATTTTACTAGAAGTATCGTCTTTGGCGGATAAAGCAGCCCTCTCTATTTTAAAAAGAATATCCGCATTTTCCAGATTATAAATGAAGTCGAATATTTTATTCATGTCTCCCTCGGCGCGCAACTTTAACATATATGCTTTATAACCGGAGCCTTCGGTACTTTGTTCCGGGCTCATATTTGATATTGATAATTTAGATTTGCTGGCGATTGCTTCCACCTTGGTCAGGATTGTCGTAACGATATCCTCTTCTGTGCCTTTCAGGCTTAAATAGCGCTCAATTTGGGCCTTTGCCTTAAGTATCTCGTCTTTACGCTGCATCAATCCAATGTACTTTCGAATCTCCAGCTGAGAATCATGCGCCTTGCGTGCCGAAGCAATCAATTTATCGCGGATAGGATCAAACATCAACAGTTTAAAGGTCATGATAAGCAAAAGCGTTCCCACAACAACCGCCAATATGAGCTCGCGTTTGTTAAGTTTTTTAATGTGTATTTTCATTTTAATGACAATTCAAAATTCACTGATTCCTTGCCCTGTTGCGTGCGCCTGCGCATATACCGCGTCTGTACACTACTAAAGAAATCAGAACTGTTAAGGATCTTGACAAAATCAGAAACATCGACCATTTGAGGAGCAAAGCCGCGAATACTAAAATCTTTCTGCCACTGCCAGTTAAAATTAGTCAAGGTGACATTATCCGGTATCAGGCTCGTCAGCTCATAAATATAGGCGGCTACAGACTGGCTGGCATTAAAATATTTCCTGGTGATTCTTATTTTCTGGGCAGTATCCAAAACCTCTCCCGCTGATTCTTTCAACTCTGTAATACGTGAAATCAACGTAGCAGTGCGCGCTTCAAACTGGTTTATCCGAATTAATGCCCCGGCCCCTACCAAAACAAGAATATAAATTACGCAAATACCGAAGATCAGCAACTGCTTGACCTTCTGCTGCATCTCCCTCTTGATCTGGGCCTCAGGAAGAGCAAGGCAGAGGTCTTCTTTTTTTCTGTGAGCACTAAAACCCAACACGCCTGATAAAGAAATACTCTTATAATCTTTAGCGTTAATATGTTTTAATTCCGGATATTTTATAATCTGCGGTTTTAAGTTTAAATCCTTTTCGAAAACATCCTGCAAGAATCCTGCCTCTTCAGTAGCGCCGGTGACGAATACATGGTTTAATTGAATATTGGGTAATTCACCGTTAAAGACAACTAAGGCCTGCTTTAAACCGGAGATAAAGTTTTTCCTGTCCTGCTCCTGCTTTAACTGCCCTGAGCCCTGAGAGATCACAACGCTTGATCTCAGGTTCTGATTATGCACCAGCATAAAATCGCTAAAATTATGGTCGATATCTAAAAGCAGGAATGCCGAATGAAATAAAGATTTATCTTTTACGGTCTGATATAGGTAATTGATCGCCCCCTGAGAGCTGATCAGCATTGCCTCGGGTAGAATATTACGGGTCATAAATGAATTAAATATATTGCGCAGGATCTCACGGTGAGCTATTGCCAGCAGGATCTGGCTGTTACTGATTCCGTCAAAACCTAAGTTTTGATGGCTCCAGATAATCTCTTCTTTCGGATAAGGCACCTGCCTGACTACATGCAGGCCAAGCATCGAATGAATCTCCTCCTGATTACGGGAAGGCAGGTCCAGGCGGCGCAGAGTTATCTTATTGCGGCTGAGTACCACCGTAACTTCCAGATTTTTACTCTGCTTTAACTCGTTGAATACGGTACTGATGGCATTTTTAATACTGATGAAATCGAGCCCTTCCATCGGCTGCACGATAATCTTGGTATTCTCGCCGTGTTTTTTTATCGCGGAGGGCCAGGTAACGACTGTCTTTAGCCATCCTTCGGAAAACTCTATAGTTACTTTCCTCTTCATCTAATCCGAATCCTTTATTTAGGAAGCCACCAGTGTATTAATATTAAATATAGGCAAGAGTACTGCTATGACGATGCCGCCGATAATCAGGCCTAGAAATAAGATAATTCCCGGCTCAAGCAATGAGCTGATCACCTTTAAATCCGCGTCGATCTCCTGCTCATAAGACTCGGCGATATCCTCGAGGACGCTGTCCAGCCTGCCGCCCTCCTCTCCTACCTTGACCATCTGGATAAAAAAATCAGGAAAAATCTTATATTGCATCAGTGCGTGCGAGAAAGAATCGCCGTCCTTGATCTTCTGCGCAACCTGATCCAGCTGCTTGATGTATACAGGATTACCTATTACCGGAGCGACGATCTTTAATGCCGATAAAAGCGTAACCCCGCTCTTTAATAATAGTGCTGTGCTGGTAGAAAAGTTAGCTACGGATTGTTTATAAACCAGACGTTTAACTAAAGGCAGGCGATACTGAAGGCCGGAGATAATACTGGTACCGTCTTTCTTCTTCTTGCGTAGAATAACCGCAGAAAGAATTATAAAAAAAAACCCGACATACCAATACTGCTTAAGGTAATCGGCGGTAGTAAGCAGGATACGGGTCGGTAAAGGCAGGCTACTCTGAAAATCATCAAAGATACTCGCTAAACGCGGTAGGATAAAAGTCATCATTACAAAAATAGTTCCGATACCTACGACGACCATAAATATCGGATAGGCCAGTGCCTGCTTTATCTTCATCCGTAAGCCTTCTAGACGCTGTAGATAAGTCAAAACCTGTGCCAGGGCGTCCTTTAATTGTCCGGAACTTTCTCCGGTGCGGATGATATTGATATAGAGCAGGGAAAAATATTGGGGATAGCGGCTCAGGCACTGGGAAAAAGACATGCCGTCTTTTATATTCTTAATCATATCCTCAAGCAGGGCTTGCTCTGTGGTGTTGGTATTCCCCTCCTTGAGTAAACGTAAAGAGCTAAGCAATTCAACGCGAGATTTAGTAAGGTTGTATAGCTTCTGGGTGAAAAGAGTTATCTGTTTTAATCCCCATCTCCCGAATTTTTTAGCTCTAAACCCTGATCCTCCTGCCGGCTTACCGTCTTGGAGCTCTTCGATAGAGACTGCGATCATCCCCTGGCGCTCAAGGTATCCAATCACCTGATCGACATTATCCGCCTCCATAGTTCCTTCAAAAACGTCGTTTAAGCTCTTCTTGGCTTTGTATTTAAATTGCATCTATTTATTCCTCTATCTCTACAACCCTCATAATCTCTTCCTGCGAAGTCAACCCATCTTTAACCAGCTGCATCCCTGTATCTTTCAGGGAGCGCATCCCCTGTTTTTTGGCCTCTGCCTTGATTTCGCGCGAACTCCTGCGGTTAATAATCATCTCCCGTATTACATCATCGACTATCAAGACTTCAAAAATCGGCCTTCTGCCCCTAAAACCTGTGTCGCTGCAGTTATCGCATCCTTTACCCTTGCATTCAAGGCATAAGAGCCGCACTAATCTTTGGGCAATTAACACATCAACGGAAGATGCCAGTAGGAACGGCTCAATCCCCATATCCAGAAGCCTGGCAATTGCTGAAGGCGCATCATTAGTATGCAGCGTAGAAAAAACTAAGTGCCCGGTTAAAGCAGAGCGGATTGCCAGATCAGCAGTCTCAGGGTCGCGGATCTCGCCGACCATCATAATATCCGGGTCATGACGCAGGACACTGCGCAAAGCGCTGGCAAAGGTTAAGCCGACCTTAGGATTAACGTGTATCTGAGTAATCCCTTCTAACGCGTATTCTACCGGGTCTTCAATGCTGATAATTTTTACCTGCGGTTTATTTAATCTGCTCAAGGCAGCATAAAGAGTCGTTGTCTTTCCGCTGCCGGTCGGGCCGGTGATCATAATAATACCGTGCGGTTTCTGGATAAGCTTCTCTAGTTTCTGCAGGCTGTCAGGATCAAGCCCGATCTTATCCAGATCCAACATCACCTGAGTAGGCAGAATCCTGATTACGATATTTTCTCCGAAATAAGCGGGGATAATTGAGATTCTCAGATCAACCTCCTCGCCCCCCTGCAGGCGCACTTTTGCCCTGCCATCCTGCGGCAATCGATGCTCTACAACATCCAGATGCGACATGATCTTTACCCTTGAGACAATCGCCGGCTGAATATAGGAAATATCCTCCGGTACCTTCATCTCGCGCAATACTCCGTCGATACGATAACGCAGATGCACTTTATTCTGATAAAGCTCGATATGGATATCCGTGGCCCGCATCTTTATCGCCTCAGATAGAATTTGATTGACGAGTTTAATCACCGAGGCTTCTTCCGCGCTCTTCTCGATATCCTCTATTCTCTCTTCTTTAGGCGAAAGGATACTTTTGTCTTCCCGCTTATCGCTGATAATCTTATCAACCGTACCCGCTACTGCGCCGTAATATTTACTGATCGCCTGATCGATCTCTGCGCGCGTACTTAATATCCTCTGCACGTGATAACCCAGATTCAACTTAATATCCTCTGCCAGCCAGACATCCATCGGGTTACTCACTGCTACAGTCAACACTTTCTTCTCGAGTTTTATCGGCATAAAGCCAAAGTGCTTCACCAGCTTTACCGGTACCGCCTTGATTACCAAAGGAGTAATTTTTAATTCTTTTAAGTGCGGATGAAAAGGAAGGTTAAACTGTTCAGATAAAACCTCAAACAACTGTGCTTCTTTTAAATACCCCTTATTAATCAGAACCGTCCCCAGCATTTCTTCTGTATCCGGCGATTCCTTTAAGGCCTGATCAAGCTGCTCTTTAGTAATAATGTCTTTCTTAATCAACAACTCTCCGATCATTCTTACCGCCATATTATTGCTCCTTTATTGGCCCGATCATATATAATCGAGACTCATCAACATCATCTAACTCTCCGTTCATGATCCTCTCACAGCCATTAAGCGTATCTTCGATAGACACATATGTGCCTTTTCTTCCGGTGTATGCCTCAGCGGCAAAGAAAGGCTGAGAGAGAAAATTCTGTAATTTGTGCGCCCGTTCAAATATTATTCTTTCCCCAGAAGAAAGCTCCTGTTTACCGATAATTGCTACGATCCTCTCTAATTCTTCGTAGCGCCTAAAATGCCGCAATACTTCCTGCGAGATCTCAAAATGCCTTTTACCTACTACCTCCGAATTTAACGAATTAGATGTTGATTGTAGCGGATCGATCGCCGGATAAAGCCCCCTCTGCACTAATGCGCGGGAAAGAACCATGAGACTATCCAAATGGGCAAAGATAGCGACAACAGCAGGATCAGTAAGATCATCGGCAGGGACATAAACAGCCTCGATAGAAGTGATGCTCGCACTGCCCTTAGAGCGTATGCGTTCGTGTATCTGGCTCATCTCGCTATTCAAGGTAGACTGATACCCTCCTTCAGAAAGAATCCTGCCTAAGAGGGTAGAGAGTTCACTTCCGGCTTGTGCAAAACGGAAAATATTATCGATAAAAAACAACACATCCTTCCTTTGCTCAATAAGTAATTCGGATAAAGCCACTGCCGTATTTGCGGTTTCAAAACGCGCTCCGGGAAATTCATTCATCTGCCCGAATATGAGGATTGAATTTTTTAGTATATCTGCCCGCGAGAATTCATGGTAAAGCTCATTGCCTTCGCGTATACGCTCACCCACGCCTGCAAAGACGCAGATACCGCTTTGATAGCTGATGATATTATGGATAATCTCCAGGATCAAGATCGTCTTGCCCAGAGCTGCGCCGCCGAGCAGCCCGGTCTTAGAGCTCTTAACCAGCGGGAAGAGCAAATCTATCATCTTAATACCCGTAGGTATCAGTTCGTACTTGATTTCTATATCCTGTTTTACCCGAAGGTCAGAAGCGGTACTATAACGATATACGGGAACCGCTTCGCTTAAGTCAAACTCTCCTTTTCCATCTATGGGCTTTGCCAGGGAATTCAAGACTCTGCCGTAAAGTTGTTTGATATCACCGGGGATTAAAATGCCTTTTTCTTCTACTTTGACTTTCATATTGCGGCCTACGCCATAAGTAAAACTTAAGGCAATACAACGGCAGATGTTATTCTCGCGATGTTCTACTACCTTGATTATAACCTCCTGCTTATTCAACAATATAATTTTAAGGAGACTGTTTAAACCGGGGAGGACGATTTCCGAAGGGAACTGCACATCTATAACTGCACCATAAACTGCGATTACTTTACCGACTTTATCCGTGGCCATCTTTCCTTATTTTCTAGTGTAAACCGGTTAATCTCGAAGCACAAATCTCACGGATCGATGTATCAGAAAGGCCGTGCAGATATTTAAAATATTCCAACTCCAGCCTTTTATTCAGACGCTTCAACTCCTGAAGGCTGGATTCAAGGTGCATAATCCGCGCGGCATATTCCGCGAGCCTGCTCGACCAGAATATCTGATGAAAGCGGAAACCCAACCATAATTTAACCCAGCAATTGAGCACAGAGTCTAAATCCGGCTCAATAATAAGCCCCTTGGGCGGCTCGTTAACCGTCGAACTCTCCGGCAAAGGCAGCAAAACCTCAGACTCAATCTGCTGAACGCCTATATTTATGAACCTTGCGTGAACTACATTAACCCGGCCGATTTCTCTTTTTTTATATCTGGTCAGAACTTCGTCCCTGAGCGATTCAATCTCTTTAGCCTCCAGCTTATCAGATGGCAAAGCACGAGAAGAGAAATGAACCTTGAGCTCTTCCAAATACTCTGCTCCCTGCTCACCTAAGACCAGTATCTCATCGCTCGTCCGCCTTACTTCCATCAGTTTATTGACTAGTAAAAAATTCAGGTCCCCGAGAAATCCTTCATTCGAACTGATCAGGATGAATACGCTAGGCAGGCTTTCATCGACATTTAAAAACATATGCTTTATCTGCAGGCTCCCGACTATCTGGTGCACCGCCTCAAGAGGAGTGGAAAATCCAGTCAACGGCCCGCCAGATGAGCGGAATTGACCGAATTGCAACGTAGCTGCCATCTTCATTACTTCAATAAGGCCGCCTAAATCCTTATTGAATTGCAGATTATCCTTTAATTTTGCAATTGGGATCATATTTTAAGATATGCCGATACTCTGGAAATAGTCTCTGAAGGCCTGATCTAACTCTGTCTTCGCTCCATCGGTCAGCTCACCGGTCCGTTCAATCTCTTCTGCAAGGGTAGGTTTACGATCTAAGATAAACTTATAAATTTCGTTCTTAAACTTTTTCAGCTGCTGCTGGCTAACCACCTCCAGGATCTTACGCTCGAATGCATAAAAAAGTAACACTTCTTCCACTAAAGAAAGAGGAGCGCTATTATCCTGAACCAAAAGTTCGTAAAGGGCCTTACCCCGTTGCAGCTGCTGGGTTGCTTCGGCAGAAAGTTTTGTACGCAGACGCGTAAGCCGTAACAATGACCTATATCTGACATATTCATAACGCAGTCCTTTGCTGATGTCGCGGATTGCCGGACACTGCACCTTGCTTCCGATACGGGAAACTGAAAGCTCTAAATCAATCGCCGGTTTAAACCCTTCCTGGAATAAACCTGTATTCATATAAATCTGCCCGTCAGTTATGGAGACTAAATTCGACGGTATATATCCAGTTATATCCCCTTGCAGAGTTTCGCAAATCGGCAAAAAGGTCATCGATCCTCCGCCGAACTCCTTCTTTAATCTCCCGGCACGCTCCATAAGCTGTGAGTGTAAAAAGAAGATGTCGCCCGGATAAGCTTCTCTTCCCGGTGCACGCTCCATTAAAAGCGACATCTGGCGGTAAGCCCAGGCCTGCTTAGTCAGGTCATCAAAAATCACTAATACGTCTTTGCCTCTATACATAAAATATTCGCCTAAAGCTGCGGCGGTATATGGAGCAAGATACTGCTCAGCACTTGATGCGCCGGCTGAGGCGCAAACAAACAAGGTATATTCCATGGCGCCGTGCTGATTTAAAAGATTTATTGTCTTTTGCAGAGCACCGTGATTGCCGCCGACCCAACAGTAAATACAGATGACGTCTTTGCCCTTTTGATTTATAATCGTATCCAGGCCGATACTTGACTTTCCGATCTGGCGGTCGCCTAATATTAATTCGCGCTGCCCCTTGCCTAAAGGAATAACCAGATCAAGAATTTTTATTCCGGTGGCCAGGGGTTGATCTATGGGCTCACGCTTCATTACGCCCTCTGCTTCACGGAATACCGGGAACTCATCCGAAGCCTCTACCGGCTTCTTGCCGTCCAATGGCCGGGCAATACAATTCACTACTCTACCGATAAAATTGTCACCTACCGGAACAAATAACGGTTTACCGACGCTAGAAACTGTTTCTCCGATTCTGACGTCATATTCATTACCAAAAACAATCGCAAAAACCCACTCGGGGTTAAACTCCACCACCATACCCTTAGCGCCGCTCTGGAACTCAATCTCCTGGCCGTAAAGGCAGCTGGGAAATCCCTTGATCTTGATAATCCCCTGCCTGACTTCTTCAACCAGGCCGATTTCCCTGATGTCTAAGGTAGCGATGTTTTTATCTTGCATATTATATTAGGAAGGCCTTAAAACCTTATAGAATCTATTCCTGAGCGTACCGTCGATTACCAAACCACCCATCTCTATGATCAGGCCGCTGATCAACTCCTCATCAACCTTTTCATCCATAGTGATGATATGCCCTAATTTTTCCTGCAGGACTTTCTTCAGGCCATTTCTCTGATCAGTCTGCAGAGGGAAACAGGAAATAATCTTGGCTTTATCAGCTGTTACGGTAAATTTTTCTTTGGGCAATCTTCCTATCTCTTCGATTATGTCACCGATAAATTGACTCTGTAAATCCTCTTTATTTTTTGCGGTAAAGACTGTCTTAATCATATTAATCGCAAGGTCCAGGCTCTTCTTCTCCATCTCCTTGACAAGCTTCTCTCTCAGTTCCTTGACGTCAAGTTCTCCCTGAGCAATTATCCTCTCTGCGCCAGCCTTTGCATCCTGCTCCATCTTAGAGCGGAACTTCATCGCTTCTTTCTTCGCAGATTCCAATAAAGCAGCGGCTTCTTCTTTGCCTCTTTCCACTTCCGCTTTTCTCTCTTCCTGGGCACGCTTTAATTCTTCCTTGAGTTGAGCCTCCTTGACTAAATTCTCCTCGTGCAAAGCGTCCAGCCGTTTTACGGCAACGTTGAGATGCTTTGAGAAGATATAACGCAAGAGAAATATTAAACCGGCAAATGTAAGGATCTGAATTATGATGAGTTTTATCAGCATTTTATTTCATGAATAATGTGTAGATGATTAATAACGCCAAAACTGCTATCGCCTCTGCGAATATAAAAGCAAGAATCATCGCTGTGAATATCTTCGGCGATGCTGAAGGATTACGCGCTACAGATTTAACCGCAGAATAACCTATGATCGCAATCACCGCGGCCGGACCTGCAGTACTTAAGAACATCGTTAGGATCAAGACGAAATTCTGCATCTATTAAGACTTACCTTCTTTAGTCTCGACAAGGATCTTCAGGGTATTGCTCTGCATAAAGGCTATACCGTCTTTTACGGAAGTGAGAAAGTCCGGGTTGGATAGTCTAATCTCCCCTTTTTTTAACCTCACCAAAAAAGCCTGATGAAAATCTAGAACGCACATCTCTCCTTCCGGAGTAGGCAAACTTACGCTCTTTACATTCCCCTCCCAAATCAGCTTCCTGGTTTTTAATATACTTACCTGCATATCTATTATTTAAGCCAGACAGCACTTATTCTTTCCGCTATTCTTTGCTTTATATAAAGCCCCGTCTGCTTTCTCGATCAAGCTGTCTACATCTTTGGCATCCTCAGGATAAGTGGCAACGCCTATACTGAGTGTCGTCGGTAAATAAATACTCGCCTGCTTGCATAAACGTTCTGCTACGACATAAGCGTTCTTCTTATCTGTCTGCGGCAGCATTACGATAAACTCTTCCCCTCCGTAACGACAGATTACATCCATCTCACGCATCGAGGTCTTAAGCAGTTTTGCCAATTTACGCAACAACTCGTCCCCTGCGGGATGGCCCTGGGTATCATTATAATTTTTAAAATTATCGATGTCAATCATTAATACCGTCATGTTAGACATGAAACGCTTTAAACGGGCAAACTCCTGACTGATTGACTCTGAAAAATAACGACGGTTGTATAAACCTGTAAGCCCATCTTTTACAGCCAGTTGCGCATAATGTTCTTTTTCTCTGTCCGAAGATGTCATAAAATATCTCTCCACCGCAAACTGCGTTACTATCCTGATCTCTGAAGTATGGAAAGGCTTGGTAATGTAGGCATAGGCGCCTGCTTCCATGGCCTCTATTGCGGCGTTGATAAAAGTATAGTAAGTGATGATGATCACATTTGTATACGGGCTGATCTTATGCACGGCTTCGGTCATCTGCGTACCGTTCATCTTGCCGCGCATCTCTGTAATCACTGCGGCAAATTCATTACCCCTTAACGTATCCAGCGCTTTCTTATGGTCATTAACCAGCCAAACACGATAGCCCACTTCCTTAAGCGTTTTCTCTAAAATCGGAACCGAATCCGGGCTGTCTTCTACCACAAGAATATTAACTTCTTGCATTGTCTCTCCTTTTAAAGATTTATTATACCTCTATTTACTATTAATTCAATACAGTTTTTGATAAATTTAATATCCGTTTTTTCTCTTGCATCTTTGGTTTATTATGGGTAAAATATGTTGGAAATGATTAATTTTATTAAATAAAGGAGGGGAATATGCAGAAACCGGCAATAATAGCGTTGCTTACAGTAGTGGCTTTAATCGTAGCTTTTTTTATCCCTGGCATGACGCTGTTTCTACAGTTGTCGTATATGGTAATTCTTATGGTTATATTTATATCTATCCTGATGAAGGTACTAGAAATATTAACTGAAATTGCTGAAAGGTGTGAGAAAAAATAATCTCAGGCTGTAATCCCTCCGTCGATATTTAATGTCTGTCCGGTAATATATGCTGCTACATCTGAGGCTAAATAAGTTACTAATTTTGCAACCTCCTCTGCCCTTCCTACGCGGCCCATTGGGACCATATTGAGTATTTCCTTTTTAAGCTTATCCGGTATCCTGGTCAACATATCCGTCTCGATGAATCCCGGAGCAACAGCATTAACATTAATCCCTGTCTTTGCAACTTCTTTAGCCAGAGACTTTGTAAAACCGATGATCCCAGCTTTAGAGGCAGCATAGTTAGTCTGCCCCGGCAACCCTACGATTGCTGCTACAGACGATATATTCACTATTGATCCGCTTTTCTGCTTCATAAAGGTAAAAATTGAGGCGCGGGTAACATTAAAAATCCCGTTTAGATTTGTGTTTATAGTATTATCCCAATCATCCTTTGACATAAACATAAGCAGGCTGTCTTTATTAATACCGGCATTATTAACCAAGATGTCCAGTCCACCTAATTTTTCTTTTATCGTCTCAACTACTTGCTTCGCCTGATCAAAATCAGTGATATCCAGCTGTAAAGACAGAGCCTTCCTGCCATTGAGCTGCTTTAGTAATTTTCGCGCTGAAACGGGATCCTTTCTATAAGTAAAGGCAACCTGCGCACCCTCTTTAACAAATTCCTTCACAATCGCTGCCCCGATACCTTTATTTCCCCCTGTGATTAAAGCAATTTTATTTTTTAGTTTCATCTTAAACAGCCACCTTCTTTAATATTATGCAGGTATTATTGCCATCCAAGCCAAATGAATTTACCATAGCAGCCCCTATCTTCCTTTTAATCGTACAATTAGATATTGCCATATCCTGAAACTTATTATTACTGTTCTTAAAATTTACCGTGGGAGGTATCAGCCCCTTAGATATAGATAAGCTGGTAGACGCAACCTGCATAGCACAAACAGCGCCAAGACTTTCACCTACGGAAAACTTTATGGAACTTACAACCGGCATCTTGGATCCGGGAAATATCTCTCTGATTGCTTCTAGTTCCTCTATATCCTTCTTACTCCCATTGCTATTTGCACAAATATAATCTATATCGCCTGGTTCTAAACCCGCATCCTCTAAAGCTAAGTGCATAGATCTGGCAATCATCTCCTTGCTATCCCCGAATGTAAAACCATAGCCAATGACTTCTGAAAGAATGTTGGCCTTCTTCCTATCAACGTAACGGAGATCTTCCAGAACTAACACGCAAGCCCCTTCGCCAAAAATTATTCCCTTGTTATTTGTATCAAATAGCCTGTAAGATTTATTGATATTCTGATTTCTTCCTTTTCTTAACCACCCCAACTTATAAAAAACCGTATAAGCCTCTATACTTAAGTTTTCTACACCCCCGGTCAGAATGCGCCTGATTTTATATTTATTTATAATATTCCTGGCATAACCAACGGCATCTAATCCTGAAACAAAACCTCTGGCCACA
>JBDRMO010000036.1:0-6252 GCA_043812095.1 Candidatus Omnitrophota bacterium | reverse complement strand
GTTCAATTTAGTTGCGTAATTATAACACAGCTAGACATTCACGCAACCATTATTTACCCAGCCTATCTCCAACAGAGATATTATGGCCGCTGATGAATTCTTCTGCATGCATCAGGCGCTTGCCTTCTATCTGGAGCTTTTCAATCAATATTTGCTTATCTCCCGCGCCCACAGCTATACCCTCCCGGGTAACCTCTAAAACATCTCCGGGTTTACAATCTGCTGACCTTATGGATCCTTCTTTTATCCGAATTTTATAGATCTTTAAGATCTTTCCCTTATGATATGTAAAAGCTCCCGGCCAACCAAAAGTTCCTCTAATCAGGTTAGAAATATCCTCAGCCGGATTTTCCCACTTTATCAGGCCGTCTTCCTTTTTTAGTTTAGGAGCAAAACTCACCCTAGCTGTATCCTGTTCTAATAGTTTAATCTCGTCTTTCTCTATACCCTTAATACTCTTGAGCAGTAATCCTGAAGCAAGATTAGAGAGTTTATTTTCTAAGGTAATGTTTGTATCCTGAACTTCAATAAATAATTCTTCTTTCATAATTACGGGGCCGGCATCCATCTTCTCTGTCATTTTTATGATCGTCACACCGGTTTTAGCCTCACCCTTGATTAGCGCCCAATTTATCGGCGCCGCTCCTCTATAGGAGGGTAAAATTGAGGCATGTGCATTGATCGAAAATATCTTCGCCGTATTCAGAATCTTACCAGAAAGTATCTGCCCGAATGAAACCACTACGAATAAATCTGCGTCTTTCTCTTTAAGCATCTTCTGAGCATGCAAAGTATTAATATCTTCGAATTGCAGAACCCCTAGTCCACACTCCTTTGCGGCTGACTTAACAGGCGTAAACTCTAGATGCAATCCCCTTCCTTTTGTCCTATCCGGCTGAGTCACGACACCAGAGATCTCCTGGCCGCTTGAGACCAACGCCTTTAAAGATGGGACTGCAAATTGTGAACTGCCGAAAAATATTATCTTCATCTTTTATATCGGGTCTACGTCTATGGTTATTATTATACCTGAATGAGGGAAATCTTTTAAGCAGCTTTTTAAATAGCGGCTTATCTTCCTTGCGTCTTTACTGCTAAGAAGTATCTGGTAATAGTAGTTTCCCCTTAATTTTGGTACCTGTCCGGGATTGAGGGATATAATCTTAATACTCGTATCCTTCTTACAAACCTTAAGATGCTTAAATAGGTCCTCACTCTTCTGCCTGACCTTTTCCTCGACCTTTCCGCGTATCTTCACCATCACAAGATGCTTATAAGGAGGGAATTCCAGCTGCTTCCTCTGTTTTAATTCCTGATTATAGAAAATCTGAAAATCATTCGCCAATAACGCCTGAAAACAATGGTGTTGAGGATAAGCTGTCTGAATGAGAAATTTCTTTTTTGCTAGATTCAGCAAACCGTTTAGTAAATAAAATGTATTTTCACTGGCATGAAAATCTATCCGATTCAGGGAATTGTCTATGAAAGGAGCGACAATAAAGTCAAATTTGTTTACCGGATGCTGGATAATCATACGCGTCGATAAAAATAGATCCGCCTCTTTAGTGACATCCAGATCCTGATCGTCGATTTTCCTGATCCGCGTCGTAGGAAAAATTCTCGATAATTCACTCTCTGCTTTCTCAGTTCCTACGCCGCTGAATTGAATATAACCGGCATTACAGACCGGACAGAGATCAGACAAAGGAGATTTGAAATTACAAAAATGGCAACTCAGCAACTTATCTTCATAATGGTAAACCAGATTAATATTACACCGCGGGCACTTAAGTATTACATTGCAATTACTGCAGGTTGCCGCAGTCGCAAAACCTTTACGGTCTACAAATATCAACACCTTTTCGCCCGAACTCAAACTTGAATATACAGAATCCTCTAAATACTTCGGTAGAAAACTCTTTTTTTTATTAAACCTCACTGCCGCAGAATTCGAATCAACTGTTTTTATCTGCACAAGACCGTTCTTTCGGGGGAAAAATTTATATTCTGCCTCACCCGTAGTTGTCTTATAAAAACTCTCTAAGGAAGGACAGCTACTGCCTAAAATTAGCCTCCCTTTATTGAGCTTATTTCTCATATATGCTACTTCTCTTGCATGATAATGAGGAACCTGATCCTGCTTATATACGAAGTCCTGCTCCTGATCAATAATTATCAAACCAAGATTCTTTAGAGGTGCGAATATAGCTGACCGCATTCCAATCACAATTTGAGCCCCGCCTGATTTGATCTTTACCCACTCATTCAACTCTTTCGGTTTCTTCCGGTAAATCGCACTAAAAGAACTATTGAATGTAGCCTGAATCAACCTCTCTGCAGCTAAAAGAGAGCTTTTATCCGGCACGAGTATCAGACTTGCCTGATTTGAATCACCTGCTTCCCTAATATACTTAATATAGCTAGCCCATCTTGATTGTGTATCGCAATCATGCAGCAAAAGAGTTCTTTGCTCAGGTTTAACGCCTTCTTCGCCGGCTACCTCTTTAACTGATATCTTTTTACCATGTCTTAAGGCATCCGGAAGCGCCGTTTCAATAGCCTCACCCCATGAAGAGCAATAATATTCAGCAACCTGTTTAGTTAATAGAAGTAGGTGCCTATCTAATACCGGTACGCTATCAATCAATTTCTCTATCGCTTTTAGCTTTTTAATCTTACTCTTACGAGTTAAACCGATGACGTAACCCGTCATCTGGCGGTTTGCGAAATTCACCCCAACTCGCATGCCTACTTGTATTTTTTTATCTAAGCCCTCAGGTACGATATAATCAAAGGGCCCCTCAACATGCAGACCCAGAACCACCCTAGCGAATAACATCGGATATCTCCTTTAAGACATCAGGATTCTTAATCTTACGAATGCTCTCTCTGACAATCTTGATTTTTTCAGGATGTTTCTTAAAATCTAAGACCGCCTGTTTTATTTCCTCTACATTCCCGGGGAGAATACCTACTCCGTAATTCATTAAGACGCGGACATTGCCGGATTCCTGCCCCGGTATAGGAGAGATAAATACCGGTACTAGTTCCCGCATCAGAATCTCTGATATCGTCGAGCCGCCCGGTTTAGTGATTATAATATCCGAAACCGTCATTAGCTCCTGAATATTATCAACGTATCCGTATACCCGGACATCAGAAAGATTTTTATTGCTTAACCGCTTATATAACTTCTGGTTATTCGCACAGACGACCAATAGCTGGACCTGCCCATATAAGCAATCTATTATTCTTTCAATCGGGCCAAGGCCGAAAGATCCGGTTAACATCAACACTGTAAACTTATCATTCTTTAATCCAAGCTTACTGAGCAATGTCTCTTTTTTATAGTCAATAAAAAATTGAGGACTGACCGGGAGCCCTAAGGCTTTGATCTTTTCTTCTTTGACCCCTTCTCTGATTAGCTGTTTTTTAGTCAATTCCGTAGCTACGATATAATTATCCACTCCCCATGAGATCCAGTAGGGATGAACGGAATAATCAGTGATTACGGTAATGGTTTTAGATTGGATTTTACGCAGCCTCTTTAGGTTGGAGGCGATTTCCGTAGGCAGGAAATGTGTACAGATAATATAATCCGGGTTCTCTCTAATTAATAAACTGCTGAATCTTTGCGTATTAGTCCAATTACAAATCCTGGCTATTGTCCTGCTGATAATACGCAGTAATCTGAAGTTAGTGATCCAGAAGAAGAAGCGCCATAATATCGGAGTTTTGCTTACCAGAAAAGAATAGCCGGAGGTGCAGAGAAACCTAAATATGCGATTTGAATGCCCCAGCGCATCCACCAGCCTGAGGTCAGCTATATTATTACGATTTTCTTTTAGATAATCATATAGCGCCTTTGCTGTCCGGTGGTGACCGGCGCCGACAGAGGCATAGATTATGAATACTTTCATTGACTTTTTAAGACTAAATCTACGGCTTCGGATAGGTCTGTTGCGGTAAAATCAGGTAAAACCTGCCAGCGATTTTTATTTTCCGGTTTCTCTTTTCCTGAAAAAACCAGTATTGTCCTAAGGCCTGCGTTCTTTCCCGTAATTATATCTCTGATAGTATCCCCGACAAAGTAGCATTCAGGAAGAGAAAAACTAAAATTTCCCTGGTTAAGCTTAGAGACTGCCTGTTCGATCATTCCGATTTTCGGTTTTCTACAACCACAATTATCATCTGCTTGATGCATGCAATAATATACATCCCTTATCGTGATTTTTGATTCATTTAATTCCTTGAGCATATTCTCCGTAATCCGCTCTAGATCTACTCTTGAATATAGCCCCTTGGCAACTCCGGCTTGATTTGAAATTATAACTACTTCAAATCCGTTATCATTCAAGCGTTTCAGAGCAGGTTTTGCTTTAGGCAAAAAATCAAACTCCGCCCATGATCTTACATATGCTCCGGGTCCGGGTTCTTTATTTATTACTCCGTCTCGGTCAAGAAAAATAACTTTCATTATCTTTAATCCAATCAGCTAGCTTTTTCATACCCTCTTTTACCGGAGTCTTAATCTTCCAACCGAGGTTTTTTTCGAGCTTCCTAATGTCCGTAATGTAAACTTTTTGGTCGGAAGGACGCCAGTCGGCAAATGCAACCTTTGGCAACTTGCCGGTCAAAAACTCAAGCTCCTTAACGAACTCCAACAAAGAAATAGTATTAGCCGGTCCGCCTCCGACATTAAAAAGCCCTCTCTCTAAATCACTGTTGATAAAACAGTTAAAGGCATCTACCAGGTCATCTACATAAAGCATATCGCGCACCTGTTTGCCGTCTCCGTAAATATTGATCTGTTTATTGAAGAGGGTTGCGATGATAAACCAGGCTACCCACCCTTGATCCTCAAATCCAAACTGGCGGGTCCCGTAGGTACAGGACATACGAAACACTGCCGTCTTCATCTTATAAATCCGGCTATACTCCTGAACGTAGAGATCGCCGACTAATTTAGACACCCCGTAAGGCGTATGGCCGGTCAGATCCGTGCACATCTCTTCAGTTACTCCGGGTACGCCTTTATAAACATATCTAGTATCTTGCTCTTCTAAAGAGATTTTATCTACATTTTCTCCGTAAACCTTATTCGTTGAGCAGTATATCACCACTGTGTCTTTGGATTTTTTACGCGCAGCCTCAAGGACATTAATCGTACCAAAGGCATTGATACTAAAGTCTTCTAAGGGCATGCGTACGCTCGATGGTACTCCCGGCTGGCCTGCCGTATGGATCACTACATCTACACCCTTGCCGATTGCTTTATTTACATCATTTAGATCCCTGACATCTCCTTTGATTAACTCGATATTTTTGAACTTTTTGAGATAATTCCAGTTAAACTCCACTGAATCCTGATCGTATCCGAAGATCTTCGAGCGCATCAGATTATCTAAAACTATAACTTCATTTTTAGGGTTACTTTGAGCAAAAAACTCTGCAGAATGGCTACCGACCATCCCGGCGCCACCGGTAACTAAAACTCTCATTTTTTTCCCTCCTTTTTTAAAACAATTTCTTGATATTTTAAATAACTTAAGAACTGATATAGCCCCGCAAAATAGGCGATCATAAACCCGATAAATCCATCCTTATATCCTCTCTTCTTGATATAGGACCTGATGAATCTATCGATTGTCCTCCAGATGAATCTTCCCAGCCGCATCGGTTTCTTCTGATCAAACCATTTATAGGCCTCCCGGGTAGTCTGATTATTCAGCTTCGCTATGAAATCTTCAAGATCCCTATAAGAAAAATGAACTAAATCCTGCTTAAGATGCCCGCAAGGATCATCCATAAATGCGCGGGGATGTACACTTACTTCTTCGTAACGAAACTTATCCTTACGGAATAATTTTAGCTGAGGACTGGGATACCAGCCGCCATGCTTTACCCAGTAATCTCCGATATAATTACGCCGTGGAACGGTAAAACCGTTCTCTTTGGGATTACTCTTTATCACCCTGCTTAACTCTTCTCGTAATTCAGGGGTAATCACCTCATCAGCATCAAGGCTGAATACCCAAAGGTTACGCGCCTTTGCATACGCCCAGTTCCTGTGCCTTCCCTCAACATCCATCTTTTTAGCAAAGATCTTATCGGTAAATTGCCTTGCGATTTCTACTGTACGATCTGAACTTTCGTCATCAACTACGATGATTTCATCGGCAAATTTTGCAGAATCAAGGCATTTGCTGATCCTCTGCTCTTCATTTTTGGTTAAAACCACGATACTAAACA
>JBDRMO010000035.1:0-2652 GCA_043812095.1 Candidatus Omnitrophota bacterium | reverse complement strand
TATTTTATCGGAATTATACTGTGCCTATACTGATGTACCATCATGTAAATCCCGGTGCGCTACCGAGAGGTAGATTAGCCGTAAGTACAGCGTCTTTTGAACGCCAGATGAGTTTCTTGAGGAGATGCAATTATAATATAGTTCCTCTTGAGGATTTAATCGGCCTGATTAAGAATAAGAAAATAATACCTCCCCGGACTGTCGCTATAACTCTTGATGACGGCGATAAGGATAATTACCTATATGCCTTTCCGGTTTTAAAAAAATATAATATCCCCGCGACCATATTTTTGATTGTCAATGAAGTAGGAAGGCCGCAGGGGGATAAGTTGAATTGGGAGCAGGTAAAGATCATGCATGATTCGGGAATAATCACCGTAGGAAGCCACTGTTTAGGCCCTGAACCCTTAGTAAATATGGAAAGCGAAGAGGAATTGAGGAATGAAATATTCGCATCGAAGAGGGCATTAGAAGACCGTTTAGGCAGGGAAGTTAACCTTTTTAGTTATCCTGAGGGAAGATTTAACGATAAGATCCGGCAGCTAGTGATTAATGCCGGGTATAAACTAGCGGTAGCTACGAATCCCGGAAAGAAAATTGCTAATGATGATTTATTTGCCTTAAAAAGACTCCGCATCTCTGATACCTCCGATAATCTATTTGTTTTTTGGATTGAGTCCAGCGGATTTTATAATTTGATCAGAGAGAACAGGCATAAGTAATGGTAGAGCTTAGTAAAAGAATATTAATCTTTAACGTTAACTGGCTGGGTGATGTATTGTTTTCTACCGCCGCAATCAGGAATATCAGGCGTAATTTTCCCTATAGCCACATTGCCTGCATAGTCCCCAGCCGCTGTTATCCGATATTAAAAGATAATCCTCATCTGGATGAGATTATTATTTTTGATCAGGATGACCGTCACCGTGGAATCTTGCGCAAATTAGGTTTTATCAGGCAGCTCAGGAGTAGGAAGTTCGATGCCGTATTTTTATTACATCGTTCACTGACGCGCGCATTGATCTGTTGGTTAGCGGGCATACCGCAGCGCATCGGTTACTATACAAGAAAACGTGGTTTTCTTCTCACCAAAAAGGTTAAACGTTTAAAGTTTAATAATGCGCATCGCATTGATTACTACTTAGATATTATTGAAAACGCAGGTTTAAGGATTAAAGATAGATTTACAGAGTTTTTTATCAAAGAAGAAGACACTGATTTTATCAATGAGTTCCTTCAGCAGAAGTCGGTGAAGAAGGATGATTATTTGGTAGTGATTAATCCAGGCGGAAACTGGCTGCCGAAGCGCTGGCCTAAAGAATATTGGGCAGAATTAGCAGATAGATTAATTAACGAAACCAAGGCTAAGGTGATCATTCCAGGCAGCCTGCAGGACGTAGTTTTGGCCAGAGAGATAAAGGATCTGATGCAGGAGAAACCTATTATTGCTTCCGGGAGATTGAACCTTAAACAGCTGGGAGCTCTTTGTAAGAGGGCGAATTTATTTATCACCGCAGATACCGGGCCTTTGCATATTGCTAATGCAGTGGGCGCAAAGCAGATCATCGCTATTTTCGGGCCTACTTCTGCGGAGTTAACCGGCCCCTATCCTTTAAAGAACATTACTATTTTGCAGGAAGATATCGGATGTACTATTCCTTGTTACGATGTACGCTGTAAGGACAACCGCTGCATGAAAGCGGTGACCGTAAACAAGGTGATGGAAAGAGTAAAAGAAAGCAAAGACAAGAGGATATCGAGGGAGGATTTAAAAAAACGTGAGCGCTGATTCCCGAGAAGGTTTTAAGCGCATCCTGGTTACCCGTACAGACAGGATCGGAGATGTGCTTTTATCTACACCGGTAATTAAGGCACTTAGAGATAGATACCCGGATGCCTTTATCGCGATAGTTGTCAGGCCTTATACCGAGGATATCGTGGCGGGTAATCCTTATCTTGATCAGATAATCATCTATGATAAAGCAGGTAAAGAGAGGAGTTGGCTGGGGTCATACAGGTTTGCCTGTAACCTGAGAAAGAAAAAATTTGACTTAGCGATCATATTGCACCCTACTAACCGTATGCATTTGATCAGTTTCCTCGCAGGCATTCCGCGCAGGGTTGGTTATAATCGAAAGCTTGGATTTTTACTTACCGGCGGGTTAAAACATGATAAGCAGCTAGGAGAGAAGCACGAGTCGGAATATAACTTTGATTTGTTACGAACTTTGAATATTGAAACCCAAGAAAGAAATCTTTTTATGCCGTTAAGGGAAGAATCGGAGGAGTGGGCGGATGAACTGTTAGAAAATGAGGGTATAAAGAAAAATCATAGATTGTTAGCGATCAATCCTGGCGCAAGTTGTCCTTCAAAAATCTGGCCTAGTCAAAGATTTGCGGAATCAGCAAACAGGCTGATAGAGAAATATGGGTTTAGGGTTATAGTCATCTCCGGTCCCAGAGAGATTAGATTGGCAGATCAGGTGATTAAAGAGATAGATTACCCGGTAATCAATCTAGCAGGCAAGACTTCGATTAGTCAATTAGCGAGTATAATAAAAAGATGTGATTTGTTTATTTCTAATGATTCCGGCCCTGTACATATTGCCACTGCGCTTGGGGTTCCGGTAGTCTCTATCTTTGGCAGGAATC
>JBDRMO010000034.1:0-4296 GCA_043812095.1 Candidatus Omnitrophota bacterium | reverse complement strand
GATACAATTTATCATCCCTCAGGAGAAGCTATCAGTGGTGCAGGGAGTTATATCGCCGAAGAACTCACTCCTTCACCAAGCATACCCTCGTTTGATGATTCTGTCTGGGAGGCTAAAATGGCAGATTGGAACACACGTATTGATAATGCCGGGGCCAATGTTTCCGGAACCTCAAGGTCAGAAGGTTCAGGAACCCTTAACTTAAGCAGTAATGTCAATTGGAGCGGCCAGACTTTAAGCTATAGGAATATTAATACTAATGGTTATGATATTACCGGAACTAACTGGACAGTTAAGTGTAGGTATTTTAACTTGGAAAGCGGTTCAGAGATTAGTTCTGGGGCTTCAAATTTTCATATTGAGTGTACGCGCGAATTTACTATGACTGATGCACAAATCAATGCCAGTAATTACACTATTGACTGTCGTGATTTAGTCATGAATGGTTCTTCCCAGATAAACTCTAGCGGCAACACCATTACTAGCAACCGCGACGTGATTATGAATGATACTGCGCAGATAGTCAATTCAGATACAATCAATATTACTGATGATTTTACAATGAATGATAGCTCGCAGATAAGCGCGGATAGCCTGACGATAA
Organism: Candidatus Omnitrophota bacterium; assembly: GCA_043812095.1. Lineage (GTDB taxonomy): Bacteria > Omnitrophota > Gorgyraeia > Gygaellales > Profunditerraquicolaceae > JAHIZC01. The sequence goes on along the minus strand of JBDRMO010000034.1, from coordinate 3,692 downwards.
ATTGCCTCGATATCTTTAGAATGAATGATAGCTCGCAGATAAGCGCAGATAATATCACGGTTAATGTTAATGATGACTTTTTAGTCTATAATGATACATCGATTACTTCGGATAATTTTAATATCAGCATTTGGGATAACTTTGATACGGACGGAAATTTTAATTTAAGCGGTTACGGTTACATTGCTTGTAGTAATAATAACGGTAACATTATACTGCATAGCGAAGACAGTAATTCAGGCACTTTTACAGCTACGCCTTCAGGAGGAAGTATTTATTTCCTTTCCGGTGGCTCGATGACGATAAATTCAACCGACAGTGACACAAATGTTATTTTAAACAACGGTTGTGTCTTGTATTCCAGGAATCCCAGTAGCGATGATGATTTGCTCAGGATCAGAAACGATAATACTGCCATAGACGGGGCTGAGATTATTGCCGAGAGGAGAATCATAATCCAAAGCAGCGCAGATATTATGGATAGTTTTATCTTTCTCGACCGCGCCGGAGGGGATAGTAATAATTATTTAGAGATCACCGATAGCGGGACAACAGTCGAAGGGACTATAATATCTATGGGGAGGGATAGCCCATCGTTAGACATACGCGATTCAGCTGCAATAACCGGTTTCGTCTATCAATATGATGGCGTGGGGTCAAGGGGTTATGCTCGTATTGACGGAGATTCAACTATCACCGGATCGCTTTATATTTATGAAATGTATAATAATAGCTTTGGCCCAGCAAGTATAACTTATGATGCAGATAGTTTACCTGCAGCCTGGGATGGATTTACTTTTCCTGGTGCAGTAGGGATGCAGTCCGGTACTTGGGATGGTCTATAAAAAGGTCTATGCTAACTATATTGTTATGATATAATTATGATGATGAAAGCAAAGGAAATATTAAAAAATTTAAAGATTAGGTCCAGTTTTGGGAAGATTTTTAAAAAAATTGATTTAGAGAGAATCTTTGGTTTGGTTCAAAGAGTCGACTCGGTGATAGTCCTGGATATAAATTCTAAAATCAGGCTGCTGCATCTTAATTTCCTCGGTCAGCTTAAAGTAGAGGCCTTAAAAATAGTAGAGCTTCCCAAGGAGAAAAAAGAGGAAACTATTACCGCTGCACTCGCTGATTTTATCCGTGAAAATAAGATTCAGCATAAAAACGTTATTATTAAACCCCACCTCAATTCGCTTTTAATCAAACGCATACAGCTTCCAATCGTTCCGGAGAAAGAGTTGCTTGAGGCAGTGAAATGGCAGATCAAAGATGAAGTCCCCTATGATTTAGCCAAGGCATTGATTAGTTATTCCGTTGTCAATAAGATAACTAAAGAGGACGGCTCAAGGGCACTAGAGGTATTATGCGTCATAGCCGAAGAGGAGGAGATCAGGAGACAGGTTTCGCTTTTATAGAAATCAGAATTATCATGCCTCTCCATCGGATTATTACCGTTTGGGTATTCAAATTTGCTGGAGAGGTATTTCTCTAGAGAAAAGGCGCCGATAGCGATTCTACATATTGATGAAGATGCCTCTTATATGGGAATATATTTGAACGGCAAGTTAGATTTTTACCGGGAAGTACCGATTTCAGTGAATAAATTGAGAGAATCTTTAAAAGGAGTGCTGGTTTCTGATAAGGGCAGGGTAGAGTTAAATGTCGCGGAGATAGAAGAAATATTGTTTAAGATCGGGATACCTAAGGAAGAGGTTGTTTACCAGGATAAGGTAAGTTCAATTCAGATCTTATCAATGTTGCGTACTTCGCTTGAGCAGCTGGAGAACGAAATCAAGAGGTCTCTAACCTATTATGTCTCTAGCCTCGGTGGCACAAGGCCGCAAAAAGTATTTATATCAGGGCAGGCTTCCAGGATTCCTAATTTAGCTGACTTCTTAAAAGAGGAATTAAAAATGGAGATTTCGAATCTTTCTCTGTCAAGAGAATTTACGTTATCTCCGGATATTAATCCGGAACTTTTCCCGGAAATCTACGCTACCCTCGGGATGGCTTTGGATTATGGCAAGGGTGCGAATCTGGTGCCCTATGAATTTCGGGCTGAAAAGATAGAGAAATTGGAGAGGGTTTCTTTACGTTGGATTACCTTTATAGTACTTTTGTCATTATTGGTATCATACTTTTTTGCCAAAGTAGGTATTGTAGCCTATCAGAAGAAACTCGATAATACGGTAATCCACCTGAGCGCACTTAGTACAATTAAGGAGATAAGGTTAAAAATTGATGAGTTGAATATCTTTATCGAAGATACCCGGAAAAATGAAATCCCCATGGTTAATATTCTTAAGACAATCAGCAATATTATGCCCAAGGAACTCCTTATGCAAAACCTTACATTGAAGAGCGAAAATCAGTCAGGTACGATTAGGGGAGTAGTAAGAAGCGCGGGTGAAAACCCTGATAAGATATTAAGTAAGTTTATCGGTATGATGGAAGATTCGCGCTATTTCCGTAACACCAATATTTCTTCGGTAGAGAAGAAGAAGGAAGAGTCTTTTGATGTAACCGATTTCCAGGTATCCTTTAAGTTACGCTGATGATTATTATCACTAAAGAGCAAAAGAAAATTCTCTATATTGCCGCGGGCATATTCGTATTCCTGGTTTGTTTCTGGGTATTTGTTTATGCCCCGCAGAGTAGAAAGCTTGCCTTAGTTAAGGCAGAACTTAAGAGTGTCGAGACTCAGATCAAAGAGATAAATGCTCTAATTCAGGGTAGAGAGTTAGCTGAAGCAGCCGAGGATTTTAACCGTCAGTTTGCCAAAGTATCTAATTTTCTCGTTTCCCAGGATCAAGATGTGATTTCTTATCTTTCGGAACAGGCCAGGGAATCGAAGATAGAAGTCAGCAATATCACTCCCGGAGGAAGGAAACCGCTGAACAGGCAGGTCGTAGGTTATGATATAGAAGAACTGCCTATTTCCATGAACTTATTCTGCGAATATAAACAGCTGGGAGAATTTTTAGACCTTTTAAGGAGGAGTTATTTAGTATTAGTAAGTTTAAGGGAGCTGAATATTAAAGGACGGGGAGAAGGAAGGTATTTCCTTGATGTCGGGTTGAAGCTCTCTGCCTATTTAGCTAAGCAAAGATAATCATGGATAAGAAACGCATTGAGATAATTATTACCTCTGCTTTGGTTTTGGTTTTTGTATTAGTCTGGGCAAGGACGATCAAGGTGATGAAAAAAAGAAAAACCCCTAAGCCAAAGCTCGCCTCTTCATTAATTGTTCCGCAGTCCGCTTCTCTTGCACAGCCAACAGCATCCGGGGTTCAGGACATTACGCCTGAAGAGGTTCTCTCTTGGGGTAAGTGTCCTTTCTCCGGAAAGGTTTATTCTAGCGTTGAAAAAACTTCCGGCGTTGAGCTCTCCGGTATTATCTGGGATGAGGAAACTCCGATGGCAGTGATAAACGATAAGATATTATTGGTTGGCGAGAGTATCGGTCAAAATACAGTATTGAGCATAGAGAAGGAAAAGGTTACTTTAAGCGACGGCAGTAAGAACACTGAACTCCGCCTCCCCTAGTCAATAGGGGCGTCTTTTTAAAAAATCCCCGCACTTTTAATTTAAGTACGGGGGATTTTATTTGTTTTCTATTACTTACGCTGCTTTAGTTACGTTAGTTGCCTGATCGCCCTTTGGACCCTGAGTTACTTCGAATTCTACCT
>JBDRMO010000033.1:0-2330 GCA_043812095.1 Candidatus Omnitrophota bacterium | reverse complement strand
CTTAATCGGAGGAAACAACCCGATAGCAATCCAATCAATGGCCAAGACAAAAACATCTGATATAAATAATACCATTAAACAGATAAAGCTATTGGAGGATGCAGGTTGTCAGATTGTGCGTTTGGCGATTAAAGATCAAACTGATGCAGCGGCCTTAAAGAAGATTAAAGCGAAAACCAGGATTGCTTTAGTTGCCGATATCCATTTTTCTTTTCGCTTAGCGCTTGCTGCTATTGAGAATGGTGCGGATAAGATCAGATTAAATCCCGGTAATATCAATAAGCCCAAGGAAATTGCGGCAATAATCAGCGCATTAAAACTAGCTAAGATTCCTTTGCGTATCGGGCTTAACAGCGGCTCGGTAAAAGATATTGGCCCGAAAAATTCATCGATGGCGGATAAATTGGTGGCAGCCTGCTTAAATTATGTAACGATAATTGAGAAACTTAAATTTAATGATATCGTAATTTCCCTTAAAGCCAATAATGTTTTGGATACAGTCGTTTCTTATCGTAAAATAGCTAAGCTTTGCAACTATCCTTTACATCTGGGAGTTACTGCCACAGGTTCTCCTTATCATGGGATTATTAAGTCCAGTGTTGCAATAGGCGCTTTACTACTGGAGGGTATTGGTGATACAATAAGGGTGTCTCTTACGGATGAACCGGCGCAAGAGGTAAGGGCAGCCAAATGCATTTTGGAATCATTGGGTTTGTATAATTGCGGTGTCCAGCTAATCAGTTGCCCTACTTGCGGACGCTGTGAAGTAGACTTAGTAAGTATAGTTAAAGAATTAGAGGATAAACTATCGACTATCGACTATCGAGCCTCGACTAAACCTATAAAATTAGCTATAATGGGTTGTGTAGTTAACGGACCCGGGGAAGCAAAAGAAGCAGATTTAGGGGTTGCTTTTGGTAAAGCCCAAGGAATTTTATTTTCACACGGTAAATTAATAAAAAAAATATCGGCAAAAGATTGTGTGCAGGTTTTATTGCAGGAACTAAGGATAATAAGGAGAGATCCTTGACATCCTTGATGTCAAGGATTAATTCACGCATTGATTTACTCATACTGGCGTATTCGTAAATCAAGCGTTCATTAAATTAGCGCATTAACTTACTCACACGTTGTGTTCGTAAGTTAAGCGCTCATAGGAGAAGATATGCCTCAACCAACGCTAAAAAACAGGATTAGAGAAGATTTTATTGCCAGATACAGCAGCATTTTGTTTAAAAGTGCCGGCAATAAACAGGAGGTGGCTGCGGTAGTAAGAAAGATCCTTGAGGGGATTTTAAACCAACCGCGCAGTGTTCTTAAAGAGCAGGACAGAGAAAATATTATTAATGAGTTAGTTGATGAGTTTAGCGGTTTAGGCCCGATTGAAAAACTGATGATGGATCCTGATGTTACCGAGATCATGATTAACGGCACTCATAATGTATACGTAGAAAAGCACGGGAAGAAACAGCTGACTGAGATTAGATTCGATAGCGATCAGCAGTTAATGTATGTTATCCAGAAAATTTTAACACCGACCAGAAGAAGAGTTGATGAATCGGTTCCTTATACGGATATCTGCCTGCCGGACGGCTCCCGCGTAAATATTATTATTCCGCCTCTAGCTTTAGATGGGCCGACAATAACTATCCGCAAATTCCTTAAAAAAATCGTAAAAGCCGAGGATCTTATTGAACTGGGAACCCTGGATAGAAAAATGGCGGATTTTCTGATCGCCTGTATAAAAGGTAAGATCAACATTATATTTGCCGGCGCCACCGGGAGCGGAAAAACTACTACCGTGGGTGTGCTTTCCAGCTATATCGGTAATGATGAGCGCACGATTACTATTGAAGATACTGCAGAATTGCATCTGGCACAAGATCATGTGGTGAGATTAGAAACCAAACCCCCTAATATCGAAGGAAAGGGTGAGATTACGATCAGGGATCTTTTCCGCAATACTTTGCGTATGCGGCCGCAAAGGATTATTTTAGGTGAAATTAGAAGCGCTGAAGCCCTGGATATGCTTCAGGCGATGTGCTCAGGCCATAACGGAGCGCTTTCAGTTATTCATGCCAATACCCCTGTGGAGGTCTTGCACCGGTTAGAAACAATGATTCTGATGTCCGGAATCCCGATAACCTTAGAGGCAATTCACAGGCAGATTGCTTCATCCCTGCATTTAATCATTCAGCAGGATCAACTTTCCGACGGCTCGCGCAAGATTACCCGTATTACTCAGATCAACGGATCAAAAGCTGGCTGGGTAAATCTGGAAGATATTTTTATTTATGATATTAACAATGTGATTGAAGGCGGAAAGGTTT
>JBDRMO010000032.1:0-2244 GCA_043812095.1 Candidatus Omnitrophota bacterium | reverse complement strand
GTTAAAAAACAGTGGAATCGACTCCCGGACTAAGGATTTCCTTACCGAGAAATTAAAGAACGCCCTTGCTTTAATGAGGGCGGTGTTTAGAAGAAAAGCGACCTTAAGAAAGATCGTAGATGCAATCACGGAAATTCAAGGTGAAGCTATCAGGCATGACCTTTCGCATCTTAAGCCGCTTACTTTTACGGAATTAGCTAAAAAAATGGAGGTTCATGAATCTACGGTCTGCCGCGCGATCATGAACAAATACGTCAGGCTTCCTTACGGAGTGGTTGCCTTAAAGCAGTTTTTCTCAAGCAGTATTCAGGATCAAAACGGCCAATCCTTCTCCTCCACTCATATCAAAAGACTGATCAAGGAACTAATCGAAAAAGAAGATAAAAAATACCCTCTAAGCGATCAGAAAATTGCTGATATTTTAACTAAGGATAAGAATTTAAAGATTTCAAGACGTACTGTAGCTAAATACAGGGAAGAATTAAAGATACTCTCTTCGAGTTTTAGGCGGGAAAGATAATCACTCCTTGTGTGTAATTCTTACTATTTCTTTTTCTCATTGGGTTTATTTATCTTTAATAACCCGTATTTTTGCATCTTCTTATAAAGCGTAGTACGGTTTATACCCAGAGTCTTGGCAGCTTCGTTTCTACTCCAATTCATCGAATTAAGCGCCTTTAAAATCAGATCTTTCTCCGGACTCTCTAAGGCACTCTTTAATTTCAATTCACCGCTAACACTCAATGCCTTCTGACCTGATAACCTGCTGCTTAAGAATTCCGGAAGGTCCTCGGGGACTATAGATGGGCCTTTACTCAGAATTATCGCCCTCTCGATCACATTCTCAAGCTCCCTGATATTACCCGGCCAATCATAGTTGATTAATATCGTGATTGCTTCTTTGGAAATAAAAGTTATCTTCTTTTTAAGATGCTGAGTGTGCCTTTTGATAAAATCATCCACCAATAAAGGTATATCGCCTTTACGTTCTCTTAGCAGCGGTAATTCAATCGATATGATATTTAAACGGTAATACAAATCGGTACGGAATTTCCCCCTCTCAATCAACTCTTGGAGATCCTGATTAGTGGCAGCAATCACCCTGACATCCACTTTCATAGTCTTTGTGTCTCCTACCCGCTCAAACTCCCCCTCCTGCAGGACTCTCAATAACTTCACTTGCAATGCCGGACTGAATGCATCGATCTCATCAAGAAATATCGAACCGCCGTCTGCCAGCTCAAAGCGGCCCATCCTATCCCTTATCGCACCGGTATAAGCACCCTTGACATGGCCGAAGAGTTCACTCTCAAGCAAAGTCTCAGTAAGCGCTCCACAGCTGACCTCGACAAACGGCTTTCCCCTCTCCTGCTCATTGTAGTGATGTATCGCCTCAGCGATCAGACGCTTACCCGTTCCGCTTGCCCCGTGGATCAGAACAGTCGCCCGGGTAGCGGTGATTGCATCGATCAGATTATATATCTTCTGCATCTTCTCATCGCAACCAACGATATTATAGAAACGCTGCCTTTGCGTGGCAGAGAGTTGTTCTTTAAGCATGATGTTCTCTTCTGTCAGTTTACGCTCTTTGACAATCCTTTCGATGATGATCTTGATTTCGCTATCAACGATCGGTTTGGTTATATAGTCGTAAGCCCCCTCCCGCATTGCCTCAACTGCGCTTTCAATGCTGGCGTAACCTGTCATGAATATTACCGGCGTGCCCGGGCTGGCTTTCTTGATTCCCTTTAATAACTGGAGTCCGTTCATCTTAGGCATCCTTATATCGGATATGATTACATCTGCCTCATAGGTCTTAAGCAGCTCTAATGCTTCTTTGCCGTCCTTAGCAGTGCTTACGGCATAGCCAGAAAGCGTCAATAATTCGCTTAAAGAACCCCTCACCAAAGGCTCATCATCCACCACCAGTATATGTCTACCGTTATACTTAGAATTACCCATTTTCTAAATGTTTTACCGGAATGAGAATACTAAACTTGCTTCCCTCTCCGGGTGAACTTTTTACTTCAATCCTTCCCTCATACTTATTGATAATCTCGCGGCACATAGATAACCCCAGCCCTGTGCCTTCATTTACATCTTTAGTAGTAAAGAAAGGTTCGAATATATGATTCATAATGTCATTGGGAATACCTGAACCGCTGTCTTTAAAATCTACCCTCATATTCAGGTCATCTATATCTGCAGTGATCTCCAACTCTCCTGCGCCGGGCATGGCGTCCA
>JBDRMO010000031.1:0-2844 GCA_043812095.1 Candidatus Omnitrophota bacterium | reverse complement strand
CCCTGGATGTGCCTCTTAAGGTTTGCCGGCTTTGTTTCCAAGGAGCTGGGTTATGTCCTGCGCTTGTCGAAAAAGGCAATCTTAATTTAATCAGCGATGTTGCGGTAGCCGCTATTTTATTTGAATCTGCTTTTGCCTCTGCATACTTTAACGTAGAGATAAATCTTATGACTTTGAAAGATGAAGTGTTAACAGAAAAGATAAGAACAGAGTTAAAAGGAAAAGACAAAGAAATTAAAAAGATCAGATTAGAGACGGAGGAGCAGGTTGGCAAAATTATTAGAGGGTAAGCCTGTAGCCCAGGAGATTAAGGAAAAGATAAAAGCAGAGATCATTGCTTTGGGTATCAAGCCGGTTTTAGCCAGCGTGTTAGTAGGTAATAATGCCGGAGCAGAAGCCTATGTTAATTCTCAGAGAAAAACAGCTGAAGGCCTGGGAATTGAATATCAGTTCCATAAACTGGATGAAAATACTTCGCAGGATAAACTGATCGAGTTCATCAGGGGATTGAATCAGGATAAGTTAGTAAACGGGATGATTATTCAGATGCCGTTACCTTGCCAGATAGATTATAAAAAAATCAGCCAATTTATTCTGCCGGATAAAGATCTAGAAGGGATGCATCCTGCTAATATCGGTAAGATCGTCTTCGGCACTTCGACTTCGCTCAGTGCCGATGGTGAGTATGATCGAACCATCGGAAAGGCGAAGTTAATCCCTTGCACTCCCGCAGCGGTGATGGAATTATTAAATTCAACAGGGATTGATCTTTACGGAAAAGAAGTCGTAATTGTCGGGCATAGCGAAATCGTAGGTAAGCCTTTAGCACTCTTGTTATTAGAGAAGTTTGCCACGGTAACTGTTTGTCATATCGGAACCTCAAAAGCAAATAAGTTAGAGGAGCATGTAAGGAAAGCCGAGATTCTGATTGTTGCGGTAGGTAAGGCAGGATTAATAAAAGGTGATTTAGTCAAAGATGGTGCTATAGTAATTGATGTCGGTATAAATAGAGTAGAAGGTAAAATTGTCGGAGATGTAGAATTTGAACCGGCTGAGAAAAAAGCCGCATACATTACGCCGGTGCCAGGCGGGGTAGGGCCTCTTACGGTTACGATGCTGATGCGTAACTTAGTTGAGGCAGCAAAATCCCAAAGATTAAAGGTAGGTGGGTTATGAAGAAGGACGTGCTTTTACTTTTCTTACTTTTTTGCTTCCTGTTTTATTTCTCAACAGCAAAATGTCACGCTGCTGGTGGTGAAGGAGTCAATTTTAATAAAGAAGCGGCGTACAATATTTATTACGAAGTAAGTGATTATGAAGTCAACCAGGTGGAAAATATAAGGATCTTAGGTACAGAGGAGATCGGGCAGGTGATTTTTCTGAAGATAAAATATTCCGGAGTTACTGAGCGAGAGGGCTTTATCCGCCTTGATAGTATAAAGGCAATTCTTCCCACCACAGCAGAGAGGCCTGAGAGGAGTTTTGACAACAGAAGGTCTTATTAGTTATTACAGGAGAGAGAATGAACTTTAAAGAAAAAATTCAATCAGGAAAATTCTTGCTCACTTCTGAGATCGGTCCGCCTAAAGGAATAGAGACTAAGGAGTTATTGCAGGATGCGGAGTTAATCCGCAGCAGAGTGGATGCGATCAATGTAACTGATTTACAGAGTTCGGTGATGCGTTTAGGATCGTTAGCAGTCTGTTTTCTCTTAAAACAGAAGGGGTTTGAGCCGGTATTCCAGGTAACCTGCCGCGACCGGAATCGTCTGGCTTTGCAGTCGGATATTCTCTCTGCAGCTTCATTAGGAATAGAAAACTTACTTATTCTTACCGGAGACCATACAACCTTAGGAGACCATCCTGAGGCAAAGCCGGTATTTGATCTGGAGTCAGTCCAATTGCTAAAAGTAGTTGCTGGTCTTCAGAAGGGCGAGGATATGAAGGGAAATAAATTACTGGGTGAAGCCCCGAAATTCTGTGTAGGGGCAGTAGTTAATCCCGGAGCAGACCCGATCGAGCCGCAGATCATCAAGATGGAGCAAAAGATCGAGGCCGGTGCTGAGTTTTTTCAGACTCAGGCAGTTTATGATATAAAAATTTTTGAGAATTTCTTAAACAAGATAAAGCATCTTAAAACCACGATCCTGGGTGGAATAGTATTATTAAAATCAGCCGGGATGGCTAAGTATATGAATAAGAATGTATCCGGAGTAAGTGTCCCGGATGATTTAATCAAAGAGATGGAAGGGACTAAGGATAAAGTTGCGACTTCAATTGAAATTGCTGCCCGATTAATTAATGAATTAAAACCGATGTGCCAGGGCATACATCTAATGCCGATCGGCTGGGATAAGAAGGTTCCTTTAGTATTAGATGCAGCAGGATTATAAAAACAGGTTATAGGTTCTAGGTTTTAGGTTCTAGGAAGGATGCAAAGGAGAGTTGATATGGCAGATATAAAACAAAAATCAGTAGATTTGGCGACGCAAGAAATGTTAAAGAAGGCTGAGAAGGAAAATATAAAAACCAGCTGGGATAGGCTGGAAGCTCAGCAGCCGCAGTGCGGGTTTGGGCAGCTGGGTGTCTGTTGTACTGTATGTAATATGGGGCCGTGCAGGATAGATCCATTTGGAGAAGGGGCGCAGGTCGGGGTTTGCGGCGCAGGCGCAGATACGATCGCCGCAAGAAACCTGGCACGTAAGATCGCCGTGGGGGCATCCGCGCATTCTGACCACGGAAGGGACGTAGCGCATACTCTTTCTTTATTGTCCGAAGGCCATGCCCATGATTATGAGGTGCTGGATTTAGAAAAATTTAAAGAAATTGCGCAGGAGTTTAAAAT
>JBDRMO010000030.1:0-53790 GCA_043812095.1 Candidatus Omnitrophota bacterium | reverse complement strand
TTAATCTGCTTATCAATTACGGACATCAACACTACTTTTCCATTCTGATGCCCAGAAAGATTTTCTAATGCTTTGAGCTTGAATCCCAGTGCCTCCGGATGCGCGCGTAACTCGGCATACATCTCTTTTTTAAAGCCATCGAAGGCGATCAGCACAGTGGCTCCGCTATCGATTACCTTTTGAGCGTACGCCTTATCCGCCATTTTCAAGCCATTAGTGGCAATACGTACAATCAGGCCGTAGGATTTTGCAAGCTCGATAATCTCAAACATATCCTCACGCACTGTGGGCTCACCTCCGAACAACTGGATTGAAGGAGGATGCTCAAGCTGGGAACAATACTTAAATATCCGGTCAAAAAACTCCAGGCGCGGCTCAAACTGAAAACCCATTGAGGGACCATTGGTAATACAGATCGGACAATTCATATTGCAGCGGTTGGTGGTTTCGACAAAAACGATGTTTGGCACCTTATGCATACAGTCAAGACATGACATATGGCATCCCTGATATTTATGCTCAGAGAGAAACTCTCTTTTGCTTCGGTATTTAGTTGCGTCGTTAGAAACCAGTGTCTCTACCTTGCCGCAATCAGGGCAATGCTTATGTAAATACTCTTTGTTGTCTTTTTGGTGGTGAGTGACAGGCACGACTTTTCTGCATCTATCACACATCCCCATATTCATTGTCATCTTTTCTCCCCTCTGCTCATGAACAAGCTGCTTTCTTTGATGATAATCCCTTGGTGTAGCCCTCTTTATTATATTCTTCGGCAATCTCTTTCATAATCGGTTTTTTATATTTTTCCCAGATACAAAAAGGTATAGATTTCACCAAACCGCTCTTTACGTCAATATAGGCAAAACAGGAAGCGCATTTCTCTAAGCGGGAACTCTCCAGGATATCATCATCTTCAAAAGGCAGTAATAAAATCTGTAATGCCCCTCTGATATCTGTTAAGGTAGTCTCTGCACTAAGAACCTCAATAAATTTCCGGCCACAGAGAAGTTTCCCAAAAAAACGTATCCATGCGATGAGCGCAGGTAACCCTCTTTTACCGATCACAGCAGTTAAATCTATATGTTTAAACAGCATTGTTACTAACGCCAGTTGCACTTTGAATTTATGCCATTTGCCGATACCGCCTTTTAAGGTATAGGGTTCTATCTTTTTATCCATCGCTCTTAGATCAGCAACTAGCGAGAATAAGCCGAACTTCAAATAATCGGATATGGAAACATATTTATTCCCGCGCGGGATAAGATAAGTGAAGCTTTCGCAATTCGGATGCACTCCGGTAAAGGGCATCAAGGTTTGCTTAAAGACTTTTGCTATATTCTGAAATTCCCATGAACCCAAAGGAACAAACTCTGTCTTGCCTCCGATTGCATTCTTGACGATATTTTCTACATCCTCTTGCGTGGTCCTCTCGGGTTTATACTCTAGCCTCTCGTCTGACCATACCTGAGTCAAAGGCATAAGGAATATTCCACGGATATGCCGGTTCTTTAAACAGTAATCGAGAAAGTTCGGCATATCATCGCCATTTATGTTTTTATCAACAACGGTCATCAGCACAACCTTCCTGCGCTTATGATGGGTAAGATTCTCTAACGCCTTTAATTTTATATCTAATGACTCAGGAAAGTTTCTTAACTTCTGGTACATCTCTCTTTTTAGGCCGTCAAAAGCAATCAATATCGCAGCGCCGCTGGCCATAATCTTCTCTGCGTAGGCCTTATCAGAGAGCTTTAATCCGTTGGTCACCAGGCGTATCGAGAGCCCATAGGATTTGGCGAGCTTAATAATATCCAGAAGGTCTTCTCTCATCGTGGGTTCTCCGCCGAACAGTTGTACGGAAGGCGGCCGCTCGAATTTTGCGTAATGGCTGAATATCCGCTCAAAAAACTCCAGGCGCGGCTCAAACTGAAAGCCCATTGATGGGACATTAGTAATACAGATCGGACAATTCATATTGCAGCGGTTGGTGGTCTCGATAAAAATAATGTTGGGGTCTCTATGAGTGCAATTACTAAGGCAATCCATATGGCATCCAGGATAATGCCGGTCAGCCATAAAGTCTCTTTTGCGATTATACTGCTTGGCATCATTGGAAATCAATGAAGACACAGTTCCGCAATCAGGACAGAGTTTTTCCAGATACTCTTTACCGTCCTTCTGAAAATGTTTTACCGGAACTGATTTTTTACACTTGTTACATACGCCTAAATTAGCCATAACTTTTATTGTATTTAAACAGAAAAGTACTGATCAAAATCCGACGCTCTTTCCTCCGGAGAATACTCTCCTGTCTGAGGATTCATCGTATATGAAGCTTGGGCACCTTTCTCCAATATCGAAGTAAGCGCTTGGATAAAATAATCTATCTCCTCCTCGGTATTATAGATCCCAAAACTCGCCCTCACCATACCGGGAACCTTACTCCAATTGCCCTTCCTAATCTGCTCTGCATAATTTGCCACTGCTACCTGATCTAATCCCAATAGTTTTGTTACATAAGGCTGCGCGCAAAAACAGCCGTTACGCACACCGATGCCCCATTCATATCCTAAGACTGCTGCCAGCAGGGCATGCGAAATACCCTGGGCATTAAATGTAACCACTCCCGCCCGATCAACCGGGCAATCCGGATCACACTTACCATAGATGGTGATCCCAGACAGCTTTCTTAATTCCTCCAGCAACTTCTTGGTTAAAAAACGGTTATGCCTGACAATAAAATCCCAGCCGATCTTACCCAATCCTGCTATTGCCTCGGCTAATGCCACTACTCCGATAAGATTCGGCGTTCCCGGCTCATCCCGCTCAGGAGCATCTGTCCATTCTATATCATCCAATGTAACTAAATCTACCGTACCTCCTCCGACGATATAAGGCCGGCCGGAGATAAAAGTCTTGCGCGGACCGATAATTACCCCTACGCCGAATGGCGCATACATTTTATGAGCACTGAATACAAGATAATCTATTCTCTCTGGGCTATCCAATGAAAGCATCTCTACGGGCCGGCAGGCAATCAATTGCGCTGCATCTAGCAAAAGCTCTGCCCCGTACTTATGCACTATGCCGGAGACCTCTTTAATCGGCGGTATGCACCCCGTTACATTGGAAGCTCCGGTTATCGCTACCAGACGGACCTTCTTCTTACTGCTGCGTAATTTCTCTTCGAGCTTATTGCTGCTAAAATTGCCTTCAGCATCAAACATGTCAACGTATTCGACAGGACAGTTCACCCTCCAGGGCAACATGTTCGAATGGTGCTCTACTATCGTAACCAGGATTACTTCGTTATCCTTTAATTCGATATGCTGACAGACGTTATTTATTGCGCAGGTGGTATTACTGGTAAAGATCGCTACGTGGTCTTTGCTGTCTGCGCCCACAAACTGCATAACTTTTTTGCGGCAATTTTCATATATATGCGTGGATAGCTGAGACTTAAAACCGGTTCCCCGATGCACGCTGGCATACCATTCACTAAACTGCGTAATTTTTTCAATCACTGATTTGAAAGAGGGCGTAGTGGCGGCGTTATCGAAGTTAATGTAGGGACGCGATCCACCGGTAATCAGAGGAACTTCTTTTTCCAGCCCTGTGATTTTACTGCGAATCTGTTCAATTGATATTCTAGGGGCATTCGATAGCTGCATAATCCTACTTCATTACAGATGCGTCATCCATCGGTTCTTTAATCGAATATTCAGAGCTTGCGTGCGCCTGGACTCCAGCAACATCATCTTCGCCGATATCAAGCGTAGTCCACCCTAATATGAAATCAAGCATATCCCAAAGCTTACATCCGAAATCAAAACCTATCCAGCCTAAATGAATTACCTTTGGGCAAGTATATCTTGTCTTAGGGCGCTCTTCATATCTGCCAGGGTCAATACTGGCCATGTGTGTTCCGTCCATAAGGGCTGGGATACCGACAGGATAGGTCGGAGGATCATTAGGATCATCAGGATTGTAATTATCAACTCCCCGCTGCATTTTCCCACCGATTACATAACCATATCCATTCAGCCGAAAATCATGTACTCCAAAATTACTCCTGCCGATTCCTATTAATTTTCCATCAATATGGCTAAAGCCCATCGGAAGCACCATGCCTAGATCTGTATAAAGGGCAAAGTTTGGTTTTGAGGTAAGGATAATCCCTGTGTCAAACATATCCATAGCGTCATTACCCCTATTCTTTAAATAGGTACAGCCCGAGAACAAACTGCTCAGCATAAATACTCCCAAAAGAAGACAAATCTGCTTCTTGCTCATAGAGCACCTCCTTTTCTTTTAATAAAATAGTTTATTTTAACGAATTAATTATTTTAACAATAAAATATTAAGCCGTCAAGGGATTAACTGGCGGGCCCGACGATCCGGCTGCGCCTTATAATAAACAAAAAAGTTCTGACGGCTACGCCGGATTTCTACGATACAACTGCTAGTCTCCGCCTCAAAAAGGCTCTGCCAGAATGACTCTTGAGATATACCTCAAATGCTTTCGCTAATCTTCTCTCAGAAAATACACTATATGTCTCTAATGCCCAAGGGCCGTATCTATGTGTGTAAGAATTTTTCGGTGGATTTTTGTGATCTACTAGACGCCTTTGAAGATTATTAGTATAACCTACATAAAATTTTCTTTTGTCTTTTTTGCTGGTGAGAATATATACGCAATGCATATTTTGGCGTAAGCCAGGCGAAGCTCTGCACGTTAAGTGCTGAGCGAAGACTGGCGGGCCCGACGAGATTTGAACTCGCGATCTTCAGATCGACAATCTGACATGTTAACCAGACTACACCACGGGCCCAGAAAGATAAGATGTAAATTGTACCCTAAAATATTGGGCGTTGCAATAAAAATTTATGGTGGGCGATACAGGATTCGAACCTGTGACCTTTGCGATGTAAGCGCAACGCTCTAACCAACTGAGCCAATCGCCCAATCTTTCAACCCCTGAATCCACCCCTTGATTCTACTGCATAAATGAACATCCGAAATGACTATCCGAAAAGTTCCATGTGGCAACGTCTTCCTCTTTTGCTTGCTAGCCTTGCTTATCGATAAAAGGGGCTTATGAAATTGCGATAAAGGAATCCCGCTAATCTCTGACCAGTATTTTTCAGATTTTTTAATATCTAAATGTGGATGTATATTAACTCGACCTCGTAATTTACCTGAAGGAATACTACATATTTCTCTAAGGAACTTCATCATTAATCTTATCATAACACTATCGCTATTGGCAAATACGAATGAATTTATAGAAGCGTTATAACCTTCAGCCCAATACAAAGAAGCGCCTATACATTTTAAGTTCTCTAAGGAGTATTCTTTGGGAATCTCCGCCTTCGTAGTATTAATTATCTCTTGGCGGATTCTTTCCCATCTGTATTTTGAACTATTTGGGTGATTTGCGGCCCTTGCCCTTCCTCTATCTTGGGCTACTTTGAGCCTCTCTATCTGTTGAGTGGTAAGAGGTATATCTCTCACCCAAATACTAACTGAGCTCTTAGAGCAATGTATTTGCTGCGCAATAGCCCTAACAGACCAGCCACGCCTTCTTAACTCTTTCGCTTCCCTTATCTTCTCTGCTTTCATTTACGAACCTCCAGGTTATTATATAAATAT
Source organism: Candidatus Omnitrophota bacterium (assembly GCA_043812095.1). Classification (GTDB taxonomy): domain Bacteria; phylum Omnitrophota; class Gorgyraeia; order Gygaellales; family Profunditerraquicolaceae; genus JAHIZC01. The sequence continues at coordinate 48,137 of JBDRMO010000030.1, read as the reverse complement.
ATAATAATATAGAAGTTCGATTTTGTCAAAGAGGAAAAACAACATTAGAATTTACCAAGTAAACCCATAATAAAAGCCATCACAAAGAGCGCAACCGTTTCAATGATCCCTAAAACCACGATATAATTACCGAAACCTTTACCGGTTTCCCCCATAGCATCGCAGGCAACTGCTCCGGCCTTTCCCTGCATCAGCGCTGAAGCACCAATAGCAATGCCGCCTAATACCCCGACACCCCATAAGTAGATGCCTTTGATTGCAAGCTCAGCCATCCTGTTCATGATGATCATACCATAAATCGTTTGTGTCAGGGGCGCACCGACAAAGGCAATGATCAAAAATGAGGCTGCCTTATTTTGGCTAAACGCCTTCTTCCATGCCCCCACTGCAGCCATACCGGCAATCCCGGTACCAAAAGCTGAGCCCATCGCAGCAAAGGCTAATATTGCTCCAACTCCCAAATCCCTAAACTGAAATAATGTTCCCGTCGGCATAGCTATCTCCTTCTTTTAATGGTTTATAAGCAAACCCGCTCCACTTAATATCCAGATGATTACAAAATTCCAAAACATTCAGCCTGACGCCATGCACTAAAATCGACATCGGGCCAAGCAGAATATTCAAAGTATGCCCTAATAAAAGAATAAAAGCCGTAAGTATCCCTGTAGAAATACTACTAAATCCCACGCCTAAAGCCATTTTATTAAAAGAATCAGCCACGGCAACCGTAGCCAAACCCACAGCGAATAAACGAATGTAAGAAACTACATCGGTAAAGTTATTCACTAAGTTTAAAAGCAGATTCCCTAACCCCGCACCCAGACCTTTGAGAATATTCTTCCTGGGATTGGTAAAAAGCAATACTAAGCCTGCTCCGGTAATCAAAAACCATTTCATAAATCCTGGGAAAGCATCTCCTAGAATCAATAGTTTCGCCAGGAAGAACGCTGCCCAGATGATAAGCACCCAGCCAACTTCAGATAATGCTTTAAGAGAGGGGTATTTTATAACCCCGCGCCATAGATGGGCAATGCTTAAATGTGTCGCACCGAGCAAAAAGCAGAGGGTTTGAATATTTTTATCACTGCGTAGGGCAGGGACAACCGGCCTTACCCATTGAGGCAACCACTCCTGCCCAAAGAATGTTCCTGAGAGCACCCCCCAGATAATCGCACAACTACTTAGAATATAAAAGAGATTAAAAACAGATTTTTCTTTAAGCTTCCTCCCCCATTTCATCTGAGCTAAGAAAGTAAACAGCAAAAATATAAATCCATAAGCCGCATCTCCGATCAACATGCCAAAAAAGATAGAGAAGAAGATCAGAAACCATAAGCTGATATCCAACTCTTTATACCCCGGAACCACTTCAATCACTTTAAAGATCGGGCTGATAATGGAAACCCAGCGCGGATTACGAATTAAAGTCGGAACCCTATCTTCATCTGATGGCTCGCTTACCACCATCCCCCACTTTTCCCGACGTGCAGTCTCTTCTAAGCTATCTACAGTATCAAAGGGAGTATATCCGCTTAAGTAAGAGATATCGCCGCTCTGACCCATTCCGCTTAACGCTTGCTGAAATTCTAACTCTGAAACTTTTGATCTTTTCTCCTTGAGAAGACTTTGATAAAAACAGCGGTGCTGAAGAATAGCCTGCTTTAGGGACGCAACTACTTTTATATCCTCAGCAAGCCTATCCTGCATCATCTTTAATCCCATCTTGGGTAAGGATAATTCTTTATAGGGGATCTGGAAATTCTCACACGAGATAACTAAGCAATGCGCAATCCCTCTTGTTATCGCAATCTTCTTTACAATCAAATTCGCCTCAAGCTTCTTGATCTCTTTAGCGGGGATCTGATAGAGTTTCGCATATATCTTCTTTTCAGTAAACTTCTCTATTGCTTGCGGGTCAAAATCCCCCCAATCTCTCCATTGGCTGATCTTGCTCTTCAGTGTTCGGGAATACTCCTCTAATTGCTCAACCCTTTTTCTAAGATCAATAATGTGGCGGGCAGTAAATTTCCAATCCTTTGGCTCTTGAGAGTTGCCTGCTTCCAAGAGCACTCCTAAGGCAGAATCGATTAAAGCAAGATCATCCTGAAGCTCGCTGAGATCATGACTTAGAGGCGGCTGCTGATGCTCTATGTGCAATACTCCCAGAGAGCGCAGTTTGGCAATTGAGGAGGCTGCATCCTTAGGCTGAACAAGTACGGTAATTTTTTTCATTGGAACGATCATATAAACTGCCTCAAATGAGCCCACAACTTACGGAATGATAATGAACGTAAGTTGTTTGGGCGATTTTGACCCCCACACCAATTGGTCAATAGCGAAGCTTGAATTCCCAATTGGTGTGGGGGTAAGTTCAGCCGAATAGCTTAGCTTCACTATCGTTCGCTAAGCTATGGCTTCACTTAACTCTAAAGCCTCGATCTTCCTCTTTGCCATCTTGCTTCTGCCTACGGCATTAGTCATCTGATCGCCGATATAGATCTTGATCAAACGTATTGCTTCCCGGGCCTCCGGGATTTTAACTTTTTCGAATAAATTAACCCTCTGAGTAGTAATCCGTAACTCCTGCCTTAAAATTATGATTCCTTTTTCAATAACCTTTCTTTCTTCCAGGATACTGATTAATGCCTGCAATGCATCCAGGCCCCGATCCACCCATAAAGGCATAATAAATAGGTCGTATTCCGCAACTTTAAAATCCAGGCGCTGAAAAACAGGCAGATCCACTCCGGCGATATTTCTTACTCCGGTAAATATCTCTTGCGGCTTAACCCATGGCTTAAGATCAACCCCCTGATCAGAGAGCAATCCTGCCCAGCGTGTAATTTCATTTCTTTTGGCTGCTTCTTTTTGTTTTGCGCTCCCCAAGATCTGCGATTGCTGCAAAATCTCTATCTGTAACTGTTGTTTCTTAAGCTGTAATGTAGGCAGATAGCGTTGATATTGCGCCAAGGCATCACGCTGCCTCTTTAATTCCCCTTTAGTCAGTTTGATTTTTGCCAAAATATTTTCCTAAATATTACGAGTTACGAATTACTAGTTACAAGTTACTGGTCTTAGGCCAATATTCTTCGATTAATGCTTTCTTAATCCCCGTCTCCTCGGGAGTAAAGCAATCAGCTAAGATCTGCCAGCCTAAATCCAGCGCCTTCTCCAGTGGAATATTAACCTCCAGAGACATCATCTCTTCTTCAAAGGCCTTTCCGTATTTTAGGAGCTTCTCATCCCAGGAGCTCATTTGAAAACCCATTGATTGTTTTTCCAGAGTCTCGCGGTAACTGGCAAACAACTGTATCATCGTATTCATGATCGCACGATGATCCGCACGGGTATTGCCGTTGACCTGTTGTTTTAAACGGCTCAGCGAGCCGAATGGCTCGATGACTTTTCCCTTAAGATAGAACTGTCCTTCAGTAATATAGCCGGTATTATCCGGAACCGGATGAGTAACATCATCTCCTGGCATCGTGGTTGCCGCCAATATGGTTATTGAACCGGCAGTATCAAAATCAACTGCTTTTTCATAACGCTGGGCCAACTGTGTATAAAGATCCCCGGGGTATCCGCGGTTAGAGGGCACTTGCTCCATGGTAATCGATATCTCCTTTAAGGCATCGGCGAAGTTAGTCATATCGCTTAGCAGGACTAAAACGCGTTTTCCTCTTAAGGCAAACTCCTCTGCCGCAGCCAAGCTGATGTCAGGAACCAAAAGGCACTCTACCGTCGGATCAGAAGCAGTATGAATAAAGAATACCGAACGCGATATTGCGCCGTGCTTCTCCAACGTCTCTTTAAAAAATAGGTAGTCATCATATTTTAAGCCCATTCCACCCAAGATAATAATATCTATTTCTGCCTGGATAGCAATCCGGGCTAATAATTCATTGTAAGGTTCCCCGGCGACGGAGAATACCGGTAGTTTCTGCGATTCCACCAATGAATTAAAGACATCGATCATCGGTATTCCGGTGTGCACCATTTTATTGGGGATGATTCTTTTTACCGGATTAACCGGCGGGCCGCCGATATCGATCATATTTTGTGACAAGCTCGGCCCTTTGTCTAAAGGCTGACCGCTGCCGTTAAAGATCCTGCCTAAAAGATCATCTCCGCTTGCGATGCGCATCGGGTGCCCTAAGAAACGCACCTGATCTTTTGTAGAGATCCCCCGGCTTCCGGCAAAAACCTGCAGCGACGCTCTCTTACCATCTAGGCGTATAACCTGGGCCAAAGAAACCCCCTGCCTAGTTGTAATCTCGGCAATATCCATATAGCCGATGCCTTCGGCTTCAACGGTGATCACATCTCCGGCAATCTGAATAATATTAGTATAGACTTTACGCATTTAAATTTTAATCTTGCTCTCTTCTATCGTAGCTTTCATCTCAATTTCGATTTCTTTAAACTCTTTAGAATCCCAAGCAGCAGAATTCCATCCGTGGAACTGTTGTCTTAAACGCTGGAAGAAATAGCGCGCTTTATCTTTGTTTTCAAAACCAAAATTAGCTTCTAATATCTGATAAATAAAATTAAAGACGTATTTTTGCCTCTGGGCACTGCTTGACTCATCTACCGCGTCATAGGCATTCTGCTGTAAATATATAAAATCAAAAAAATCACCTTTAAGATAGGTGATAAAATCTCCCAGTGCCGTGCCCTCTTCTCCGATCACCTTCATCATTTGTGCAACCTCATTACTCTTATGCAAAATCTGATGGCCCCGCTGCATCTGCGCTTGATCAATGAAACTTGGATATTTGCTCCAACTGATTAAGGGATCGATCGCCGGGTAGCGACGGGAATCAGAACGCTCGCGGGATAACCCATGGAATGCCCCTACTACTTTTAAGGTCGCCTGAGTTACCGGTTCTTCAAAGTTTCCTCCGGCAGGACTGATCGTACCGCCGATAGTCACAGAGCCTAATGAACTATCATGTAATCTTACTATGCCCGCTCTTTCATAGAATGAAGCAATGCGCGACTCAAGATATGCGGGGAATGCCTCTTCGCCGGGGATCTCCTCCAGCCTGCCGGACATCTCTCTCATTGCCTGTGCCCATCGGGAAGTTGAATCCGCCAATAACAGAACATGCAACCCCATCTGGCGGTAATATTCTGCGATCGTCACCGCAGTATAAACACCCGATTCTCTGGATGCTACCGGCATCGCACTGGTATTAACCATAATTACTGTACGGTCAAGCAGCGGCTTTCCTGTACGAGGATCGATTAATTCAGGGAATGTTTTAAGCGTCTCGACTGCTTCACCTGCGCGCTCACCGCAGGCAGCAATAATCACTATATCGACCTCGGCATGGCGGCTGGTTAATTGCTGTAAAACGGTTTTCCCTGAGCCGAACGGACCGGGGATACAATACGTACCGCCGCGGGCAACCGGAAAGAGTGAATCAATCAAACGCATCTTCGTTACTAAGGTATCTATCGGTTTCAATTTCTCGGCATACGCTCTAATCGGAACTTTTATCGGCCAGATCTGCTGCAGGAATGCTTCATGCACTTTACCATTTTGATCTTTTAGTTTAGCGATCGGCTGTTTTAGATTATATTTTCCAGGCCCGGCGATGCTGACAACTTCCAAAACGCCCTGCAGCGCAAAAGGGACCATAATGTAGTGTTTAAATATTTTCTCCGGAACAAACCCCAGCTTTCCTCCGGCGCGTAACTTCTCTTTAACTTTTACAGTCGGGGTAAATTTCCACTCTGCTCCATCAGGCAGGGCTTCTAAATAAACCCCGCGCTTTAAAAAGAAACCACAAATTTTGGCTACTTCGGGAAGAGGATTTTGCAAACCATCAAAGATCTGGCCTAAGAGCCCTGGGCCGAGCTCGACCGACAAAAGCTCATCGGTAAATTCCACTGCTTCTCCGATGTGCAGGCTTGCGGTATTTTCAAAGACCTGAGTCTCTGCCCTATTGCCTCTTACGCGAATAACCTCAGATTTAAGACGCTCTTGGCCATGCAGGATATAGGCGACTTCATTCTGAACGATGAAATCATTAGTCTCCACCGTCACCATATTGCCGCTAACCTTAACTATACGCCCTCTTCTCTTTGTCGCCATTTTAATTCAATACCCCGCTAATCAATTGAGCCTTATCTGTGCTATAAATCCTCTCCCAACGTTCCAAGATCTGCAGTTTCAGCGCATAGATGATTAAAGCATCCAGGTCAAAATAATGGCCCAAAGCTAATTCCTCTAATTTATTCCATCTTTCCTGATCGAGCATTTTCTCGGCCTCTAAAACCGAGGGATTTCTCTGTGCGTTAATCGCAATATGCGCAATATACGACGAAAAGGCTTCCTCTTTACGAATATATTTCAAAGGATCTAGATGTTGATGAATTGCTCTGATTTTAACTAATTCATTTCTTAAGGCGGTATCAAAAGCACGCCATTTCTCTAAGGTGGGCTGAGTACCTTGATAATCGAACTCCGCAGCAAGCTGCTTAATAATATCAATTTCATCTTGAGAGATTTTATCTTGGCAGATCTCGAGGAATTTATCAAATCCAAAGGGCTGTTTTGTCCCGAATTGCAGCATTGGGAGACTCGAGATTAAATAGGTATAAAAAGCAGGCATTATTTCAATATATCTTTTAATTGCGGCTTAAGTGATGTAGCGATGTATTCGCTTAAAGCCTTATCCGTAAAGTCAAAATGCGATTTTCCCGCATCATAACTGATGATAAAGCCGCCGCGGATATCATCCTCAGCTTTAAGGCTAACCCCCTTTTGAGCAGATCGGCCGAGCGCAGCTAATAAATCCTTCTCTAGCTTCTTCAGGTCTTCTTTCTTCAGTGAAATAATAATATTTTCTTTGTCTTTACCCTTATAATTATTGATTAGCGTTGTGATGATCTTGAGCAATTCTCCGGAGCTAAGCGTTTCATGGACGCTTGATGCAATCAGCTTATCAAGCATGGCATTGATCTCTTTCTTTAAGCTTAGTATCAGATCCCGTCCTGCCTGCTGCAGCGCAGCCTGGGTGCTTTGCTCCATCCTCGCTACCGTACCCTTACCATCGGCAACAATCTTCTCTGCCTCTTTTTTTGCCCTTTTAATGATCTCATCCGCCTGATGCCTGGCCTGCTGTTCTATTACCCGGGCATTATCCTCAGCTACCTTAAGGCCTTCCTGCTGAATCTTCTCGATCAAATCTTTAATCTGCTCTGCCATATCTATCACCTGTCCTTTATATTTATAATATATTTATTATAAGCTATTTATCTATAAATTCAAATCTTTTCATCCATATTTAGCGGGTCCTGTCTTGGCCTGTTCCTCGCCGCACCACGCGGCTCGGAATCAGCCCAAGCCACCCGCTAAATCATACAGATTTTAGTATTTCTTGTGCTGCTATTAAAGGATCTTTGGCCTGCAATATCGGCCTGCCGATGACTAAATAATCACTCCCTGCCTTAATTGCTTCTTGGACTGTAGATACCCTTTTCTGATCACCTTTTCTATCTCCCTTAAGCCTTATGCCAGGGGTAACAATAAGAAACTCTTCGCCGAACTTCTTCCTTATCATCTCTGCTTCAGATACCGCACAAACTACTCCATCCAATCCAGCGTCTTTTGCCAAAGAGGCCCGTTTTAAAACTGTCTCCGAAGTGATACTATTGGGGATCTCACTTGTTAATACAGTCACACCGACGAGATAAGGTTTTTTTATTTTTAAATTGGCCGCTTTATCTGATGCTCCTCTTACGGCCGCCTTCAACATCTCTAAACCACCGATCGTATGTAATGTCATCATAAAAACAGGGGCTTGTACTTGATCTTCAGCTCTTATATTATCTGACCCAGTGGAAATTGGAGTAACCGCGATACTACTCGAGGTGCCAGACGCCACTGCGCCATATACAGTATTAGGAATATCATGAAATTTTAAATCCAAGAATACCTTCGCTCCTTTTTCTCCAACCATTTTGATCGCTTCTTGCCCAGAAGCAGTAAATAGCTGGCTACCTATTTTAAACAATTCTACCATTGGATAAAGGATATCAACAATGCGTTTTGCATCCTTTAAAGTAGGTACATCTAAAGCGAGAATAATTTGAGGTTTTGGGTTCATGTTTTCAGGCTCCCAATGAGATTCTGCATATTTTTAATTTTATTCTTCGTTAAATATTGTTTTATGCCTGCGGCAATCTCTATGCTCACCTTGGGGTTAATGAAATTCGCCGTGCCGATGCTGATCGCAGTCGCTCCGGCAATAAAAAATTCAAGAGCGCTCTCCACATCCATGATCCCACCCATGCCGATAATCGGTATTTTAACTTTGCTGTAGACTTCCCAAACCATCTTTACCGCTACCGGCCGGATCGCCGGGCCGCTTAAACCTCCGCTTACTGCTGCGAGCTTCGCCTTGCGCGCATCTACATCTATACTCATTCCGCTTAATGTATTGATTAAAGCTAGCGCATCACTACCTGCGCGCTTCGCAGCTTTGGCAATCTCAATTATATCCGTGACATTGGGGGATAATTTAGTGATCAGTGTTTTTTTAGTAACCTTACGCACTGATCGCACTACATTATAGGTGGCTCTTGCGTCCTGAGAGATCAATCTAGGTGCTAGGTTATAGTTTCTAGATTTTAGGTCTTTAACGTTTGGGCAAGAAATATTGATCTCGATTGCGCTCACCTCTTTTATTTTATCTAATCGCCGAGCAAGCACGATGAATTCTCTTGGGTTTTTTACTGAAGAAATGCTGACAATCACCGGCGGGCCGATCTTAAATAAGGTCGGTAATTTTTCTTTCAGAAAAACTTCAATCCCCGGGTTCTCCAGGCCGATAGAATTAAGCATCCCCGCCGGAGTCTCGCAGGTGCGCGGAGGCTGATTACCGCGCCTTGGCTCTAAAGTTATGGTTTTCGTGACGATGGCGCCCAGTTTCTTTAGATTAATAAAATCCTTAAACTCCTCGGCGTAACCAAAGGTGCCGGAAGCTACCATCAGCGGATTCTTTAATTTCAGCTTACCTATATTATTTGTCTTCATTTTGCTATAATCATTCTCAGCGCGATACAGAGCAAAAACACGCCGAATCCTCTTTTCAACATAAGATCGGGAACCTGTTGTATAAAATGCGCGCCAATGAAGCCTCCGATAAAAAAGCCTATACAGATAAAAGCCGCTATTCCCAATTTGACATTACCGCTATAATAATAACGCATGGCTGCTAAAAGCCCGATCGGAGGAACCAGGATTGCTAAGGTCGTACCTTGTGCTTGATGTTGGCTAAGGCCGAACAAGAATACTAGCGCGGGAATTAAAATTGTCCCTCCGCCGATCCCAAAGGCTCCGCTAAATATTCCTGCTATTAAACCTAAGGCAACATATATCAACTGGGTCATTTCATCCTCCTTAGAAAACTAAATCCTGCGCATTAAATACCGGGCCGTCTTTACAGACTCTTTGATAACCGTGCTGCGTTTTAACTACGCAGCCTAAACAAGCGCCTATGCCGCAAGCCAGATGTTCCTCTAGTGAGAGTTGCGCCGGAATTTTATATTTTTTTGCAAGCCTAGCGACCTCTTTTAACATTGAACGGGGGCCGCAGGCATAAATAGTCGTAAGTTGTAAGTAAAATACGCTTTAGTAATTCTGTGACTTTTCCTTTATGGCCCATTGAGCCGTCATCGGTGGAAACTTTAACTTCATAACCTAACTGCTTAAATTCTTTCTCGCAAAGAATCTCTTGCTTTTCCCTGGTGCCGATTAAAACTAGGTTCTGACACTTTGACACTCTGACACTCTGACACCTTCTTATTCTTTCTGCCAAAAAGAGAAGTGGAGCAACCCCCATGCCTCCGGCAACAATAATTGCCGGTTTAGAATTTATGACAGAAAACCCATTCCCTAACGGGCCGATAATATCTAAGTACTCGCCGGCCTTTCTCTCTGATAGAATCTTAGTGCCATCACCTAATACTTCATAAAGGATCACAACATCCGCGCCCTTAACCTGATGAGCGCCAAACGGCCTCCTTAAAAGCGGCTGACAGACATCGGCGACTTTCACCTGCAAAAACTGCCCGGGCTTTACAGCTTTAGCAATCTCGCTATCCCTGAATATCAACCTGAAGTATTTAGCAGTTAATCTGGTATTAGCTATTATCTTGGCTTTAACCTGCTTCATCGCTCTTGTAATTTCTGCATCAGTTGCTCTCTGATGCCCTCGTACCCCTGGCCCTGAAGAGTCTTCTGTAGCTGTTCTTGTAACATAGCCGCATCAATACCGGGGGAAACAACCCCTCCTGCCTGACCGCCCTGGAATAATGCTTCTACTGTCTGCCTCACTACTTCAATTTCTCCTACCCGCGACTGCTGGTACTCTGCGAATCCTTCGGGCGGCCTCAACATCTCCATCTGTGCAGATGCCTTATTTATCTCGCCGGTAATCTCCTCTTGAGTCGAATCCCTTAATTCTTCATCATCCTGGATCTTTGATAACTTGTTCATTTTTGCGGCAATTACAGGCGCAGAAGTCTCAATAAAATAATTCAGCTGCTCTAAATATTCTTTCGAGGGCCAATTTAACGGTTCCGGCTCTATCTCAACGCTCTCTATTTCCTCGGAAAAATAAGTCAGCTCAATACCTACGCGCTCTATTTTAACATAATCCTTTGCCTCTTCTATAACTTTGCCTTCTACCGTATCGCCATTCTTTAAAACTATCAGATCAGCAAAAGCAGGTGAGCAGATTACAATCAGAGCTACTGTTAAGAATATTTTCTTCATACGCTTATTTCTGGCACTTCGGGCAATAATAAGTCCCCCGGCCTCCTAAAGTAATCCTTTGCACGTGCGTTTTACACACTAAGCAAGGCTCGCCTGCCCGGTCATAAACTTTATGGTACTTAACATAACTTCCCGGCTCACCGGTTACTTGCACATACTGGTCCACTGAAGAGCCGCGGTATTTGATTGCCTGATTCAGAGTATGCTTTATCTCTTTAAAGAGTATCTCTTTCTTCTTCTCTGAGATACTGGCAGCAGTCCTTCCGGGATGAATCATTGCCTTAAAAAGCACTTCGGCGGCATAAAGGTTGCCTATCCCGGAGATAAATTTTTGATCCATTAACAAAGGTTTTATCTTGGTCTTCTTTCCGGATAGCATTTTTTTGAATTGAGCAGAGTTTAAAGCGAAAGGTTCAGGCCCTAATTCTTGCACAAATTTCAGGGAACGCCAATCATCGAGCAGCCTTAACTCTCCGAACAGACGCTGATCACAAAAATCCAGAATATTCCCGTCGGATAACTTAAAGCTGACCCGGCTGTTTTTTGCATTACCGGGGTAAATTAACTGGCCGGTCATCTTCAGGTGTATTGCCAGAGATTTCCCGGATGACAACTCTAGGATCAATAATTTTCCTTTACGTAAGATATTCTTTATCCTGACGTCCTGCAGTCCGTTAAGGAAATCCACCATCTTAGGCTCTCTAATAACCTTAGGGTTATTGACAATAACTCCCGTAATCTTCTTACCCTTCAGCACCTTCTCTAATTCTCTCTTGATCGTTTCTACTTCCGGTAGTTCCGGCACCTGCGCCTCCTTAAATCATAATCTTTTGCATCTATTTCTTATTTTTCAATCTTTTATGATAAGCCTGTAATGACATAACCCCAAGATCTTTTTTAAGCAGCGCCTCGATGCCATTGACGGTTGCCTGCGCACCGGAGATAGTAGTAGTATAAGGAATATTGTAAAGAATCACCTGCGAACGTATCTTAATCTCATCCTGCCTGGGTATCCTTCCCGAAGGAGTATTAATCACCATTTGAATTTTTCCGTCTTTCATCGCGTCCAGGATATTCGGCCTTCCTTCTGCGATCTTAGTCAAAACCGAAACCTTAATGTTGTTCCCCTCTAAGGCCGCGGCTGTCCCGGAGGTAGCAGATATTTTAAATCCTAAATCCTGTAGCTTTTTAGCGACAAATACTATTGCTCGCTTATCTTTATCCCGCACAGAGATAAAGACATTGCCCTTCTTGGGTAATTGTTGGCCCGCAGCGATCTGGCTTTTTATATAGGCCTTGCCGAAATCATCATCGATTCCCATTACTTCTCCGGTTGACTTCATCTCCGGCCCCAGGATAATATCTGTTCCGGGGAAACGGCCGAAAGGAAAAACTGATTCTTTAACTGCTATATGTTTCGGGATAATCTCTTTGGTAAAACCTAAATCCTTAAGTTTCTTACCGAGCATGATCTTAGTAGCAAGATTAGCGAGAGGAACACCGATCACCTTAGAGACAAAAGGAACTGTCCTCGATGCCCTAGGATTAACCTCTAAAACATAAACCTTATCGTCTTTGATCGCATACTGCACATTCATCAGCCCCTTGACATCTAACTCCTTGGCCATCTTATACGTAGCGTCTCTGATATTATCCAATATGCTTTTAGATAATGTATAGGAGGGCAGCGCCATGGCAGAATCTCCGGAATGCACCCCTGCTTCTTCAATGTGCTCAAAGATGCCGCCGATGACAAAAGTTTCACCGTCTCCGATCAGATCAACATCCACCTCAATCGCATCCTCTAAGAATTTATCGATCAATACCGGGTGGTCTCCGGATACCTCCGCTGCCTCAATAATAAATTTTTCTAAAGTCGATTCATCATAGACGATCTCCATCGCCCTGCCGCCCAATACATAGGACGGCCTGACTAAGACAGGATAACCGATCTTTCTGGCTACCTCCTTAGCCTCAGCAAAGGTAAAAGCAGTGCCGTTATCCGGCTGTAAGAGATTCAGTTGATGCAACATCTTCTTGAATCTCTTTCTGTCTTCGGCAATATCAATACTCTTGGCGCTTGTCCCTAAGAGAGTTACCCCTGCCTCTCTTAACGGTACGGCTAAATTAAGCGGAGTCTGGCCTCCGAATTGAACAATTACGCCGATCGGTTTCTCTAGTTCGATGATATTTAAGATATCCTCCATGGTCAACGGCTCAAAATATAATCTATCCGAGGTGTCGTAATCCGTAGAGACTGTCTCGGGATTACAATTAACCATGACGCTCTCTATTCCCTCTTCTTTCAGGGCATAAGAAGCATGGCAACAACAATAATCAAACTCGATGCCCTGGCCGATACGATTCGGCCCTCCCCCAAGAATCACAACCTTTTTATTCTTGCTCGGCCTTGCCTCATCGCCGCTTTCATGGGTAGAATAATAATAAGGCTGCTTAGCGGAAAATTCTCCGGCACAAGTATCGACTAATTTATAGACTGGTTTGATATTCTTCTTCTTACGCAATTCTCTCACTACCTCCTCCTTGCTATTCAAAATGTAAGCTAACTGCCGATCAGAAAATCCGTCCTTCTTTGCTCTCGCTAACAGATCTAAGGGGATCTTGAACTCTTCGCCGGCTTTATCGTTTCGAAACTGCCTGATTTCATCCTCCAGCTCCACCAGCTGTTTCATATTATCTATAAACCAACGGTCAATCCGAGATAGCTTGTAGATCTCATCAATAGTAAACCCCATCTTCAATGCATACCTTATATAAAATATTCTCTCATCATTAGGTATGCGCAATTTATCTTTGATCAATTTCGACAAATTGCTACTGGGGCATTCTAACATTTCATCCGTGATCTTATCTTTTCCGTCGGCGCCGAAACCGTAACGCGATATCTCCATCGAACGAATCCCCTTCTGGAAAGATTCCTTAAAATTTCTCCCGATTGACATCGCTTCGCCTACCGCCTTCATCGAGGTATTCAGGACCCTTTCGGTACGGGAGAATTTCTCAACGGTAAACCTGCAAACCTTAAATACGCAATAATCCCCGGTCGGCTCAAAGAATGATGTAGTCCGTCCGGTGATCTGATTCATTACCTCCGGCAGTGTATAGCCGACTGCTAATTTGGTTGCTACCCTGGCGATGGGAAAACCTGTGGCTTTAGAAGCCAAGGCTGAGGAGCGTGAAAGCCTGGGGTTTACTTCAATGATCACGATCTCGCCGTTGTTTGGATTCTGACCAAACTGTATATTCGCCCCGCCTCCGGATACCCCGACCCGGCGGATTATCCGCTTGGATAAATTTACAAAATTCGTATATTCCTCTGCAGTGAGAGTCTGGGCAGGAGCAACCACGATACTGTCGCCGGTATGTACGCCCATCGGATCAATATTTTCCATGGAAGTGATCATAATCACATTATCCGCGCAATCGCGCATCACCTCATATTCAATCTCCTTCCAGCCTAACACTGACTGCTCAACTAAGACCTGATGCACCGGACTTGTTTCCAAACCGTTGGCAAGCGCTTTTTCTAATTCATCCTTATTATAAGCTGTGGCACCACCTCTGCCTCCTAAACAATATGCCGGCCTTAAGATCAAAGGGAATCCGATGCTCAACCCGATCCTCATTCCTTCATCTATCGAATTAGCGATCCCGCTCTTAGGCATACCGACGCCGATCTCCTGCATCGCTTTCTTAAATAAATCCCTGTCTTCCGCGCAAGAGATTGCCTTCACAGAAGCGCCGATCGACTCCACTCCATACTTCTTTAATATACCCTGCTTCATCAAAAAGAAGGCCAGATTCAAAGCAGTCTGTCCTCCCAGGGTAGGCAACACTGCATCCGGCCGTTCCTTGGCAATAATCTTTGTCACCGTCTCAATCGTTAAGGGCTCGATATAAGTAACATCTGCCATCCCCGGATCAGTCATGATCGTCGCCGGGTTAGAATTAACTAATATTGTATAATACCCTTCTTCTTTCAGAGCCTTGCAGGCCTGAGAACCGGAATAATCAAATTCACAAGCCTGCCCGATTACAATCGGGCCTGAGCCGATCATAAGAATCCTTTTAATATCTTTACGTCTTGGCATTATTTGCTCCTTTTTAAATAAGTTAAGAATTTATTAAAGGCCGGGTTTACTTCGTTAAATCCGGGGCTTACCGGTATATATTGGACAGCGAGGAGCCTGAGTTGCCTGCTTTCAAATTCTTCAACTGAGCGATCATTTAAATTGAATCCGGTAATTTTTATCTTTTTTATCTTAGCGATCGAATCCGTATCGACTACACAAGAGTGATTCTGTACGGTAATATCCCCTTTATAAGAGGGTGGTTTATTCACCGGATAATTTACGCCGTGATGACCCAGTTTCAGCTTAGTTATTTTCGCACCTAATGCAGAGGCTAAAACCTGAGCGCCGGTTGAGATGCCGAAGATAGGCAATCTGCCGATTAACGGCTTTATGCTTTCTGTCACCTCTTTTAATCCGGCGTCTTCTTCCGGTCCTCCGGAGATTAACAATCCTTTCGGCTTTAGGCGTAAGATCTCTTTCGCGCTGGTATTGTAAGGCAAGATAATCAATGATACCCCTAGCCGCTCGAGCTGCTTGATAATGCTATTTGTCAGACCTAAATCAAGAACCGCAATTCGTATTTTGGATTTTCGTAAACCTAGATCTTTGGGCTTACTTACTGAGATCCTGGGCAATAAACTCTGGCATTTTCCTAAGGTTGAATTTTTTATTTTTGCCAGAAGTGTTGTCGGATCAAAACACTCGGTAGAAATAACCCCGCGAATCTGGCCTTTATGCCTTAGGTGTACTGCCAGGCTTCGCGTATCAATACCATAGATCATCGCAAGCTTATGCTTCTTGACAAAATCATCAAAACTGGACTTAGCTTGCCAGTTCGAATAGATACGAGAGATTTCTTTAACTACCAAGCCCGCAAGCCATATCTTTTTAGATTCATTAAATTTCGGTGCAACTCCGTAATTTCCAATTAAAGGATAAGTGAGCACTAGAATTTTACCGGCAGAAGCAGGATCAGTGATCATCTCCTGGTAGCCCACTACCGCTGTATTAAAAATAACCTCACCTGCAGCCTCATGGCAATGAATAAGGGCCTGGCCGCTAAAACTTTTCCCGTCCTCCAACGTTAAAATCGCCTTCATGCATTACTCCTCTCTAGCACTATTTTGAATTATTTTTTGTTTAAACACCTGGCAACCTCTCGCAATACATCATCAACCGTCTCTACGTTAATCGCTCCCGGTATATCCCATGACTTTAGGCTGACTACCGGTATATCAAATTGCAAGCAATATGCAATCTCTGAAAGCGTACCCGCTTCTCCCGGCAGAGCAATTACCACATCCGCAGACTTAACTACCAAAACATTCCTGGCTAAACCAAGCCCAGAGGGAATAACTATATCTACGAATTGGTTAGCATCATCCTTATTATAACTGGGGATAATGCCTAATGTCACTCCACCACCAGCTTTGAATCCCTTACAAACCGCCTCCATCACGCCACCTAAACCGCCAGAAACGAGTATATCAGCCACTGCTACAAGTTTTTTGCCTAAATCTTGGGCAATTTGCTCCACTTCAAACGTACAATTATGCCCACCTATAACACTTATTACATTTTTTTTCATAACTCTCTGATATAACTACAATTATGTTCGCTTCACATACAACTATCTAGTGCCCCTGACAGGAGTCGAACCTGTAAGGCTAGCGCCGGAGGCTAGTGCCCTATCCATTGGGCGACAGGGGCCAAATCTCTTTAATCTTCGCTAGAACAAACTTCTTGTCAGCGACTTTTCTTTGCTGGATAAAAAACTTTTTTAAAGTCTTTGCCCCCTTCTCTGCCAATAGAGAATGTATATAATTCAGGCATCTGCCCTTGCCTGCGCCGCTTCCATAGGTGGCATATATAATTATATCTTTACCGTCAACACCATGACACTGATCCAAATAAGTATTGACTGCCGGAGCCGGGCCAAATGCCCAAACCGGAGTACCCAGGCAAACTAGATCATAACCGCTGAGGTCAAAGCTTAACGGCTGGAGCTTAGCTCTCTTATGCCCAAATGCACGCATAGCCTGACCGAAAAATTGATTTGATTCATCAAGCCCACGCAACTCGACCATGTCAACCTCGCCTTCTTCTTTCAGGTATTCACCTAGGACGTAGGATACTTCTTTGGTATTGCCGCTATATGAATAATAAATTATAACGATTTTCATCTTCTCTCTTAAAATAAACTTAACTGCTGTTCATCCTTAGGCTGCTTTGCTTCGTTGCCGAATATTGAAATTGTGCCGTATTCTCCGTCGTATCCGGCCTTGATATCAACCTGGCCCTCGCGCACCCGCAATACACCCTCGGCCACCTTGGGAGGCAGTCCTTTGAATAACTGCTCCTTAGGGACCTTCTCTAAAATTCCCAACTCCGTACCGAACTTAGCTATCGCCATGCGATAATCCTTCCCGACTGCCACAGATGTCTTGCCTACACCTCTGGCCTCGGCGATGATCTCATCCAAGGGGATGAGATTTTTATAAGGGATACTGTTAGGCGGAATAAAGCCTTCTGCGCGATCAGCCAACTGTGCCACGCGGTTCATCACTCCCACGGTAACCGACTTTTTGCACTTCGGACATTTACCGTTATTTTTCTTGGTCTCTTCGGGAGATAAGCGCATATCGCAGGTCCTGTGGCCGTCAAAATGATATTTCCCCTCCTCGGGGAAGAATTCGATCGTGTATAAAAACCTCTTCTTGTCTTTGGTCTTGAGAACCTCCCTGATCGTTTTATAATCCAACTCGCAGTCGAAGACATTCGCTTCCCTGCCAATCTTAGCCGGAGAATGAGAATCGCTATTGGATATAAGAGTATACTTATCCAGTGCGCTCAGCCGCCAATTCATCGCCGGGTCAGACGATAATCCTGTCTCCAAAGCAAATATTTTCGGCGTCTGTTCTTCAAAACAATCCTCGATCCGATCAAATCCGGACATTGAACCGAATAATGAAAACCATGGCGTCCAGATGTGCCCCGGCACAACCATGCATTTCTCGTCGATATCAATGATTATCCGTGCTAATTCAGCCGCATCCAAGCCGAGTATCGGACGGCCGTCGCTGGCAAGATTACCCCGCCTGCCGAGAGCCTCATTGATTTTATCAGTTGTCTTAAAAGAAGGGCTAAAAACCAAATTGTGAATGCGATAACACCTCCCACCTTTAGAATAAATACTGCTGATCTCCGTAGTAAGGATGAAATATACGCCCTGGTATTTAAATAAACCATTACCTAGGTCTTCTAAATTATTTTTTAATTCCTCAAGCCAGAGATGATGAGTAAAATCGCCTGTTCCGATCAGTGTGATGCCCTTTAACTTTGCCCACTCGGCTAAATGCTGCGTATCCATACTCTTACTAGTTGCGCGTGAATATTTAGAGTGGACATGAAAATCGGCAACAAATTCCATCGCGCTACGCTCTCCTTTGATAAACGATTTTACCTTTGCAAATTGTATACTCCACCACTCCTTTTAAAACCTCTTTGATGAATGCAGAATTTTTAGACTTAGAAAGAAACTCCTGCTTTTCTACGATCCATTGCTTATCCGGATCGACAACGATCAGATCCGCATCGCAGCCTATTGCTAACCTACCTTTCTCTATCCCCAGAATATTAGCCGGATGCAGAGTTAATTTAGCTACTAGCTCCTTCCAGGTCAACAATCCCGAGTGCACAAGTTTTGTGATGCTGACCGCTAATGCCGTCTCTAAGCCGATTGTCCCGAATTCTGCACGCTCGAATTCTATATCTTTTTCATTCTCCGTATGCGGGGCATGGTCTGAGGCGATTGCATCTATCGTGCCATTCTTCAGCCCTTCTCTGATAGCCTCTAAATCATCCTTACCCCTTAAGGGCGGATTCATCTTTTGGTTAGGGTTAAAAGACCAAACCGCTTCTTCGCTCAAAGCAAAATAGTGCGGAGCAGTATCAGCAGTTACCTTAACCCCGCTCTTCTTAGCCTGAGCAATAATTGCTAACGACTCACGGCAGCTGACATGTGCAATGTGCACCGCAGCATTAGATTCCTTGGCAAGCTTAATATCTCTGGCTATTCTTTTATATTCGGATTCCTTAGAAATGCCCCGTAAGCCCATACGCGTTGAGGTAATCCCTAAATTGACTGCTCCACGGTCTGAAAGCGCCTTATCCTCACTGTGGCAAATCACGAGAATTTTTTCTTTCTTGGCGATCTTCAGCGCCTCAAACATTACCTGATCAGAATCTACGGAAGCACCATCATCCGAAATAGCTACCGCGCCCTCCTTCTTTAATCCGCTGATATCTACCAATTCTTTACCGCTCCTTCCCTGCGTAATCGCACCTGCGATAAACACATTGGCATGAGCTGTCTTCTTAATAATCCCTTTGAGCAACTGAAGATTCTCCGGAGAATCTATCGCTGGCATAGTATTAGGCATAGCCAGGACGCTAGTGACCCCGCCCTTGAGAGCTGCCAGCGTACCGGTTGAGACTGTCTCTTTATCTTCCCTCCCCGGCTCTCTTAAATGTACATGCATATCTACGATGCCGGGCATTACTATTTTATCCTTGGCGTCTATAACTTGGGTTGAGTTTGTATCGATCTGCTGCGCTACTTTGGATACTTTGCCGTTCTCCAGCAAAAGATCACACACCTCGTCAATATTGTTCGACGGATCCACTAGGCGTCCGTTCTTAATCAACAGTTTCAGATAAGTCATCAGTTTACGTCCTTGCTTATGCTTTCATTGGCCTGGGCAACCAGAAATAATACCGCCATCCTTACCGCAATGCCGTTTGTCACCTGCTCCAAAATCACAGAGTTCGCTCCATCAGCGACTTCGCTAGACATCTCAACTCCGCGGTTAATCGGCCCGGGATGCATTACCACTATATCCTTCTTCGCTTTTTCCAGCCTCTCCCCGGTAATACCAAAAGCCTTAAAATATTCTAACTGCGTCGGGAAAGCCGCTTTCTCATCGCGCTCAAACTGCATCCTTAAAACATTAATCGCATCTGCATTATGTAGTGCTTTATCTATATCATCGGTCACTTCCGCTCCCATCTCTTCAATGCCGACGGGGATAAGTAGCTTAGGAGCGCAGACCATTACCTTTGCGCCTAGCTTAGTCAAACCCCAGATATTAGAGCGCGCCACCCGGGAGTGAGCGATATCGCCGATGATGCTTACGTTTAATCCTTTAATTTTTCCCAGCTTCTCTTTCAGTGTAAAAATATCCAAAAGTGCCTGCGTAGGATGCTCATGCCATCCATCCCCGGCATTCACTACGCTTGCCCGAAGATGGCTGGCTAAGGTTGTAGCTGCTCCGGAATAATTATGCCGCATCACGATAATATCGACTTTCAGTGCTTCGATATTCCTGCCGGTATCAATTAGCGTCTCCCCTTTCCTAACACTTGAGGTTTCAGAGGTAATATTAATCACGTCTGCGGACAACCTCTTGGCTGCGATCTCAAAGGAAACTCTGGTCCGTGTTGACGGTTCATAAAACATATTCACCACGGTCTTGCCGCGTAAGGCAGGAACTTTTTTAATCTCCCGGCTCGAGACCTCTTTAAATGAATCCGCGGTATTTAAAATAAGCTCAATCTCTTCTTTGCTTAAGTCTTCCAGCCCCAATAAATCTTTCTTCGTCCACAACCTATCCATATTCATTAACCCTGTTCTACAATTACTACTTCATCCTTTCCGTCGACTTCCTGCAAACGCACTTCCACGGTCTCCTTTTGCGATGTGGGGATATTCTTCCCGGAAAAATCCGCGCGTACCGGTAGCTCCCGATGCCCCCTATCAACTAACACTGCCAGCTGTATTGATTTGGGCCGACCTAAATCTATCAGGGCGTCCAAAGCAGAGCGGACTGTCCTGCCAGTATATAAAACGTCATCTACCAAAACCACATTCCTGCCGGAGATATCGAAATCTATCTCTGTTTTATGCACTACCGGGCCTGCGGCGATAAGAGTCAGATCATCCCGGTAAAGAGTGATATCCAAAATTCCAACCAACACTGCTTCGCCTTCGATCTTTTTCATGCTATCCGCTAAACGCTTTGCAATATATGCGCCTCGATTACGTATCCCTATCAGGCACAGTTCTTTTGTGCCCTTATTTTTCTCCAGGATCTCATGTGCAATGCGCGTAAGCGCACGATCAATTGCTTCTTTATCTAATACTCTGGCTTTTTCTTTCATAAGTAACTATCAATTAGGTATCGGTTGCCAGGGATGCTCCTTGGCTCCAATTCATCCCTCACTACTCATAGCTATAGCTGATAGCTCAGGATTATTTCGCGCAGATAACTTACTGCGCACTTTGTGCTGCGTAAGTTATGCGCTCAATAAAAAACCCAACTCCTTAAGTTTGGGGTTGGGCTAATTGTGTTTTTATCTGTTTTGTATTTCATTTTTCTCACCTTCCTGGCTTCTCAGAGCCAGGTTAAAGGTTCCAAATATTTGAATAAATATACCATTTTAACCGCTTGTTGTCAAGGGGAGATTTAGACCACTACCACAAATTCACCCAGTACTTTTTTGCTCTGCAGGTCCCTTAAAATCTCTTCCGCGCTCCCCCGCTTTATCTCTTCGAACTTTTTCGTAAGTTCTCTGGCCACCACAACTTCTTTATCCCCAAAGACTTCCTGTACGTCTGCCAGAGTAGCCAGGATCCTGTGGCAGGATTCGAAAAAAATAAGTGTGAGCCTGGCTTCTGCGAGTTTGCGTAACTTATTCTTTCTGGCTACGGTCCGATTCGGCAGAAATCCGGCGAAAATAACTTCATGTGCCGGCTTTCCGGAGAGTACTAAGGCGTCGATTAACGCACTCGGTCCGGGAACAGCAGTAATTGCGATCTGATTCTTAATCGCCAGGTTGATGATATGGTAGCCCGGGTCGAGTATACCAGGCGTCCCTGCGTCTGAAACTAAAGCTATCGATCTTCCCTCTTTCAACACCTCAAGCAGATACCTTCCCTTTGTAAAACGATTGTGTTGAAAATAGCTTGTGGTGGGGGTTGCGATATTATAGTGTTGGAGCAAAATCTTAGTACGACGGGTATCTTCGCAGGCGATCAAATTCACGCTTTTTAAAACTTCCAAAGCGCGCAAGGTGATATCTTTAAGATTACCTATGGGCGTAGCAACTATATATAACATATTAATGTCAAATGACAAAATTCAAATAACAAAATAAATCTAAAATTTAAATACCAAAACAGATGTTTTGTGATTGAGATTTTGGCATTTTAATTTATTTTGCCTGCCTGTCGGCAGACAGGAATTTTGTGCTTTGTCATTTGTTATTTTACTCTACAGTGACGGACTTTGCAAGATTACGCGGCTGGTCCACATCACAACCTCGCTTAAGGGCAATATGATATGCTAACAACTGCAGGGGCAAAGCAACGACTAAGGGCGAAAAAAATTCATCGATTCTAGGAACATAGATTACTTCCCGGGTAAGTTCTTTGATTGTGCTATCCCCCTCTGTTGCAATCGCAATAATATTAGCGCGCCTGCTGTGTATCTCCTGGATATTAGAGATCATCTTATCATAAACCTTAGATTCCGGAGTAATGCAGACTACTGCGCGATATTCATCGATTAAAGCAATCGGCCCATGCTTCATCTCCCCCGCTGCATAACCCTCAGCCGGTATATAAGAAATCTCTTTTAGTTTTAATGCGCCCTCGAGAGCAGAGGGATAATTAATATTTCTGCCCAAGAAAAGGAATGAGCCAAAGTGCGAATGTCTCCGGGCAAGCTTAGCAATATCCTCCTGATCCTTTAAAACCTCCTCCTGCACTTTAGCAATCTTTCCCAGCCCGGACAAATATTTATCAATCTTGGGCTGCGCAAGGACGCCTCGTATCTTGGCTAAATAAAATGCCAACAGGTAGAAATCAATCAACTGCGCGGTATATGCTTTAGTCGAAGCAACGCCGATCTCAGGTCCGGCATGGGTGTAAATTACACCATCGGACTCGCGAGTCAAGGTCGAACCTAAAACATTACAGATAGAAAGTACCTTTGCCTGACGCTTCTTTGCCTCCCTTACGCCGGCTAAAGTATCCGCAGTCTCACCTGACTGGCTCACCGCAACAACTAAAGTATCCTGGTCAAGCAATAAATCCCTATACCGGAATTCACTAGAAACATCCACCATCGTGGGCACAGCGCATACGGATTCTAAAATATATTTCCCTACCAGCCCGGCATGATAAGCCGTGCCGCAAGCCACAATAGCAATATTCTTAATACTTCTCAACTTCTCCTCAGGGATATTCTGCTCTTGAAAGGTAATTTTGTTAGTCTTTTTATCGACAAAAAGATTAAGCAGTTTCTCGGTGATCCCGGGCTGCTCGTTAATCTCCTTGAGCATAAAATGCTTATACCCCTGCTTCTGGGCCTGCTCAATATCCCAGCTGATCCGGGTAGGCTGCTTAGTAAGCTCCTTACCGCTTAAGTCGGTGATTTTATAGCTGTCCTTGGTCAGAATCGCCATCTCGCCCTCTCCCAGAAACACGATCTCTTTGGTGTATTCCAGAACTGCCGGAGCATCGGAGGCGAGAAAATTTTCATTTTTACCCAGGCCGACAATTAAAGGGCTCCCGAGGCGCGCACCGATTAATTTATCCGGCTCCCTCGTAGAAACAACGGCAATCGCAAAAGAACCCCTCAGCAACTTCAGGGCTTTACGCACCGCATCCTCGAGCAAAACATTATTATAGAATTTTTCAATCAGATGCACGATTACCTCTGTATCCGTCTGACTATGAAACCTATGCTTCTCTTTAATCAGGCCTTCCTTTAAAGATTCATAATTTTCAATAATACCGTTATGTACTAAAGCAAGCTCTTCGCTGCAATCTGCATGAGGATGGGCGTTGGTCTGATTAGGGGCGCCGTGCGTTGCCCATCTGGTATGGGCTATACCTAACATGCCGGCAAGGGGCTTTTTGTGCAGCAGGTGTTCGAGGGCACTGATTTTCCCTGCGGCCTTTCTCAATGAAATCTTATGCTTATCGGAAAGCATCAGGGCCATACCGCTTGAATCATAGCCGCGATACTCCAGGCGTTTCAACCCATTGAGTAATATGGGCTGCGCCTCCTTCTCTCCGATATATCCGATTATCCCGCACATAGCATATAAATCATAGTATAAATTCCCCTTGCTGTCAACCCGGCATTAAACGGAACAACAGTCCCAACCTATCCTCTGCCAGGATCTTAAAACGCTGATCAGCCCTGATCTGCTGGATCAGCCCGGAAAAATAGTTTTTACCTACATAACCGTACCAGCTAGCGAACTCGTCTTTTAGTAAAACGTAAGGGTCTTTGGCCCTGCCAAAGGCTATGTCCCGGTAAAGATTATATTTTCTGGGGTTCCAATAATACATATAGATCGGGTCGAGCGTAACAAAATAAATATATTCAGGTGCCAGCCCGATAAAATACTGCGAGTCTGACCAATTGGCATGAAACACGATCTCCCCCTTAGGAACATATTTGGATATCCATCCTGCTGCGCGTTCATAGTGCTGATTGTACTCCTTGATTCGGAAGGCGTCGCTGCGAAAATCCCTGTAAACATAAAAACCGGTAAATAACACTAGTCCCGCAGCAACCCCCAGCATAATATTCCTCAGATTTCTATTCTGCCTGACAGCCCCTAAGCGCACTCCGCTTGCCCACCAATCAGAGATATAAGAGGCCCCGGCCACTAATATCATCGGGTAGCTGTGAATGATGTAACGCTGAGAGAAGAGCGATAGAGCAAAAAAGAGCCCGGCCACACACATCCATATGCGAGTCGCAATCCCCATCTTGTTGCCCTTGCTCATTCCTAAAGCTATGAATAAAAATAAACTAACCCAGACAGCAGGGTAACCTAAAACCAAGCTCCTGGTATCGGCAGGGAAAAATTCAGCGCCTAGCTCCAGCCCCCATTTAAAGGAATAAAGCGGCACTAGTATGCCGTTTAAATAAAATACCAATATATTGTTTGGGAAGTTTGGATGGATCAAAAGCCCCAATAATATACCAAACGCCACTGCCCTAAGAGATTTCCAGAAAAATTGGCGGTTATAAATAAATCGCACAGTCTCCGCCGCTAAAGCAATAACAAAGAGGAACGGCCCGGAGACATGACTTAAGGTATAAACCACCGCGATCAAACATAAAAACAGTTGTTTTTTTTGAATCAAAAAGTGTACAAAAAGTAAACTGAGGGCGATAATAAAAACCATGTTCCGCGGGCGGTTGATCGCCTGTAAAAAATGGGATGAGCAAAGAAACATTACAAGGAAAAATGGGACGAGCGCCTGCACCGAACAGTAACGCCGGAGCATATAAGCAAAGGCCAAAAATAAAACTAGCGCAAAGAGGGCTGCGGCAACTTTGGCCCCGAAAAATATATCAGCAAAAAACGTAAAAGGTATCAGTATGAGATGATAGAGAAAATCCTTATCGGAAAAATGTTCGGCAAATGTAGAATAGCGCGCCCAATCAAAATCCCGGATTACCCCATCGTCCCGCATGAGTTGGGCCATTCTGATGTGTAGATAACCGTCGGCTCCGAAAATCGTGGGAATAGCAAACTGCGCTGCCACAATCAGAATAACGCATAATAGGATTGTTGCGGCTTGAAAAACTTTTGCTTGCATGATAGTAGGCGGGTTAATAAAAATGTCCCCAACCGGATTTGAACCGGTGTCGAGAGCTTGAAAAGCTCTTGTCCTAACCAGGCTAGACGATGGGGACTATTCTAATCTTCTTCTTGAACGACGTGGGCAACTGAAGAAACCTTATCTTTAGCAGCTAGCTTTATCAACCTCACACCCTGGACCGAACGTCCAGTGGTGCGGATATCTTTTATCGCTCAGCGTAGGAACATGCCGTGCTGAGTGATCACCATTAATTCGTCTTGATCATTTACCATCTTCAAGCTTATTGCCTCACCGTTCTTATCAGTCACCTTGATGTTAATCACTCCCTTGCCTCCGCGGCTGGTGAGACGATACTCCTTAACCGGCGTGCGCTTGGCAAAACCTAATTCTGTCACTGTCAAGACTGCGGAATCTTTTTCAGCCAAAACCATACCGATTACACGATCCGTCTTGGCTAAAGCAATACCTCGTACGCCGCGTGCGGTTCTCCCCATATCCCTGACCTTGGTCTCCAGGAACCTTATAGATTTACCTTCTCGAGTACCGATGAGTAATTCCTGCTTTCCATCGGATAGATTCACTCCAATCAGCTCATCGCCCTTGTCTAAGGTAATCCCGATAATCCCGCCTTTGCGCGGATTACTATAGGCATCCAGCCGGGTCTTCTTCACCATCCCCTGCCTGGTAACCATAACTAACAATTTATCTGCGGAAAATTCCTTGACCGGAATAGTCGAGCTAACGTTAGCCCCGGATGCCAATTGTATCAGGTTGACTATTGCCTTCCCTTTAGAAACGCGTCCGGCCTGCGGGATCTCGTACACTTTTAACCAATGCACCTGACCTTGATTGGTAAAAATTAGTAGATAATCTTTTGT
The DNA here is from genome assembly GCA_043812095.1 of Candidatus Omnitrophota bacterium. Lineage (GTDB taxonomy): Bacteria > Omnitrophota > Gorgyraeia > Gygaellales > Profunditerraquicolaceae > JAHIZC01. The sequence goes on along the minus strand of JBDRMO010000030.1, from coordinate 21,686 downwards.
CGAAGCGATAAAGAGGTGTTCGACAAAATCCTCCTCCTTGACTCCCGCACCCGTCGACCCTGTGCCACCGCGCTTTTGCTTACGGTAAGCACTTACCGGCAGGCGTTTAATATACCCGCCATGGCTTATGGTAACCACCACATCCTCTTCGGCAATCAAATCCTCTATCTCCAGTTCTTCCACATCCCCTACGAGGTCAGTCCTGCGCTCGTCACCGTATTTTTTCTTTAAAGTCTCCAGCTCTTCTTTAATAATGCCTTCGATTTTTTTCTCAGATGCAAGAATACTCTTACAGAGCTCGATTTTTTTGAGTAACTCTGCATATTCGGCATCAATCTTATCTCTCTCAAGCGCAGTCAAGCGCTGAAGCTGCATCTCTAAAATTGCCTGAGCCTGAATCTCGGAAAGCTTGAATTGTTTTACCAGGCGTTCGCGGGCAATCTCCGTGGACTTAGAGGTCTTGATGGTTTTGACTATCCGGTCTATATATTTGAGGGCAATTTTTAATCCCTCTAAAATATGCGCACGCTTCTCTGCCTTCTCTAATTCAAACTGGGTACGCCGACGAATGATCACCTTACGATGCTCAATATAACACTCAAGCACCTGGCGTAAATTCAACACCCGAGGACGATTATCTACTAAAGCCAACATAATCACGCCAAAGGTAGTCTTTAAGCTGGTGTGCTTAAAGAGCTGATTCAGGATAATCTGAGCCTCGACGTCCCGCTTCAGCTCAACTACAATACGCATGCCGTCTTTATCGGATTCATCACGGATATCAGAGATACCCTCTATCTTTTTATCCTCTACCAGCCCGGCCATGGTTTCAATCAACCCTGCTTTCTGCACCTGATAAGGGATCTCAGTAATAATTATTAAGTCCTTACCGCCTTTTTGACGCTCCACAGTCGCCCTGGCACGCACCTCCAGCTTGCCTCTACCGGTTGTATATGCATCTTTGATCCCTCCCTTGCCGCAGATAATCCCGCCGGTCGGAAAGTCCGGTCCTGTTATATGTCTCATCAGGTCTTTGATCTCTGCTTGCGGATGATCCAGAAGATAGACAATCCCATCTGCCACTTCTCTTAAATTATGCGGCGGAATATTAGTCGCCATTCCCACAGCTATGCCGCTTGAGCCGTTTACTAAGAGATTGGGCAGGGCAGCCGGCAATAAAAGTGGTTCCTCTAAGGATGAGTCAAAATTAGGCCCGAAGCGCACGGTATTCTTTTCAATATCCGCCAACATCTCATCAGAGATTGCGGCTAAACGCGCCTCGGTGTAGCGCATCGCGGCAGGCGCATCTCCGTCGACTGATCCGAAGTTGCCCTGCCCCTCAACTAATGGATAGCGTAGAGAAAAACTCTGCGCCATCCTCACCAGAGTATCGTAAACCGCAGTATCTCCGTGCGGATGGTATTTACCCAGAACCTCACCTGTAATACGTGCGCATTTTTTATAAGGCTTGCTATGGTTCAGGCTCAGCTCCTGCATCGCAAAGAGTATGCGCCTATGCACTGGCTTGAGGCCGTCACGTACATCGGGAAGCGCGCGACCGACGATTACGCTCATCGCGTAATTCAAATAAGAATCTTTTACTTCCTCTTCGATATAAACCGGAATTATCTTTTCATTTCTAGTATACATTTAATGAGCAGATAGCTTACGTTTTCATAACGTAAGTTATAGCCCTCCAATTATTGGTTGTAGCGTCTGCGAATTTAACCCTGCACTAATTTGCATTCAGGTACAAATACAAAAATTAGTGCTTGGGTAAGTTCGTCACGCAGAATGCGGGACTCACTTAGATGTCTAAATTTTTTACTTCGTGCGCATATGTCTGAATAAATTCCCTGCGCGGCTCCACCTGATCCCCCATCAAAACCGTAAAAATCTTATCTGCCTCAACCGCATCCTCTAAAGCCACCTTCAGCACAGTACGCTTTTCCGGATCCATTGTTGTATCCCAAAGCTGATGCGGATTCATCTCTCCTAAGCCTTTATATCTTTGGATGTGTATGCCTTTTGTCGCAGCTGATTTTATATAAGCCAGTACCTCTTTCAAGGCGAATATATCCTTTTGTTCCTTCTGATTAGTAATCCGGTAAAGCGGCTTGACCGCTTTAGCTTTCCCAGCGGAAGGCTTGGCTTTTTTGCTGAGCGGCGCTCCAGCATAAGTGGCAATATCCAGGCCTAATTTTTTGATTTTAGCTATAATCTGCTCTAAATCCTGTGCTTCGAATATCTCTAGCACATCTAGCTCTACATCCTTACCAGCCTTGCTTGTAAGGCCGGCTAATTCCTTGTCAGAGTAGCAGAATTGATAATCATCCTCCACTTTTACCCTATAAATAGGCATTTTTTGGGTCTTATGATGCATCAAGTTGAGGTATTCTGAAAACCTCACTCCCCTTTTCTCCAAACTGCCAGCTATCTTATCCAGCTCCACCAGCTGTGCTAAAAGCTCCTTGAATTGATTGTCCGTGAAAGTACGCTTTTCCTTGATCCGCATAAAGATATGGCCCTCTCTGCCAAGCTCAAGGAGCATCTCATCCATCTCCTCTTCGGTCTGGATATACTCCTCACGCTGGCCCCGCTTTATCTTAAACAGGGGAGGTTGGGCAATATATACAAAGCCGCCCTCTACAAGTTTAGTCATCTGTCGGTATAGCAAGGTCAATAAAAGAGTGCGGATATGAGAGCCATCAATGTCTGCGTCAGCCATCAGGATCACTTTATGATAACGCAGTTTACTAATGTCAAATTCATCCCCGACGCCGGTTCCTAGTGCGGTGATTATCGTGCGCACCTCTTCGTTTGATAAGATCTTATCTAGCCTGGCCTTCTCAACATTTAAGATTTTACCTTTTATCGGCAGGATCGCCTGGAATCTTCTATCTCTGCCCTGCTTAGCGGAGCCTCCGGCTGAATCACCTTCAACAATATAAAGTTCGCATAGCGCGGGATCCCTTTCGGAACAATCCGCTAATTTCCCCGGCAGACCCCCGCTTTCTAATGCCCCCTTGCGACGGGTTAATTCACGCGCCTTGCGAGCGGCTTCACGCGCCCGCGAGGCAACGATTACTTTATCCACAATCTTATTAGCGACCGAAGGGTTTTCTTCAAAAAAACCTGACAGGGCCTCCAGACTCGCCGAAGCTACTACGCCCTCTACTTCGGAATTCCCTAGCTTAGTCTTAGTCTGCCCCTCAAACTGCGGATTAGGAATCTTCACGCTGACTACTGCAGTCAACCCTTCACGCGCATCATCGCCGCTGATAGCAATCTCTCCTTTAAGCAGATTCTTTGATTTAGCATATTGATTAATCGCGCGGGTGAGCGCGGATTTAAAGCCGGATAAATGCGTGCCTCCCTCTACGGTGTTAATGTTATTGGCGAAAGAAAAAATCGTCTCCGCATACCCGTCGTTATACTGCAGGGCGAGCTCGATGATAGTAGTATCTTGATTTTTCTGCGCATAAATTACTTTTTTATGCAGGGGGTTTTTATTTTTACTCAGGTGCTCGATAAAAGAAATAATCCCGCCGGAAAATTCAAAGACCGCTTCTTTATCGCGGCGCTCGTCTATCAATTTGATTTTTAAATTCTTATTTAAAAATGCGAGCTCTCTCAGGCGCTGAGAGAGTACGTCGTAGGAAAAATCTACGGTGCTAAAGATGGTTTTATCCGGCTTAAAGGTAACTTTAGTGCCTGTGGCGCTGCTTTTACCGATAACCGTTAGCTTAGAGACGGTCTTGCCTCGTTCATACCTCTGGTGGTAAACTTTGCCGTCCCGTTTGACTTCAACTTCCAGCCAGTCTGAAAGCGCATTCACTACGCTCACGCCTACGCCATGCAAACCACCTGAGACCTTATACACCCTATGGTCAAATTTACCGCCGGCATGCAGCTTGGTCAGCGCGACTTCTACCGCGGGCTTCTTCTCTGTTTTGTGTATGTCAACGGGAATCCCCCGGCCGTTATCCGAAATACTAATGCTGTTGTTGGAGCGGATTTTGACCTCTACATAATTACAATAGCCGCCGACAGCCTCGTCAACGCTGTTGTCCACAACCTCATAAACCGTATGGTGCAACCCGCGTGTTGAGGTATCACCGATATACATCGCCGGCCTGCGCCGCACTGCCTCTGTTCCCTCTAAAACCTGTATATTGGTGGCATCGTAAGCCTTTTCTCGGGCCTTGCCTGAGGTGGACGTTTTAACTTGGGCCCTAGGTACAACTTTGCTGTTTTTCTTGGTCATTCAACACTCCCGATACGAAAACGGATCTCTTTGATCGCCTTGTTTTTGCTGTTCAGTTTATTCAATAACTCTTCCTTACCAAGGCTTAAGCTATACAACCACACAGAAGAATCTACATTCACCCCGATTATGCCTTTACGGAAATATTTAAACTTTATATGCTCTCTTTGTTTCTTTGTCAAGCTTTTTTTAAAAATGCATTCGGCGTCTTCACTGGCCCGGACCTCTGTTGTTTTGTCCATTAACCCTTCCATCACGCCGACAAGAGCATCTTTAATTCTTACTGCCTTCGGAGAACGCACCATTGCAGCCCCCGCTTAACTTAAGCGCATCGGTAAGACTATGTAAACATAGCCGTCGATACGCATTACCCCGGGCTTCTCCGCATCAGTAACTTCAAGCTCTACATACTGATCGCTTAGGTTACGTAAAACATCGGTTAAATAAACAGGGTTGAAGCCAATCACTAATTCTTTGCCTTGATACTCAACCGCAACCTCTTCCCTGGATTCGCCCACATCCGGAGTGGACTTAGAAATGACCAATTTATTTTTAAAGAGCTCGAATTTAACCGCTTGATAATCCGGGGTAGATAACAACGCAGAGCGCTTTGTAGCCAAAAGGAGCTGCGCGCGGTCGATTTTAATCTTATTTTCTGACGGCGGCGGTATCACTTGCCGGTAGTCCGGAAATTCCCCTTCGATCAAACGCGATACAATCGTTACGTTGTCCAATTCAAACATTATCTGATTGGCGCCTAGAACCAAGGACAACTCTCCTTCTTCTTGGAGGTTACGGTCCAGTTCGCGTATTGCCTTTATCGGTACGATTACCCGAACATCCTTATTGACGGTCTGGTTTAATTTTTTCTCCGCAATGGCCAATCTTTTGCCGTCCGTGGCAACTAATGTCATCGTGTTTTTATTAATTCTTATGAGTATGCCGTTTAAAATATACCGGGTTTCATCTGACGAAACCGCAAAAGAAGTAAGGCTTAATAATTGTTTCAATGCCCCCTGTTCCAGTTTAATAACTTCCTTATCTTTAAAATCCGGTAGTTTAGGAAATTCTTCCCGAGGTAGACCCATAATTTTAAACTGACAAGCATCAGTATCAATCACAACTGAATTGTTCTTTTTTGCGTTAATTTGCACATCTTCACTCGGTAACTCCTTAATAATATCGCTGAATCTTTTTGCCGGAACAGTAATTGCTCCGGGTTCCTGATTATCCACAGGGATTACACAGCTTATACCTACATCTAAATCAGTGGCAGTTAAACGCATAGAGTTGTCCTGTACTTCAATCAAGATGTTAGAAAGTATAGGTAGCGTTGATCTTGTGGTAATAATATTATTTACGGACTGAATAGCTTTTAATAAAGTTTCCTTACTGCTCTTACACCTCATTTTTATTCTCCTTCTAAGATATTATTATGTTTGATTAAAACAGTAGTAATAGTAATAACTTTTATTTCTGTGTAAAAGTGATTTAATCTTCCCTCAGCCCAACAGTTAGCAAAATCATAACCTTGTATTAACCTGTTGATTCATTGTTTAATAATGTGGATAATTCTCTCTACCTTATCTTTTAAGGCCGCATCGGAATTTAAAGCATGCTTGATCTTATTATATGAATGCAAAACCGTAGTATGGTCTTTGCCTCCGAAAAATCCTCCTATCTCTGGTAAAGAAAGGTCGGTTAACTCCCGGCTTAAATACATTGCAACCTGCCTGGGCAACACTATGTTTTTGTGTCTGCGCTTGGTTTTTAGATCCTGCAGAGAGACCCCGAATTCTTCTGCCGCGCAGCGCTGTACGAAATCAACCGTGATTAACCTCTTGGGCTCTTTCAACAAATCCCTTAACACCTCTTTGGTTAAGGTCAGCGTGATTGCTTTCTCCTCTAATAGCGAATAGGCAATGGTGCGGATCAGCGCCCCCTCAAGTTCTCTGATATTGGTCTTGATCAGCTGGGCGATAAAAAAGATTACATCATCAGGCACGACCACTGATTCTCTCTCTAACTTTTTCTTCAAGATCGCTACGCGGGTTTCCAGATCAGGAGGCTGGATATCAGTGGTGAGCCCCCAGCCGAACCTGGATACTAGCCTCTCCTGCAGGTTTGCTATTTCTTTAGGCGGGCGATCCGAGCAGATAATGATCTGTTTGTGTGCATCGTAGAGAGTATTAAAAGTGTGAAAAAATTCTTCCTGCGTTGATTCTTTACCGGCAATAAAATGGATGTCGTCGATCACCAGCACGTCGGCGTTCCTATATTTTTGCCTGAAGGCAGCCGTGGCATGGTGTTGTATGCCTTCGATTAATTCATTGGTGAATCGCTCCGAAGGCAGATAACATATTGTCGCCTTGTGGGCAGATTTTTTTAGAATGAAATGACAGATCGCCTGCATCAGATGGGTCTTGCCCAGGCCTACCCCCCCGTAGATAAATAAAGGATTGTAGGCTTTTGCCGGTGCGTCTGCAACCGCTAATGAATAAGCGTGTGCATGGCGGTTAGATGAACCAACGACGAAATTTTCAAAGGTATATCTTGGGTTTAGGCTGGTAGCCGATATTGGCTCTCTAGATTGTGCTTGCAAACTCTCTGGTAATTGTGCAGGCGAAAGTTCCCGGGGTGCTGAGCCAACGCCGATGCTTAATGTAATCGACCGGCCTACTGAATTAATACGTAGCTCCTCTTCTATGAGGTGCCGGTAATGTCTTTCCACCCAATCTTTAAAAAAATTATCCGGCGCCTCAAGCATTAGAGAACCTTTATTGTCGCTCTTGAGCCTAAGAGGCGCGATCCAGGTTTCAAAGACAGTCTCGCCGAGCTTATCCTTAAGACTGCTTTGTACTTGTTGCCATACGGCAGTTAGTTTAGTCATAATGCCCATAACCTTCGCTATTCACAGCTTATTCACACCTTGAATAAATCTGTGGATAAGTAGATTACCACATTCTTGCGTCCTTAACAAGAAAAAAAATAAAACAGCAGACGGTTAATATTATATAATAATTTTTTTTTGCGTCAATACAAAAGAATTTGTTGCGGCACAAGAGGTTTTATGCCTGTTGGAATTTCCTTGACTTGACGCCGGAAGGTTTATGTGTTACAATTCTTTTTTAAAGATTGACTTAAAACACTTTTATGTTATAATTACCACTCATGCACAATTAGGAGCATTTAAAAAGATGAAGAAAAACCTTAAGACACCAACCAATATCGTAGGTAAACGCACCCATGGTTTCCGACGGAGAATGGCTACGCGTGCGGGAAGAAAGTTACTGGCGCGTCGGAGAAAAAAGGGCAGAAAAATAATTAGCCGTTGATGCTGGTTAAGATTATTTGTAAGCTCATAAGTATCTACCAACAAACCCTACGAATAGTTCTCCCCTCTGCTTGCCGGTTTTCGCCCAGCTGTTCGCAGTACACCAAACAGGCGATACTCAAATACGGTTTCTTTAAAGGCGGGCTTAAGGGGTTAAAGAGGATAGCGATTTGTCACCCTCTTTCCGGGAAGAGCGGTTTCGATCCACTAATCTAAATTTATGGAAAAACGTCTAGTTGTAGCGATTGCTTTGTCCCTGTTGATTTTACTCAGTTGGCAGGCCCTAGTTTCTAAGACGCAACTTGTTGATAATCAAGATGTTGCGTTAGAATCCCCCCCTCAGAAGCAGGGAGTTTCTACGCCCGCACCTGCATTAGCCCTTGAAAAATCAATTCCCTCCTCAGCGCTGATAAATCATACCCGCGAAGAATTCGATTTAGTTTTCATCGAACCACAGGCCGCGATTCAGGAAATAAATTTCAAAAAATATAAAGACTATCGCTTTAAGTTAGCACCTGCATTTTTCTTAGATGACAATTCTTTAGTCTTTAAAAAAGCTCAAAGCAGCTCGGATAGGATCACCTTTGTCCATTCTGACCAAGAGAAAAAGATTAGCAAAGCCTTTATTTTCTCTAAGAGTTTGTACAACATAGAGTTAGAAATTGAAATTGAAAACTTGTCTAACGAGCCCCTGGATGTTAACTTGCCTTTATCGCTGGGAGTTCTTGATTTTGCTGCTGACCGGATGATGTCCAGATATCTCAATGCTGCAGTAGGCAGAGATGGCAAGGTCAAACAAATCAATGCTCACAAAAGTTCAATTCAGCCAGATATACGTTTCTTAGCGTTGCGAGAGAGGTACTTTACAGCAATCATTGAACCCATTGATTCGCAGTACGTTGGCATGATTACTAAGCTAGATTCGCAATCAACTCAAATTGGCTTATCTCCTATTGAAGCCAGGTTGCAGGTCGGAGATAGGCTCGTGGAGAAATTTTATATCTATTTGGGGCCACAGGACTTAAAATTGTTAAATAGTGTTCATCCGGAATGGGCTGGGATAGTAAATTATGGCTTTTTTGATTTTATTTCACAGATCCTTTTGCAATTACTAGGGTTCTTGCATAGCGTAGTACACAACTGGGGCTGGTCAATAGTAATCTTAAGCATTTTAGTTTACGGGTTTCTCTATCCGCTGTCCTTAAAGCAAATGCGCTCTATGAAGGAGATGCAGGCATTACAACCGCATATTGAGGAGCTGCGTAAGCTTCATAAGGATAATCCGCAGAAATTAAATAAGGAGATTATGGAGTTGTACCGTGAGCATAAAGTTAACCCCCTAGGAGGATGTTTGCCGTTGTTGTTGCAGATGCCTATATTTGTATCCTTATATCAGGCTTTAATGCGCTCAGTTGTGTTACGCGGAGCTAATTTTCTTTGGATAAAAGACTTGTCAGGACCAGATCGCTTATTTGTTTTGCCTAGCACATTACCAGTAATTGGCAATGAAATTAACCTGTTGCCGATCGTTATGGGTATTGGCATGTTTTTTCAGCAAAGAATGTCCATGGCTACTGCAGCCAGTGGATCGGCTGAACAACAGAAGTTTATGATGATCTTTTTACCGATTATCTTTACGTTTATTTTTTATCATATGCCGTCCGGGTTAGTTTTATATTGGTTTATTAATAGCACGCTGATGTTGGTAAATCAAATCCGTATTAAGCAGCAGCAATGAAAAATCGCAGAGAAATATCTTCTATTGAAGTTGAGGGTAGCACGGTTGAGGCGGCAATAAGGAAGGCCCTTAAGGAGCTGAAAGCGCCTCGCGAAGAGGTAAGGGTCGAAGTGCTCGCCGAGGAAGTGCGGGGATTATTTGGTATGGAGGGCGAGAAGCCGGCCAAGGTGCGAGTGAGTATAAATAATTGTAAAAAATAGTTGACAAAACTAGGAATTTTCAGATAATAGTATTGAACCTTAAGGAAGTTTCCGCGTGGAAACTTCCCTAACTTTATAAATACCAATGGGTAAAATTATCGCTATCTGTAATCAGAAGGGTGGTACAGGTAAAACTACCTCTGCGATTAACATATCCACCTACCTAGCATTAGCCGGCAAAAAGGTGCTATTAATCGACCTTGACCCTCAGGCTAACACTACCAGCGGCATAGGTATTAATAAGCATAATGTCACAAAAAGTACCTATCATGTTCTCTTGGAGGAAGCAGAGCTAAAGGATATTTTACACCCTACAGCAATCTCTAATTTGATGCTTGCTCCGTCCAATCTGGACCTGACCGGGGCTGAAGTCGAGTTAGTCGGTGCTCTAGGCCGAGAGCACAGATTAAAGAGGGCCCTGGATAAAGAAAAGGATAATTTTGATTATATGATTATTGATTCGCCTCCGTCCTTAGGTTTGCTAACCATAAATGCTCTAGATGCTGCAAATTCCGTGTTAATTCCTGTGCAATGCGAATATTACGCTTTAGAAGGATTAACGCAACTCGATAATACCATTAGGCTTGTGAGAGAAAATCTTAACTCAAATTTAGAGATCGAAGGTGTCATTCTTACTATGGCTGACTTCCGGACTAATCTGACCAAAGAGGTGATTCAGGAGGCAAGAAATCATTTTAAAGGAAAGGTTTTTAATTCAGTTATCCCCAGGAATATACGGTTAACAGAGGCTCCCAGTTTTGGGAAGCCGATTGCATTGTATGATAAAGATTCGGTGGGCGCACAGAAATACGAAGAATTGACCAAGGAGCTCTTGGAAAATAGTGCGTTAAGCCCAACGTTATCAGAAGGAGAAGCATAATGGAGAGAAAAGCCTTGGGTAAAGGAATAAGCGCGTTAATACCAGAAAGGGAAGTTGGCCGTAAAGATGAGATTATTTATGTCCAATCTGACCGCATTAAGCCAAACCCTTTTCAACCACGCGAAGACTTTAATGATCAGCATATTGAAGAGCTAGCCCAGTCAATCAAAGAGAAAGGCATTATACAACCACTGTTAGTAAGGCGGAAGGGGGATAATTTTGAATTAATTGCCGGCGAGCGACGTTTACGCGCCTCTAAACTATTGAGCCTCAATGAGTTACCAATAATAGTTAAGGATGTCCATGACCAAGACTCATTGCAATTAGCTTTAATTGAGAATATCCAGCGCCAGGAACTCAATGCTATAGAAGAGGCACATGCTTTTCAATATCTCATAGAGAAGTTTCAGGTTACTCAGGAGAAGATCGGCGCAGTTTTAGGAAAGTCTCACGTTTCTGTTTCTAATATTTTACGTTTGTTGAAATTGCCTCAGGATATACAGGCTGAAATCAAGAAAGGCCGCATTTCGTTTGCACACGGTAGGGCATTATTAGAATTACCGGATATGGCCTTACAGCGCCGCTTAGCTCAGGCCGTGATCAGCAAAGGTCTATCGGTAAGAGAGCTGGAGACCTTGATCAAGCTACGCAGGCCTGTTGGAGCTAAACGACGTATGAGGCTATCGGCCCAGGAGCCCTATATAAAAGTTTTAGAGGATCAATTGCAGCATGCCCTATCGACCAAGGTGAGAATTACAAAAAATAAAAAGCGCGGACAGGTTGTTATTGAATTTTATTCTGATGAGGACTTAAACAGAATCGTCAACTCTATAAAGAGGTAAACAATGGATAATGAAGCGGTTTTAATACTGATTAAGCCAGATGGGTTGAAAAAGTCTTTGACCGGGAATATTTTAACTCGTTTATCGGAAACTAAGATGGAGATCGTAGCTGCGAAGATGGTGCGCGTCTCCGAAGAGCTAGCTAATGAACATTACAAACATTTAAAGAAGGAGCCTTTTTTCAAAGACCTGATACGATATATACGCGGGGAGTATCATGATCGGCGCAAGGTTATGGCGCTGGTCTATTGGGGTAAGCTCGCCATACAAAAATGTAGAGAATTAGCAGGCGCTACAAATCCGGAGAAGGCAGAGTCCACATCAATTAGAGGCTCTTACGGCAGGATTACAACGTTAGGAGTCTACGAAAATGTGATCCATGTTTCTTCTGACAGGACAGAGGCAGAGAGGGAGATTAAGCTTTGGTTCTGCCCCGAGGAGATTATCGTTGATCTGTATCCTACCAAAGAAGAAACCGAAGAAAAAACGGAACAAAAGAAAGTCTGGGCATAATTTCTATGAAGAGCATGACTGGTTTTGGGAGCAAAGAGGCTGTTGTTGCTCCATTCGGTAAAATCTGCGTTGAGCTGCGCAGTACTAACCATAAATTTTGGAGACGGTATTCCATCTTCCGGAAGGGCTATTATCTTTGGAGGAGAAGATTAAGAGGGCGGTTTCCTCTGAGGTAAAGCGCGGGCGGGTAGTTTGCGTAGTTACTTTCGTGGGCGCGAATTCATCCGGCGCCTTCATTAATCAGCCGTTGCTTTCAAGCTACCTGCGGATGCTAAAAAAGATGAAGCAGCAACTGCACATCAACGACGAGATCAGCATCAATACATTGATACATTTGCCCGGGGTCATCTCTTTGAGAGAAAGCAAAATTTCCTATTTTAAAGTTTGGCCTAAGCTCAGGCTATTATTAAACTCAGCACTACTTGAGTTGGCGAAGGCCCGTCAGAAAGAAGGCAAGGCCATTGGCGGCTATTTGAGGAAGAGGGTTGAGATTCAGAATGGAAGCCTGGGAATTATTAAGGCAAGATTCAAAAAGGTAATTAAGGATAAAGTAAAGCTGATTAATACCGATGAAGAAAGATCTAGTTTCCTGAAAGATGCAGACATTACCGAAGAGATAGAGAGGTTGAGTTTTCACATCAAGAATTTTAAAAATAAGATTGCGAAAATCGGCCCTATCGGGAAGGAATTAGATTTTATCGCCCAGGAGATGCAGCGGGAAGCCAATACATTAGGAGCTAAATCTATTGATACCAAGATCTCCGCTAAAGCAATACAGATAAAGAGCCAGATTGAGAAGATACGTGAGCAGGTTCAGAATATAGAGTAAGGATGATATTTGTGATTTCCGGTCCTTCGGGATCAGGCAAAACAACATTACGCGATAAATTGCTCAAGGATAAAGAGTTGATCAGGGGAGGGTTGACTAAATGTGTATCTCTGACCACGCGCCCGCGCAGAGAGGGAGAGCGCGATAAGAAAGATTACCGTTTTATCAGCGAAGAACAATTCAAGCGTAAGCTAAAAGGAAAAAAAATTCTTGAATGGACGAAATATTTAGGATATCATTACGGCACTCCTAGAGATTGTGTAGAGGGGCAGTTGGAGAGATGCAAGAGTATTGTGCTTTGCTTGGACCTCAAGGGCGCTCTAAAGATAAAAAGAATCTATCCGCACAGCGCGATCAACGTTTTCATTGTCCCCCCTTCGATCAAGGAGTTACGCAAGAGGATTGTCGGCCGCTCTAAAGCAGATGAGGATGAGATCCGTAAGCGGCTGGCAGTGGCCAAGAAGGAGGTTGCGTCCTGCGATATTTATGATTATCGCGTAGTGAATAGAAATTTAGCTCAAGCAGTAACAGAGTTAAAGAAGATCATATTAAAGGAAAAAAGCGCTAACTAACAGAGAGGTATAAATATGGCATATAGTATTTCCGTAGAAAGCCTTCTTGATAAAACCAACAATTCAATTTATAAGCTGGTAATTTTAGCCTCTAGAAGGGCTCTGGAGATCGCCGAGGGTCAGCCTAAATTAGTTGAGGGAGATTCAGTCACTAAGCCTTCGACGCTTGCACTGCGTGAGATCTCCGCCGGTAAAGTAACAGCCCAGAAGACGAAATCTAAAGAATAACAAGATGGCAAAGGGTAGGGATATTATTTTAGGCGTAACCGCAAGCATTGCAATATACAAGGCCTGCGAGATAATACGTAGATTGCAGGATGCGGGATATTCAGTCACTGTGGTTGAGACTCGCGAGGCCGAGGAATTGATTCGTCCGGTAGTCTTTCAGAGTCTCTCCGGGAATAAAGTTCATCAGGATTTATTCGAGGCCCCTGAAGTCTGGGGCACAGAACATATTTCTTTGGCAGAAAAGGCGGATTTAGTTTTAGTTGCGCCGGCAACGGCGAATATCATTGGTAAGGTTGCAAGCGGGATCTGCGACGATTTATTAACTTGTATTATCTGTGCTACAAAAGCGCCGGTTTTGATCTGCCCGGCGATGAATGAAGGCATGTATAGGAATAAGATCGTGCAGGCGAATATCGTAAAATTGAAATCTTTGAGATATAGATTTGTTGAGCCAAGGAAGGGGAAGCTTGCTTGCGGCAAAACCGGTATTGGCTGCTTGGCAGAAGTGGAATCAATAGTTCAAGAGGTCAAGAAATATCTGCATTAATGCAGGTGTTTTTTGATCCCGAGGCAATGTGCCGAGGGACAAAAAGATTCTTTGATAGATGGCGACGTAGCCAAGCGGCAAGGCAGCTCTCTGCAAAAGAGCTATTCAGCGGTTCGAATCCGCTCGTCGCCTTAAGCTTGCGGGCAAGTGGTGGAATGGCATACACGATGGACTTAAAATCCATTGGTCGCAAGGCCGTGAGGGTTCGACTCCCTCCTTGCCCATGTTATATATGGGCGGTTAGCTCAGTTGGTTAGAGTATCACGTTGACATCGTGAGGGTCACAGGTTCGAGTCCTGTACCGCCCACCATCCCTACGCAACCTGAAATAACACTAAAGTTGCTCGGGATGATCCCGAACTTCCGTTGTCAAAGTTATTAGTAAGTGAGGGGACCAGAAAACTATGGATTTAGAAACGTTACGACATTCCTGTTCGCACATTATGGCTAAGGCCGTAAAAGAATTATGGCCAAAGGTCAAATTAGGCATTGGTCCCTCTATTGAAGACGGCTTTTACTATGACTTTGATAAGGAGGAGCCGTTTACTGATGATGATTTAGTGAGCATAGAGAAGAAAATGCGGGAGATTATCGGCAAGAATGAGCAATTTATCCGCGAAGAGCTCTCTAAGAAGGATGCCCTGGTATTATTTGAGAAGCTCAAGGAAGATTATAAGATTGAGTTGATCAATAGAATTCCCGAAGACACAGTTTCGATTTATCACACCGGTAAAAATTTTCTGGACTTGTGCCGAGGCCCGCACGTTGAAGCAGCGGGTCAAGTCAGGGCTTTTAAATTATTATCCGTAGCCGGTGCATATTGGCATGGCATCGAGACGAATCCGATGCTGCAGCGAATCTACGGGACCTGTTTTGAAACAGAAAAAGAAGTAAAGGAATATTTAGACAATCTTCAAGAACAGAAAAAGCGCGATCACAGAAAATTAGGGCCTGCTTTAGAATTCTTTGATATTTATCATGAAGAAGCGGGACCGGGTTTAGTATTTTATCATCCTAAGGGGGCGTTAGTTCGTACGCTGATCGAAAATTACGAAAAAGAGGAGCATTTAAAGCGCGGTTATCAAATCGTCATCACCCCGCATATTATGCAATCAGCGCTCTGGAAGACCTCCGGTCACTATGACTATTACCGGGAGAATATGTATACCTTTAAGATAGAGGATAAGGAGTTTGTCTTAAAGCCGATGAATTGCCCGGGGCATATGCTGATATATAAGTCAAAGATCCGCAGTTACAGGGATTTACCGCTGCGCCTCTTTGAATTAGGCACGGTTTACCGTCATGAAAAAGCCGGTGTATTGCATGGGCTGTTGCGTGTGCGCGGTTTTACCCAGGACGATGCGCACATTTTCTGCATGCCGGAGCAATTACGCAGCGAGATAAAATCAGTCATCGATTTTGTTTTTGATACAATGAAGGTTTTTGGTTTTACTGACGTGGGCATTGAATTGAGCACCCGCCCGGAGAAATATATCGGCTCAGATGATGATTGGAAGAGCGCAACCGATGCCCTAGAGGGTGCTTTAAAGGAAAAAGGATTAAGATATGATGTTAATCAGGGAGAGGGCGCATTTTACGGGCCGAAGATTGACATCAAGTTAAAGGATGCCCTGAAAAGATCCTGGCAGTGCGCCACTATTCAATGCGATTTTGCCATACCGAAAAGATTTGCTCTTACCTATGTTGATTCTGGCGGGCAAGAGCAACAGCCGATCATGATTCATCGGGTTTTATTAGGCAGCCTCGAGCGTTTCATCGGCGCCTTGATTGAGCATTATAACGGAGAGCTTCCTTTGTGGCTTGCGCCGACCCAGGTGTTGGTCATTCCGATTAAGGAAGCGCTGCAGGCATATGGGTTGAAAGTCAAAGAGGCGCTTCTGGATAATGCGGTGAGGGTAGAAGTCGATAATCGCAATGAGACCCTGGACAAAAGAATACGTAATGCCGAAGTCAATAAGATACCCTATTGCTTAATCGTAGGAGAGCGCGAAGCACAAACAGGCAAGGTCTCGGTGAGGAAAAAAGGCAAAGGCGATACCGGCGTAGTAGCGTTAGAGGAATTTATCAACAAGATCAAAAAAGAGATAGAAGGAAAGGTCGTATAAGGCGGCCTTAAGAAAGGGGAGGTGGTTATTATAAAACAGTTTATCCGTGTTAATGAAAAGATTCGCATACCGCAAGTGAGGGTTATTGGCCCGCAAGGGGATCAGCTAGGAGTAATGCCGACACAACAAGCACTCGGCTTGGCTAGTCAATACGAATTAGACCTCGTGGAAGTTGCGCCTACTGCAAAGCCGCCGGTGTGCAGGATCATTGACTTCAGCAAATTCAAATATGATCAGGAGAAGAAGGAGCGCGAGGCCAAGAAGCATCAACAGCAAGGGAAACTTAAAGAGATACGCCTGAGGCCCAATATTGACGAGCATGATTTTCAGACCAAAGTTAAACACGCGATCTTGTTTCTGCATAAGAAAGATAAGGTGAAGGTGAGCCTTTTCTTCCGCGGCAGGCAGATGGAGCATCTTGATCTGGGCAGAAAGGTTTTAGATAAATTTATTACCGACACACAAAACGAAGGACAGGTTGAGAAGCCGCCTACCTTGGAAGGGCGGATTATGTCTTTTGTGATTAGTCCCAAACAAATCTAGCGACGGAGGAGTTCGAGATGCCAAAATTAAAAACTAAAAAAGGAGTAGCAAAAAGATTCAGGTTGACTAAAAGGGGAAAGATTATGTATTCCAAAGAGGGCAAGCGTCACCTATTATCCAGCAAACGCAAGAGTAGAAAACGCAAACTAAGAGGTCAGGCTGTTCTCGAGGGAACCCAAGAAAAGAAATATATCAAACGAATGTTACCGTACGGGTAAAGGAGCGATACAATGGCTAAGGTGAAACATAGCGTAGCAAGTCGCAAGAGAAAGAAGAAAGTATTAAAGAAGGCAAAAGGTTACTGGGGGGATAGGAGTAAGCAGTACCAACAGGCACGCCGGACCTTGATGCATGCTTTGGTATATGCCTATCGTGACCGACGCGTGAAGAAGAGGGAATTCCGCAAGCTCTGGATCACGCGCATTAACGCAGCCTGCCGCGTTTCAGGGATACAGTACAGCAGGTTTATCAGCGGCTTGAAGAAAGCGAAGATTAATTTGGACAGAAAGGTTTTGGCTGATCTGGCAGTAAAGGATAGCCAGGCATTCAAGAAGCTGGTAGAGATAGCGAAGAAAGGATAAATTCCAAGTTCCAAGCACCAAATACAAATTTGGGAGTTGAGGTTTGGAATTTAAAGGAGTGAATATGTATGTGATAATAGTAGGATGCGGTAGAGTCGGGGCGGAACTGGCACAGTTATTATCTAGCGAAGGCCACAATGTCGTGGTAGTGGATAAAAATCGCTCTGCTTTTGATCGTCTAGGTAACACCTTTAATGGCTTGACTTCTGTGGGGAATGGTTTTGATCTGGAATTATTGAAGCAGGTCGGCGCTGAAAAAGCTGACGCATTCTGTGCGGTGACTAATGGAGACAATACAAATTTAATTTGTGCGCAGGTTGCCAAGACAATCTTTAAGATTCCCAAAGTGCTCACGCGCGTATATGATCCGCAACGTGCCCATATATATTCTGCTTTGGGGCTGGATATTATCAGCGGGACTGTTCTTTTTGCTTCGATGTTAAGGGATAAGATTATCGAGAGCCGCTTTTCCAGCTACTTGATTGAGACCAAGGATTTAAGTATCATTGAGATAGAGGTGAAAGATAAGTTAATCGGTAAGAGTGTATTGGAAATTAATGTTCCGGGTGAATTGTTGGTGGCAGCGATAAAGAGGATTAACGAGATCATCATCCCTGATTCCCACACCGTTGTGCAGGAGAAAGATAGTTTGATGGCGGTGGTAAGAGTATCCAGCCTGAAGAAGGTCAAACACTTATTAGGTGTAGAAGTGTGAGGTGAGCTATGTATATAGTAATTGTCGGCGCAGGAAAAGTGGGGTATTTTTTAGCAAAGCGGCTTATTGTCAGCAAGCACGTTGTTAGTATCGTAGATAGAGATAAAACGATTTGTGAAGAGATCGCCAAGGACTTAGAGCAGGCTCTGGTGATTAACGGCGATGCCTGTGATCCATTGATCCTTACCGAAGCAGGTATTGAGCGCGCAGACGTCCTGGCTGCGGTTACCGGAGATGACGAAGACAATCTGATTATCTGTCAGCTAGCCAAGAAGCGGTTTAACGTCGGCCGTACCGTCGGAAGAATGAATAATCCTGACAATGAACGCACTTTTAATGAATTGGGTGTGGATGTGCCGATTGATTCTACAAAGATCATCGCTAAGATTATTGAAGAGGAGACGTCGTTTTCGGATATAGTGAATTTGATGAGCTTCAAACGGGGCAAGCTTTCGATCGTACGCGTGGATCTTCCGGAAGAATCACCCGTTATTAATAAGGCAGTGAAAGACATCAAACTGCCAACTGATTCGGTATTAGTTTCTATATTAAGAGGCGAAGAGGTTGTCGTCCCGAAAGGTGATACTATGTTTAAGCCGGGGGATGATGTTATCGCCTTGACCTTAACCGGCAACGAGCAGTTGTTATTGAGCGCCTTGGTAGGAAAAATATGATCAAGCTTAAGTTCTCTCTGATAGCAGGTTTAGGCATTGCAACCGAAGTCTTATTCGCCCTCTCGGTTATTATAGCAGCATTCTTAATCTGTCTTATTCTATCCGTCCGGATATGATATTAAAACTCAACCTGTTAGACAATCTTAAAATTAGCGGTTTTTATTTAGGCAAGATTATGCTCGGTCTTGCCTTTACCATGCTTATTCCTATTTTTGTGGGGTTGGGATTCCGCGAGGTTAATCCGGTTTTAGATTTTCTGGTCGCGATGGAGATCGCGGCGATCTTTGGGTTGATCCTGAATAGGGTATGTTATACAGAAAAGAATCCTAACTGGATGCAGGGGATGATTATCGTCAGCCTCTCATGGCTGGTGGCGATGATATTAGGGGCGATACCTTTATATTTAAGCGGCCACTGGGTAAGCTATTTGGATGCGTGCTTTGATTCTATGTCAGGATTTGCTACGACCGGACTGATTTTAGTGCAGGATCTCGACCATCTCTCGCGCACGCATAATTTCTGGAGGCATTTGATCATGTTTATCGGAGGTCAGGGCATTGCGATTGTTGCTCTCTCCTTTTTCATCAGGGGATTCTCAGGCGCTTTTAAAATGTATATCGGGGAGGCGCGCGATGAAAAGATCCTCCCTAACGTCATACATACCGCAAGATTTATCTGGTTGGTGAGCATCGTCTATTTTATCCTTGGGACTCTTGTCCTTGGCCTGGCGGGAATATTTAGCGGCCTTAAGCCGGCGAATGCTTTTTTTCACGGCGCCTGTCTCTTCATGGCAGCCTTTGACACCGGGGGGTTTGCTCCGCAGTCTCAGAATATAATGTATTACCACAGTCTGTTGTTTGAGGTGCTTACGATTATCATCATGATCCTGGGGGCGCTTAATTTTAAATTACATTATCACCTTTGGACAGGGAACCGCCGGGAAATATGGCGTAATATTGAGACGGTAACCCTGTTTATCAGCATTATGGTTTTATTTACGCTTACTGCTGTCGGCCTTACTCAGGCAGGCATTTATCCTAAGGCACTGATGTTATTTCGTAAAGGATTTTACCAGCTCGTCTCCGCTCATACAGGCACAGGTTATCAGTCGATATATGCCCCACAGTTTATTACCGAGTGGAACCATTTAGCTTTGATCGGCGTACTCTGTGCTATGGCTTTGGGCGGCGCTGTTTGTTCTACCACCGGAGCGATCAAGAACCTGCGCGTAGGCATAATTTTTAAGACCCTGATTGAAGAAGTTAAAAGGATTATGCTGCCGGAAAAAAGCGTGGTGATTCAAAAGCTTCATCATATCCAGGACATTTTCTTAACCGATAAATTGGCACGTTCAGCACTCTTGATCACGGTAATCTATTTAGCGCTTTATGGAATAGGGGCAATTGTCGGAATGATATTAGGGTATCCTTTTTTGGACGCCCTGTTTGAATCTACCTCGGCAGGGGCTAACGTTGGTTTATCCTGCGGGATTACTAACGTGAGTATGGCAAGCGCACTGAAGATCACATATATCCTGCAGATGTGGGCAGGCCGCCTGGAATTCATGTCTATATTTGCCCTGGTCGGGTTTTTTGTAGCAACAATTAAAGGTAAATAATAGAATAGCGTAAAATGCAAAAATTAAATCGTAAAATCATAATTCAAAACTTAAAATTTTTAGCTTTAAATTTTAGTTTTTCGTTTTTCATTTTACACTTTACGTTCACTTTCTGTCTTGCCCAGTCGGTTACGAGTACCGAATTAATCAACAATGCCAAAGAGTATGACGGGAAACTGCTAACCTATGAAGGAGAGGTTATCGGTGATATAATGAGGCGCGGTGATTTTGTCTGGCTTAATGTTAATGACGGCAGGAAAGCGCTTGGTGTTTGGGCAGATGGCGGTTTAGTCAAGGAGATTGAATTTACGGGAGCTTATAAATCTAAAGGAGACTGGATAGAGGTATCGGGTTTTTTTAATCGTGCCTGCATAGAGCACGGCGGTGAGCTGGATATACACGCCAAATCTATAAAAAAACTCATCCGCGGCCAGGTTATTAAAGAGAGATTGGTTATCGCTAAAAGAAATCTGGTGATTATGCTATCGGGGGTAATGTGCTTAGTATGGATATTGATGCTATTAAAACGCAGATAGACGCTGAAATAGAAAGCGTAGATTCCATCAGGTCTCTGGAGGCATTCAGGGTGCAGTTTCTGGGGAGAAAGGGGATTATTGCGCAGCTTACCAGTTCCATCCCTGATCTTCCTCCTCAAGAGCGCGGTGCATTTGGTCAGGAGGTCAATGCTTTAAAAAATAAGGCCTTGGCTCTGATTGAGCAGAAGCAGCGTTCGATCGCCTCAGGTTCCGGAGAGTTACGTCGCAAAGCATGCGATATAGGTATGCCCGGCATTGCCCGGGAGCTAGGTTCTCTACATCCTTTAACTCAAATCCGTAATGAGATTTGCGGCATATTTAAAAAAATGGGCTTTGCCGTAATCGAGGGGCCTGAAATAGAGACCGAATACAATAATTTTACCGGATTGAATATTCCTCTTGAACATCCTTCCCGGGATGTATTCGATACATTTTATCTGAAGACTAAAAACCTAGAACCTAAAACCCAGAACCTGTTATTAAGAAGCCATACTTCACCCGTTCAGATTAGGGTGATGAAAAAAGAGAAGCCGCCTCTAGCTGTAGTGGTTCCGGGGAGGGTTTACAGACCGGATGCAGTCGATGCGAGCCACTCTTTCATGTTCCATCAGATTGAAGGATTTATGGTAGATAGGAATATCACATTTGCGGACTTAAAGGGAATACTAGAGGTTTTTGCTAAGGCGGTTTTTACAAATGATATTAAAATGAGGTTTCGTCCGCACTTCTTTCCTTTTACCGAGCCGTCCGCGGAAGTTGATATCTCTTGTATTATTTGTAAAGGTAAGGGCTGTTCTGTTTGCGGAAGAAAAGGATGGCTTGAGATATTAGGCTCCGGGTTAATCCACCCTAATGTCTTGAAGCATGTGGGCATAGATAGTAAAAAGTACAGCGGGTTTGCTTTCGGGATGGGGGTTGAGCGTATCGCTATGCTCAAATACGG
>JBDRMO010000029.1:0-6337 GCA_043812095.1 Candidatus Omnitrophota bacterium | reverse complement strand
TTCTTTCGGCCTCTTCTTTATTTCATATAATCTATCCAGCGTCTTTTTATTAGACATATCTGCGGCAATCCCATAGACTGTTTCGGTAGGAATAATCACCAACCCTCCGCCGGATAAAACCTCGGCTGCTTCTCTGATGTAAGCGGGTTCATGACTTTCCGGGTTTAGCTTGATTATTTTCACGGCTTTTACAGTTTAATTCTTATTTTCTTGATTTTACTGCGCATCTTCTTCTTGTAAGCACTCAATTTTGCATTTATCCTTTTATCCTGGATGCCTAAAATTTCCAGAGAAAATATCGCGGCATTCTTGGCACCTGCTTTCCCGATTGCCATACTCGCCACAGGCACTCCTGCCGGCATCTGAACCGTAGATAATAAAGAATCCAACCCTTTTAAACTTTTTGTCTCAATCGGAATCCCGATTACCGGCAATGTAGTATGTGAAGCAATTACTCCGGCTAATGCAGCTGCGCCTCCTGCTGCAGCAATAAATATTTTCGTACCTCTTTTAGGAGCTGCTTCCACATATTTCTCTAGCAGTTTTGGCGTACGATGTGCGGACAAAACCTCAACCTCAAAGCCGACTTTAAACTCTTTGAGTACGTCTATCGCTGACTGAACCGTAGCTAAATCTGATTCGCTGCCCATAATTATGCTAATAATTTTTTTCATAGTGCCTCCATTCTAATGTCAAATGACAAAATTCAAATATCAAAATAAATCACAAATTCAAATTTCAAATACTAAAACTGACGTTTTGACATTTAGATTTTGTGCTTTGAATTTATTTTGAATTTTGTGCTTTGACATTTGACATTTAAATCCTTTTTGTCATTTGTCGTTGCTTTATAACCAATATCCTTTCTATACTGCATTCCTTGGAAATTGATTTTTTCTACTGCCTGGTAAGTCTTATCTATAGCTGTCCGGATATCATCGCCTAAACCCGTTACGCCTAATACTCTTCCTGCGTTGGTGACGATTCCCGTTTTTTTATCTTCTTTGACTGCCTTTGTTCCCGCATGAAATACTACGATATCCTGTAATTTACCTGCTTCCTCCAATCCGAAGATTTCTTTACCCTTTTCATAGTTCCCCGGGTATCCGCCTGATGCTAAAACCACACAAACACAAGCCCGGCTATCCCAGGAAAGCCGGCTTGCTTTTTTCAATTTCTTTGCACTTGCAGCCAACATCACTTCTAAAAGATCTGATTTCAAGCGGGGCAATATTGCCTGTGTTTCCGGATCGCCGAAACGCACATTAAATTCCAGGACCTTCGGCCCATCTTTGGTAATCATAATCCCCGTATACAAAACTCCCTGATATTCTATTCCCTCTTTTAGCAAACCTGCTATCGTCTTATAAACTATTCCTTCTAAGATCTCTTTAAATAATGCGCTTGTAACTACGGGAGCCGGTGAATAAGCCCCCATCCCCCCAGTATTCGGACCCTGATCATGGTCAAAGATCCGCTTATGATCCTGGCTGGAGGCTAAAGCTACAACTTCCCTTGAATCAGTAATTACCAGTATCGATGCCTCTTCGCCTTCCAGGCAATCTTCAATAATCACTTTGTTTCCGGCATCGCCGAAAATTCTCTCCTGCATTATAGAATCAAGTGCCTGCTTTGCCTCCTCAAGCGTCTTAGTTACAAATACTCCTTTGCCCGCGGCTAGGCCGTCTGCTTTTAATACACAAGGAGCACCTCTTCTCTCGATATATTTTTTTGCTTCCTGATAATCATCGAAAATTTTAAAATCAGCCGTAGGGATATTATATTTAGCCAACAGCTGTTTACTAAAGACCTTACTTGCCTCAAGACCAGCTGCGGCTTTATTCGGGCCAAAAATTCTTAATCCTTGCTTAATAAATTCATCCACAATCCCCAGAGAAAGAGAGACTTCAGGCCCGACAACGGTAAAATCTATCTTTTCTTTCCGGGCGAATTCTAGCAATCCAAAAATATCATCCACTTTAATATTTAGGCATTCGGCGTATCTGGCAATTCCTGCGTTGCCAGGCGCACAAAAAATCTTATCAACTAATTTAGATTGCGCAATCTTCCAGACCAAAGCATCTTCTCTTCCGCCTGAACCGATAACTAGGACTCTCATATCATATCTACATGCTTATTATACTTAACCACTTCTCCGATAACGTAGGACTTTAATTTAAAAGTAGCCAGGCATGATAATACCGCTTTCACAGACTTAGGCTCAACAATCAAAACCATACCTATGCCCATATTAAAAGTATGGTACATCTCTCTGTCTTCTATATGACCTTTCTTCTGTATCATTTTAAATATCCCGGGAACAATCCATGATTCTTTATCAATACTAACACCCACACCTTTAGGCAGGATACGCGCAATCTTATCATAAAATGCTCCGCCGGTAATGTGGGCTATGCCTTTGATTTTATATCTCTTTAATAAAGATAAAACCGGCTTAACATAAATGCGTGTTGGCCTAAGCAATTCTTTACTCCAATACTTTAATCCTCTCGAGGAAAACACCCGCCTTACTAATGAAAATCCGTTTGAATGCAAGCCGCTGGATTCCAGGCCAATCACTATATCGCCGCGCGTTATACCGCAGCCATCGATAATCTTACTTCTCTCAACTACGCCTACACAAAAACCGGCAATATCATACTCGCCTTTTTTGTAGAAATCCGGCATCTGGGCGGTTTCACCCCCGATCAAAGAACAACCAGCTTCCCGGCACCCGTTATTTATACCTTTAACTACATCGTAGAGTTGCTTTTGACCCAGTTTACTATAAGCGACGTAATCCAGGAAAAATAAAGGCTTAGCACCGCTGCATAGGATGTCATTCACATTCATCGCCACGGCATCGATGCCTACTGTATCGTGTTTATTAACAAGGCCGGCAATCTTTAGTTTAGTACCTACTCCGTCTGAAGATGAAACTAAAATCGGATCTTTATATTCTGTTTTAGGAAAGCGGAAGAAACCGCCAAAGCTGCCGATATCCGCCAAAACTCCCTTGTGGTGAGATTTTCTCACTAAAGGCTTAATCTTATTTTTAAAATTATCCGCGCCACGGATATCAACACCGCTTTTTTTATAGGTTAGCTTCATATCACGCCCCCTGTCCACAGCAATAAGTTTCCAGTGAAAACTTTCCCTGCCTCTTCTCCTGCTTAATTGGATACTTCCCGTTCCAACAGGCAGTGCAATAATGATTATCCGGATATTTTAAACAACCCAACATCCCCTCAAGACTTAAATATCCCAAGCTATCCACCCCCAGATATTCTTTGATTCTTTTTATTGATTTATATCTATTAGCGATCAGCTCGGATGCCCGATGAAAATCAATACCATAAAAACATGGAAAACGATGAGGAGGACAAGAGATCATTAGATGCACTTCCTTTACCCCAGCGCGACGTAAATTACGCACACGTATCCTAGAAGTCGTGCCTCTGACAATTGAATCATCAACTACTACGATACGCTTACCTTTTAGAACACCTCTAAGCAGATTGAATTTAACCCGCACCCCTAATTCACGGATATTCTGGGCAGGCTGAATAAAAGTCCTCCCTACATAGTGATTACGGATGATGCCCATCTCTAATGGTATTTTTGACTTCTGAGCAAATCCTAAAGCAGCCGAAAATCCCGAATCAGGTACTGGCACGACAAAATCTGCTTTAACAGGATATTCCTTTGCCAGCTGCTCTCCTAATCTACGCCTTACCGAGTGTACGGTCTCACCGAACATTATAGAATCAGGCCGGGCAAAATAAACATGTTCGAACGTACAAAAAGCATTCTTTTTAGCAAATCGTAATTCTTTTGGCTTAATCGACTTTAACCCTTTTTCACTAATAAAAACAATCTCTCCCGGTTCAACATCGCGTACGAATTTAGCTTTGATCAGATCAAAAGCACAAGTCTCTGAGGCCAGGCACCATGCTTTACCGACCTTGCCTAGAACTAAAGGCCGAAAACCTAAAGGATCTCTGACCCCAACAAGATTACGCTTATCCATTAGCAATAAAGAATAGGCTCCCCGAAGTCTTTTTAAGGCATAGATCAAACTCTCCTTGAGATCTCTAGACTTTGCCCTAGCCATAAGATGGATGACGATTTCCGAATCCGTAGTAGTTTGGAATATTGAACCGGTCTTTTCAAGATATTGACGAAGTTGCAATGCATTGACCAGATTTCCGTTATGGGCGATAGAAATACTTCCCTTGGCATATTCGATTAAAAGCGGCTGGGCATTCTTCAGTACGCTTGATCCGGTAGTAGAATAACGTACATGCCCCATCGCCATATTTCCTTTAAGTTTACTCAAGACCTTCGGGATAAAGACATCGCTTACTAAACCTACATCTTTATGCAAGTTTAAAGTGCCTTTATTATTAACTACGATCCCGCAGGCTTCCTGGCCCCGATGCTGCAGAGAATATAACCCCAGATAAGTCAGCCAACTGGCATGGTTATTATTTACAATCCCGAATAAACCGCAAAATTCTCTTGGTTTTTCTAAATTCACGGCTCCCTACCTGTCCAGCAGTATAAGCAGAGTTTATCATTCGATAAACCTACGGCTTTGACCATATCAGATAATTTCTGGTATTTCAACGTACTCACCCCGAGATCCTTAGCAATCCATTGTACCATTTTTTTGTATTTTGGGGAATTCTCATCTAAATACGGGCTGATATCTTCCAGATCCCTACCCTCTAACGCTTTGATCGCCCTGCGCGCTGCCAGCTCTTTGATGCTGCGAGTGGAATAATTGAACTTACAAGGAAACATTAACGGCGGACAGGCGATCCTCATGTGAATCTGTTTTGCTCCGCACTCCTTTACTTTTTGGATAGTATAATTCTTCAGCTGTGTTCCTCTGACAATCGAATCATCGCAGAAGACTATCCGCTTATTCTTAATGATATCAGGAATCGGTATTAACTTCATCTTAGCGATCCGGTCACGTGTTTCCTGCGAGGGAGGAGTGTAGCTGCGGTCGAATCCCGGCGTATATTTTACCAGCGGCCTTCTAAAAGGGATCTTTGATTTCATACTGTAACCTATGGCATGCGCTGTGCCTGAATCCGGGATCCCCGCTACCATATCTGCCTTTATCTTATCATTCTCGGCCAAAAACCCTCCGCATTTTTCTCTGGAAATCTCTACGTTTAGTCCTTCGTATGATGAAGCGGGAAAACCGGTATAAACCCACAAAAACGAACAGACCTGATTCCTGATCTTGCCTCTGCGCTTTGATTGCAATCCTGTTTTATTTAAAAGCACGATCTCTTCCGGTTGGATGTATTTTTTTATTTTAAACCCCAAATTATAAAAGGCCGCGGTCTCTGTGGTAACCGCCCAATCTCTACCGCGCTTACCAATTACCAAAGGTGAATAACCATACCTATCCCTGGCCGCATAGATCCCCTCTTTATTTAAAAGCAGCAGAGTGCACGACCCTTGGATCTTAGAGAACATATATTCAATACCATCGACGATATTCTTACCGCGGATGATCAGCTTGGTTATCAGCTCTACCTGATTCACCCCTGTATCACTTACCTCACTGAAAGACTGTCCCTGCTTATAAAGCTCACTAACTAACTCAGCGCTATTATCGATAAAACCGTTAAAGACAACGCAGAATGGGCCAAATTTAGAGTTTACATATATCGGCTGCTCTTCGTTTGCGCTGATTACGCCGATACCCATTTTACCCGGCATGGTTTTATAATCGTAGAAAAACTTGGCCTTGAATTGGCTTCCTTTGATATCATGAATCTTGCGCGCCAGTTCCTTATCAACCACCGCAAGCCCGGCGAATTCTGTCCCTAGATGAGAGTGGTAATCTGTCCCGTAGAAAAGATCCTCCCTACAATCACGCTGTGAAACAACTCCGAAAATACCGCTCATTCATTCCTCCCTTTATAAATGCTTTCTGGCATAGTCGACACCATTCTTAAATATTTGCAGGCCGTCTCCTTCCTGCTTATGCTTTAAAGAATTCCAGCGGGGATGGTGCTGAAAATTTATATGTCTTTCCGGATGAGGCATCAAGCCCAAGATCCTTCCGCTTTGATCGCAAATACCGGCGATGTTCTCCGCTGAACCATTAGGATTATCAGGATATTGACCCAAACCCCCGCCCTCATCGCAATATTGAAATACGATATGTTTATTTCTTTTGATTCCCTCTAAGGTTTTTTTATCTTTAGCAACAAATTTTCCTTCTCCGTGCGCAACCGGAAGGTAGATAATTCTCGGTAACCCTTTTGTCCATATGCATCTTTCTGACGCTCTGACGCTCTGACACTCTGAC
>JBDRMO010000028.1:0-4106 GCA_043812095.1 Candidatus Omnitrophota bacterium | reverse complement strand
CTCCTCTTGGTCATAATATCCGCCGGCTGGACCCAACCGTAATGATAAATAAAACACCCGGTCCTGGCCCTTTGCAAGGGCTTTCCGTCTTTCCTGCGGAAACCGAAGGCGCCGCTGTAAGACTCGACTTCTCCGTTATTTTTTACTATCCGATCTTCTTTCTGGAACCAGCCGCTGTCAATCCGGTAACGGTAATAACTTCCGAAAAAGTGCAGCCATTTAAAACGCAAAGCATCTACCTTCGGATCATCTATATATCTAAGCATCATTCTTTTTAAAATAGGCAAATCGCTTTCATGCACCACCTCATCACCTTGAAGATAAAATGCCCAATCGCCGGTGCATTTACTGAAGGCCCGGTTGGTTTCATGCCCTAAAACCTCTTCGCCAACGCTAAAATCCCAAGTGCCCCGCAAAATCTTGATCTTGGGGTCTCTTATCGATTCAATCAATTCTAAAGTAGCATCCTCGCTGTCCCCTACGTTAACTATAAATTCGTCACAGACCGGCAGAATGGATTTAATAGATTCGGCAACCGGATAATTATATTTTAAGGCATTCCTGACAATGGTAAATCCGCTAACCCTCATTTGAATGAATCCCGCGGAAAACCGCTAAAATCTCTGAGGCCGTTTTTTCCCAAGAGAATTGTTTTGCCCTTTCCAATCCTTTGGCGACCAAGTCTTTTTTCAGTTCCTGGTTTTTGATTATCTTTATAATCGCATCGCTTATCTCTCCGAAGTTTTGCGGGTCTACCAGTATAGCCGCACCCCGGGCGATTTCAGCGCAAGAAGAGGTATTTGAGGTTACTACCGGAGTGCCGCTGGCAAAGGCCTCGACTATAGGAAATCCAAAACCTTCATAAAGCGACGGATAGATAAAAATTTCAGCCCGGTTATACCAATCCCTTAATTCCTCTTCAGATACATAATCTTTAAAGATTATCTCCTGATTCAATTTCAATTCATCAACCAGCTTAAATACATCCTCATACATCCAGCCCTTCATGCCAACAATTACCAGCTGGTGCGGCAGGAGATGTTCTTTTTTTAGAAGATAAAAGGCCCGGATTAAGTTCTTTATATTCTTCCTGGGCTCAATAGTGCCCACAAAAAGAAGATACTTTTCTTTCTGCCGGTCAACAGGATAAAACCAATTGCTTACCCCTGGATAAACCACTTTAATCTTATCGGGCTTAAAAAAGAACCACTTGAGAAAATCGTCTTTGGTGGTCTGGGAATCGGTAATGATTACTGAGGTTTGCGGCAATATCTCGGCCAGCATCCGGTCTATTGATGCAATGGTTTCTTTCGTATGCGCAGAAGGAAATGTTTTATGGATTACGTCGTGGATGGTTAAAACCAGTTTGGCATGCTTCGGTTTTTTTAAATCATAACTGGAGGTATGAAAAACATCCACCTCCTTTATCAACTTCTCCGGGCCAAAGGAAAAATAGTCAACGCGGTGGTGGAAATTTTCTCCGGGTATTTTGGGAAGTTTCCGCTTGCGGTCGATTATCTTCTTCCTGCTATATAATAGGTACTTATTGACCGGATCTATCCTGGCCAGATTATTTATTAGGCTCAGGGTATACTGGCCTATGCCGGTTCTTTGTTTTAGGGTGGAGCGGATATCAATTCCTATCTTCATATTGCTTTATGCCTTATCTATTAAAGAATACTTCGGTGACAATTTTACACTGATGGGCACAGATTAGAAGACGCGAGATGACCACAGAAAAATATCTGTGCCAATCAGTATCTTTTCATCTGTGCTAATCTGTGCAATATGCAGTTATTATTTTGTAAATGAACGCACTATATTACTGGGCCCTGGCAACAATGGGGCCGACATTGGTCATGGCCTTAAGCAATATCGGTATCTTTGAACCGCCGGTCTTTAAAAACCAGATTTTAAAGCTGGTCTGATGGCGGGGGTTCTTGTCTTTTCTTCCCACCCGAGCCTCAACGACTGACATCTCGTAATCTTTATCTCTAATCTTAATATATTCATTGGCTAAAAACTTGCCTTTAAGCACATAATTCTTCTGATTGGTGTTAAAATTGAGGCTAAACTCTTCGCCAGGATCAAATTTATTCTCCTGAAGATACATAATGGCCGAAAGCGGATCCTGGGAGCCCTCCTCTATTACCCTCTCTTCTGTTCCTCTCGGACCCTTATAGGTCATTACGTGTCTTTTTTGATCATAATGCAACTCTTTGTCTTCGTCGGGCTTGTTAATCATCTCCAGATGCTGCAGAAAATATACAGAGTGTTTCTCGCGGGGATCACTATAAGAATCCACCACAGCCTTAGCATGAAACATGCTTCTGACATAATCAAAGGTCTTGGCCTCGCCCCTTAAATGCACCAACTCTTCGCCCCGGAACTTCTCTTTGCCTAAATTCCTTAAGTTGGCCTCCCCTACCGGGATAACTGCCAGATAATTGAGCTTAAGATTGATATTCCGGCTGTCCAATTTTCCTTGCCTGGAAAGCTGGCTTAAAACCGCAGCCGGAGAGCTTGATTTTATTTCTATCAGGGCGAAAATCACAAAAACGCACAGTACCGATAAAACAGTAAACTTTATTATTTTTTTAAACATTAACCCTCTCCTTTTCAGCGACCATCCGTCAAGACCATTCTAAGCAAAGCATAAAAGCCTGCTACTATTTTTATCCCCTTTTATTCAGCAGAAAACTACCCATTACCAGGTAGTCCATTTCGCACTGCAAAAAACACCTGAAGGCATCCTCCGGACTGCAGACAATCGGCTCTCCCCTTACATTAAATGAGGTGTTAATCACCACCGGGCAGCCGGTCTTCCCGTAAAATGCTTTTATTGTATCATAATATAACGGATGTGTCTCTTTTTTTATCGTCTGAATCCGGCTGGAATTGTCTATATGCACCACTGCCGGGATTCCTTCCCGCCTGCCTGCTTTAACCTGCGAAACCAGCAGCATATAAGGACTTTCTATCCCTAAATCAAAATATTCGGCGCTTTTCTCTGCCAGAACTACCGGCGCCAGAGGCCTAAATGGCTCCCTGAATTTAACCTTCAGGTTTATCCTGTCATGCATATTATAGTTACGGCTGTCTGCCAGTATGGAACGGGCTCCTAAGGCGCGCGGCCCGAACTCCATCCTGCCCTGAAACCAGCCCACTACCTTTCCCATAGCAATTAAATCGGAAATTTGGTCTGGCAGCTGTGGATATTCTAATTTGCTAAAGGGAATGCGCTCGCGGCTTAAAAATTCTTCAATATCATTATCGCTGTAAAAGGGCCCTAAAAACCCACTTTTCATCATGTCATTGGCGGTACCTACCTGCCTGATATTTCCCAAATGCTTATGCCAAGCCAGAAGCGCCGCCCCCAATGCTCCCCCCGCATCACCTGCTGCCGGCTGAATCCAGATATTCTTGAAACACCCCTGACGCATAATCTTTGTATTGGCCAGACAATTTAAAGCCATACTTCCGGATAGACAGATATTTTCGCAACCGGTAACGCCATACAGATATTCCGCCTGCTTTAAGATTTCCTCCTCAATTACCGCTTGGACAGAAGCTGCAATATCCATATGGCGAGTAGTAATCTCCGCGTCTTCTTCTCTGGGCTTCACCGCGAATATATTACTCAGTAATCGCTCGGTGAATCTCCGGCTTGGACGGGACAGGATATGTCTATTTTTTATCATCATATCCCGGTACTTTGGCTTTCCGTACGCCGAAAGGCCCATTATTTTATATTCATCACAATCGACTTTAAATCCAAGATAATGGGTAACAGCGGAATAAAGCACTCCCAGAGAATGCGTGAAACCATGGTTACTTAAAATCTCAATGCGGTTCCCGCCTCCCCTTGCAAATACGGTTTTTACTTTACTGCCGTCATTAACCAAAACTGCTGCATCTTGGAAACATGACGGATAAAAAGCTGAGGCCAGATAGGAATCCTCTTGCGAGAAATAAACTATCTTCTTTTTGCAGCCTAGCAGATTCTTTAACGAAAAAGATGATTTGAGTCTTTCTTTTATACCGTTATCATAAAATGCTACGCAATCTATCTCCTCAACGCCGATCTTACCGAATTTCAAACACCA
>JBDRMO010000027.1:0-7303 GCA_043812095.1 Candidatus Omnitrophota bacterium | reverse complement strand
CTTGCTCTTACATTTTACACAATAACCTGTCTCTGCCATTTTATTCCTCCTTTTTAACCATAAGTAGTCATCAGGGTAATAATCATATCATATCTTATTATCTATGTCAAATAATTCTTATCCTGGGCGTCTTTGATGATCCTCTTCTATCTCACCGACAATCTCTTCAATCAGGTCTTCCAGGGTGACCATGCCGATAGACTTTTTATGTTCATCTCTGACAATCGCGATTTGCATCTTATCAGCCTGGAATTTCCTTAATAGTTCATTTACGCGCATAGAGGAATCCGCATAATAAACATTATGTATTAAGTCATTTAGAACAAAAAGCCCCTTATCCCTTAGAATATAGAGTAGGTCTCTGGCATAGATTATGCCTACGATATTATCTAACGATTCTTCATATACCGGCAGCCGTGCATGCCCCTTTTCAATAAAAATATCCATCAGCTTATCCGAAGAGGTGTTTATATCGACGCCGATAATCTTTCCTTTAAGAACCATCACTTCCTTTACCTTTGTATCTCCGAATTCAAAAATACGGTGCAGCATCTTTCTTTCTTCATCACTCAACACCCCCTCCTCCTTGCCTATTTCTATCATCAGGCGCAATTCTTCTTCAGTAATCAAAGGGGATCTCTTCTGCGGCTTTATGCGTAATAACTTTAAAATCAGATGGCTGCTAAAAGTAAAAATCAAAATTAAAGGATAGAATATTTTAATAAAGATTTCCATTACCGGAGAAGTGAACGACGCTATCTTCTCCGTATGCTTAGTAGCTAATATTTTAGGGGTTATCTCGCATATAATCAGGACGAAAAAGGTAGCGGCAAATGTCGAGATTACCACTCCCCAGCGATAACCGAATATCTGCACGAATATACCTGTAACAATCGCAGAGATGGCGATATTGACGAAGTCGTTGCCGATTAATATTGCCGCAATAAACTTATCCAGCTGCATCACTAATCGTTGTATGCTCTTAGCACCCTTTAGGCCCTGCGCAACCATATTCCTCAGGCGGAGCTTGCTTAAACCGATGACTGCGGTCTCAGAAGCAGAGAAGAAAAAAGAGATCAACGCTAAAACAAAAATAAATAATAATGTTACGGGGAGGGAGAGTAAAGTTTCCATGATAATCGCCTTAGCTTATCAGGCCAAGCTGCTGCTTGAGCTTATCCTCACTCATTCGAAGCGGACCGATCAATGCCAGATTTAATCTTTTCTCTTGGAATATATATTGCGCAACTTCCCTTAAGTCTTCCCTGGTGACTTTATTCACCTCTTTTATAATATCAGAAAGCGAATAAGCCCTATCTAAGGTTGCACTGGTTTCTCCGATCCAAAGCATATGATTCAAGGTATCCTCTAAAGCTAATTTTGTCTGCCCCAGATAGAAGTCCTTAGCTCTCTTAAATTCATCTTCGCTGACTAATGCTTTCTTAATTCTTCTTAGTTCCTTCAGCACTAATCTTATGGCATCCAAGACCTTACGGTTATCCATGCCTGCATGGACGACAAAAGCGCCTGTATCCTGATAACGTTTTACTAAAGTTCCGATTTCGTAAGCAAGGCCCTCTTTCTCTCTAATCTGATTAAAAAGGCGGCTGGACATATTTGCCCCCAGAATAACATGCAGCAGGCTTTGAGCATGCTTTGAATAATGGTCTCTGCTGAAACCATGAAAACCCAAAGCCATATGGGTCTGTTCCGTCTTCTTATTGTAGATCTTTAATCGCGGTTTGTTTTGCCCTTCTCGGGCCTTTTCAAAACTAACCTGATCATGATTCTTGTTAGCGCAAAAGATCCGTTTCACGCCCCCGAGTAATTCATTGTAATCCAGGAGCCCGGCTGCACTGATTACGATATTGCAAGGAGTATAATATCTCTGCTTAAAGAGAAATAACTCTTTTCTGCTAATCCTGCTGACAATCTCAGCCGATCCGATTATCGGTGCTCCGAGCGGCTGATCAGGCCAAAGCAGTTCATCTAAAAGTTCGTAGACATGGCTTTGCGGTAAATCTCTATACATCTTTATCTCCTCTAAAATCACGGTTTTTTCTCTCTGGATTTCTGAAGGAGATAACAGAGGATCAAGTACCATATCTGATAAGATATTTAAAGCCAGGCTTAAATAATCGGCGGGAATCTTCACCAGATAACAAGTAAGCTCTTCCGAAGTAAAACCGTTCAATGAGCCGCCGACACCCTCGATTGATTCTTTAATCTTGCGGCAGGAATATTTTTTCGTTCCTTTAAATAGGAGATGTTCTAAGAAATGAGAAATTCCGCTCTGATCCGCACTTTCGTATCTGGCACCTACTTTTAACCAGATACCCAAAGCCAATGATTGCATCTTTGGCATAGGATGAGCAATAACCCTTAAGCCATTATTAAGTATCGTCTTTTTATACACTTTTTATTTTTTGAGTAAAATTGCTGACTTTTTTAACCAGACCCGGCTTACCGATATAGCTTCTTACCTGCCTGATGATCGCGCTTCCCACAATCACTCCGTCGGCTACTCTATAAATCTGCTCTATCTGAGGGCGTGATGATACTCCGAAGCCTACACAAATAGGTTTAGAGGTATATTTTTTCAGATTTTTCAGATTAGTAATCAGTTCCGCGGGTAGATTCTGGCGCGGTCCGGTAACTCCGGTCAGAGAAACATAATAGATAAACCCTCTTGCAAGATTCGCTATATACTTTATGCGCCTTGAGGAAGTAGTAGGAGAAATAGAACAGATTACGTCCAACCCCAGCTTATGCGCTAACTTTATAAAACCCTTACCCTCTTCAGGAGGCAGATCAGGGATAATCACGCCGTCAACTCCGGACTCTAGCGCCTTCTTTACAAAAGCTTTTTCGCCAAAGGCAAATATCGGATTATAATAAGTCATCAAGCAGAGGGGTAAATTTATCCGCTTGCGCACTGTTTTCACTAAATTCAGAATAGCCCCCAGATTGACCTTCTTTTTCAAAGCGGCCTGCGAAGCTTCCTGGATCAGGGGACCATCTGCTAAAGGATCGGAAAAGGGAACTCCTAACTCTACCAGATCCACCCCGATCCTATCAAACTCATAAAGTAACTCCCTGGTAGTATTTAAATCAGGATACCCTGCAGTAATAAAAGCGATAAATGCTTTTTTCTTCTCTTTTTTTAATTTTTTAAATTTAGCCTCTATTCTGTTCATGTCTTTAGATTTTCCGTAACTATACCCAGATCTTTATCCCCTCGGCCGGAAAGACAGACTATAATCACCGAACTCTTCTTTATAATTTTCGCCATTTTTCTTAGATAAATGATTGCATGCGCAGGCTCTAGAGCCGGGATTATTCCTTCTGTCTCAGAGAGTAATTTAAAGCCCTCCAATGCTTCTCTATCATTTACAGCTACGTACCTAGCCCTACCTATCTTTTTATAATAGGCGTGTTCCGGGCCTGTACCGGGATAATCTAAACCGGGAGCAACTGAATGTGCAGGGTTTACCTGGCCGTACCTATCCTGCAGCAGGTCGGATTTAGAGCCATGCAATACTCCGGGACTCCCGGCAACCAACGTAGCCGAATGCTCTCCGCTTGCCAGCCCTCTGCCTGAAGCCTCAACTCCGATAAATTTAACTGTCTTATCTTTAAAGAACGGGTAAAATAACCCCATGGCATTACTTCCGCCGCCAACACAAGCGACTAAATAATCGGGTAATTTATTTTCCTTTTTTAAAATCTGTCTTCTTGCTTCCTTGCCCAACACTGATTGAAAATCTCTGACCATCATCGGATAAGGATGCGGCCCTACTACAGAACCGATGATATAGTGCGTAGTTCTAACATTAGTTACCCAATCTCTGATCGCTTCATTTATCGCATCTTTAAGGGTTTTTGATCCGCTCTTAACCGAGATCACGCGGGCACCGAGTAACTTCATTCTGAAAACATTCAGACTCTGCCTTTTTATATCTTCCTCTCCCATATAGATATCACATTCAAGGCCAAACATCGCCCCGACTGTAGCAGTAGCAACTCCATGCTGACCTGCGCCGGTTTCAGCGATAATCCGCTTCTTCTTCATCCTCAACGCTAAGAGTACCTGTCCGAGGGTATTATTTATCTTGTGAGCGCCGGTATGCAGTAGATCTTCCCTTTTTAAATAAATTTTATTCAAACCTAAATGCCTGCTCAAATTCGCTGCTAAATATAGCGGCGTAGGCCTGCCGGCGTATTCTTTAAGGTAATAATCTAACTCTTGAATAAATTTTTTATTCTGCCTTGCCTTCCTATATTCTCTATCCAGCTCATCCAAGGCGTAAATCAGGGTCTCCGGAACAAACCTCCCGCCAAACTCCTGAAAATGTCCTTTTTTATCCGGTAACATATCTCTCCTCTAATTAGATTACTAAATAATGCCTAATAAAATACGTCTCTGCCTGCCGGCAGGTAGGCTGTCTTGGCCAGTTTCTCGCCGCACCACGCGGCTCGAAATCTGTCCAAGCCACCCATTGTTAATTCACTACCTTCACTGCATCAATAAACCCCTTGATCTTTGCGTAATCTTTTTTTCCCGGCTTTATTTCAACTGAGCTTGAAACATCAACCCAATCAGGCTGTACGGCTTTTATCGCCCGGGCTACATTTCTCTCCGTAAGCCCTCCGGATAGAAATATAACTCTTTTTATTTTATCTTTACTTCTCAGTAAATTCCAGTTAAATTTTTTTCCCGTCCCGCCAAATTTATATTTGTTGAAGGCATCGAACATATAGGCGTAGGTAAGGTATCTTGATATCTTTTCGGTTTCTATCTTGTCTTTAATTCTAAAGGCCTTGATCACTTTATAATTTCTAAACTTCCTGCAGAACTCTGCTGACTCATTGCCGTGAAACTGCAACATATCAAGCCTGCAAATTCCGGCAATTCTTCTTATCGAGTCTTCTTTCGCATTTACAAATACTCCAATCTTTTTAATCTTTTTCGGCAGAGCTTTAATTATTGCGCTGGCTTTGTCGGGAGCAATATAACGCGGGCTATTTCTGTAGAAAACAAAACCCAGGGCATCAGATCCTGCCTGAATTGACTTTTTTGCGTCCTCTGAATTAGTAATACCGCAAACCTTCACTTTTACCCCCGCACCAATTGTCATAGCCTAATACTCTCTTTGATCCGTTTTTTTAACTGAGCGAAGGCTCTAGATCTTATCTTAAGACTTTTTTCTCTTAGCCTTGCATCTGTCTCGGATTTATAAGCTTCGAAATAAATTAGATCGAATGGAATCCTTGATTTTGTTGAAAAGACTAAACCTTTATTATGCGCATTTATTCTTCTATCTAAATTATTAGTAGAGCCTATGTAGCAATTATTATCTTTTTTACTTTTTAGTATATAAACGCCAAACATAGTATCGTTACAATTGGTGCGGAGGTTTACCATCCCATAATCTCTTCCACTTTACTCTTGATATTCTCGGCCTGCATGAAAGCAGTGCCGACTAAAACCGCACTCACGCCCAATATTTTTAAAAATAGTACATCCTGAGAAGATTTGATCCCGCTTTCCACAACTACTATTCTATCCTTAGGGATTAAAGTAAATAACTTCTCAGTAGTTTGGGAATCTACCTCTAGGGTATGTAAATTACGGTTATTTATTCCTATGAGATTGATATTCTTAAGAGTGAGAATCTTCTTTAGTTCCTTCTCCGTATGCACCTCTACCAGACAATCAATGCCAAGCGTATCTGCTATCTGCATCAGTTCGATCAATTTATCCTTAGAAAGTAAATCAGCGATCAAGAGTACCGCGTCTGCACCAAAAACATATGATTCATAAATCTGGTAAGGCTCGAGGATAAAATCTTTTCGTAAAATCGGAGCACTAACTAAATTCTTGACTTGATTAATAAAAGAGATGTCTCCGCCGAAATAATCCTCTTCAGTCAAGATAGATATTGCCTGCACTCCTGCCTGATTATAAGCTTCAGCGATCTGCTCAAGGTTAAAGTTTTCCCGGATAACCCCCTGCGAGGGCGAAGACCTCTTAATCTCCGCGATCAATGAGATCTGGCGTGCTTTTCTGATTGATTCCAGAAACGGCCGCGCAGGCGGTAAATACTGTATCTTGGACATCAAGTCAGCTTCGGGAAACTGCTGCTTCGCTAAAATAATTTTCTCTTTCTTCTTGCCGATAATTTCTTTGAGTATATCTTTCTTTACCATCTAATTATTCCCGGAAAACTTTTTCAGCGCCTCTAATTTCTCTAAGGCCGCTTTCGAATCTATAGAATCATTAGCTAACTTTATCGCTCCCTTAATCGATGACGCCTGATCGGATGCATATATTGCCGCCGCAGAATTCAAGACTGCAATATCCCGCTTCGGGCCTTTCTTTCCGCTTAAAATATCCAGAAGAATCTTTGCATTCACTGTTGCATCCCCTCCCAGTAGATCCTCAGGCCTTGCTCTATCTATTCCAAAATCCTCCGGATTAACCTTATAATTCTTTATTTCTCCACGATTAGCTTCGCTGATAGAGGTGCTGCTGGTTGTGGTAATCTCATCCAGGCCGTCATCTCCGTGGACTACTAATACGTGCCGGCTTCCCAGATTCACTAAAACTCTGCTCAAAGGTTCTGTAAGGCGCTTATCAAAAACTCCGATTAACTGATTAGTTGCGCCTGCTGGATTGCTCAATGGCCCAAGGATATTAAACATCGTACGTTTACCGATCTGCTTTCTTGCCGCCATGGCATATTTCATTGCCGGATGCAGATTCGGGGCGAATAAAAAGGCAATCCCAATACTATCCAGACATTCCTCAACCTTCTCCTTACTCATATTTATATTTATCCCCAAGGCTTCAAATATATCCGCACTCCCGCAAAGGCTAGATACAGAACGATTTCCGTGTTTAGCAACTGCAATCCGGCAACCGCTGGCTATAAATGCCACAACCGTCGAGATATTAAAAGTCCCTGATTTATCTCCTCCGGTTCCGCAGGTATCCAAAACCACTTTATGCTTTGTGCCTATTCTAGCTGCATAAGTCCGCATTACCAAAACTGCGGCAGTTAATTCCTCTACCGTCTCTCCTTTATCTCCCAGCGCCCTCAAAAAAGAAATGATCTGCTCAGTTTGAGCTCTGCCGTTCATAATCTCTTCCATCACCGATTGCATCTGACTACGGCTTAGATCTTGTTTAGCTTTTAATAATCCTATCATCTCTTGAATCATTGTTCAATGAGCACGTGGCTTACAGAACGCTAGTGAATGTAAGTCACTGTGCGAATTGAATCCCGCCCTTTTGGCTAGA
>JBDRMO010000026.1:0-23238 GCA_043812095.1 Candidatus Omnitrophota bacterium | reverse complement strand
GTTCTATAGCAAAAGCATGATTCCGGTATATCTGATTGTGTTTCTTGCTTTTTCTATAGGAAGATTTTTTGTGCCGGCAAAATTAGCGATAGTCCCGGATTTAGTAGAGGAGAAAGATCTACTGATCGCAAATTCCCTGGTTAATACTACCGGTATGATTGCAGCGGTAGTGGGTTTTGGTGTCAGCGGTGTTTTGGTTGAGTGGGTAGGTGCAAAGTTCGGGTTTTATTTAGATGCTTTGAGTTTTTTCGCCTCCGGTGTACTGGTCTTTTTTGTTATGACCAAAACACGCCGATCCGTTAACTTTATGGAAACAGGTAAGGAGATAGTGGATCTAATCAGGAAGTCTGTTCTTATAGAGATCAAAGAGGGTATCTTGTATTTTATCCGGAATAAAGATATCCGTTTTACTGCCGGAATAATGTTTATTTTATGGTCAGCACTAGGAGCAGTCTATGTGGTATTTATTGTCTTCGTACAGAATACCCTGAATTCGGCAACCAAAGACCTGGGCTTGTTAGTGATGTTTCTGGGAGGAGGTTTATTTTTAGGCACGATTGTGTACGGTAAGTTCGGCCAGCGGCTTTCGCATTATAAGAGTATATTCAGTTCATTAATTTTAAGTGGTTTGATGCTGAATATTTTTGCCCGTACCTTAGATCATTATCCCCGGTTTGACATCGCCGCTTTACTGTCTTTATTATTAGGATTTACAATCGCACCGATCATGGTGGCTTCATATACGATTGTGCATAAGGCAAGCGCAAATGAAATGATGGGCAAGATCTTCAGCTCTTTAGAGATAGTAATGCATGTAGGATTTATATTATTTATGTTTATCAGCAGCCTATTGGCAGAAAAGTTCTCTAATCTTTTGATTCTGACAATTGTAGGTTGTTTATTCAGTGTCTTAGGAGTAATAAATCTCATATTTCACCGTAAGATCCCATGGTTAGACTAGAAGAGCATAAACACCAGACAGAAAATAAAGTGATTCAAGAACTACCTGTCCCTGGCCGGGTTTATATCCCTCTGAGCCAGCATATAGGCAGGATCTGTAATCCTCTGGTAAAAGTGGGAGATTCTGTAGCTCTAGGCCAGAAGATAGCCACAGCTGATTCGCATGTATATGCGCCTATACATGCCTCTGTTTCCGGGAAGGTTGTTGCGATTGATGATTGTCCGCATCCTGTGTTGGGAAGGTGTAAGGCTATAATCATTGATAGTGATAAAAGTCTAGCTAGAACCCAGAACCTACTTGTCCCGAGCGCAGTCGAGGGAGAACCTAAAACCCAAGAGGAGATAGAAGATCTATCTGCTGAGCAGATTCGTAGTATAGTGTTTGAGGCGGGGATTGTTGGGATGGGAGGCGCAAGTTTTCCCGCACATATAAAATTAAATCCGCCTAAACCGGTTGATGTCTTGGTTATAAACGGCGCAGAGTGTGAGCCGTATTTAACTAGTGACTACCGGCTGATGATCGAGAAAACCAAAGAGATTTTATTAGGTGTCGAACTGATTATAAAATGCTTAGGAGTTAAAAAGGTAATCATTGCTATTGAAGATAATAAGCCAGAAGCTATAAAGTTATTTAAATTCCAAATTTCAAATCCCAAATTCCAAATAAAAGTCTTAAAATCATTCTATCCGCAGGGTGGGGAGAAACAGCTGATAAGAAATACTCTCAGACGCGAAGTGCCATCAGGAAAATTACCCTTTGATATAGGGGTAGTAGTGCATAATGTGGCTACGCTGTATGCAATCTATGAAGCTGTATATCTAGGAAAGCCTTTATATGAGAGGGTAGTTACGGTTACAGGAGATTGCTTAGAGAATCCAGGCAATTTCTTAGTGCGTATAGGCACACCCTTTAAAGATCTGATTGCTCAATCTGGCCCTTTGAAACAAGAACCTGAAAAGGTCATATCAGGCGGTCCGATGATGGGGATTGCCCAGTACAGCCTGGATGTGCCGGTAATCAAAAGCACTAATGGTATCGTTTGTCTAAAGAGAGCCGAACTCAAGCCATTAGTTGAGGCGTTATGTGTACGCTGTGGCCGTTGTGTTGAGCATTGTCCAGTAGGATTAATGCCTTGCATGATCGGGATGGCGAGCGAGAAAGAAAAATGGGATTTGGCAAAGGCATATGGATGCCTGGATTGTATGGAGTGCGGATTATGCAACTATATCTGTCCGCAGAAGAAAGATTTGCTACAGTCAATCAAGAAGGCAAAGTTAAGGAGTAAATCGTGAAAGAGACGATTAGATATAGTTTAATATTGGGTATAATATGTTTTTTGGCAAGCGGGATTTTAGCTGTAGTTAATGCCGTAACTGCACCTAAGATTGAAGAACAAAGGATGCTTGAGGAGAAGGCTGCTTTAGGAGAAGCAATGCCGGAAGCAACCGATTTTCTAGGGAAATCCTTGGGTGATTCGGTTTATTACCTGGCTTTTAATGATCAAAGGCTTGTCGGTTTTGTGATTAAATCCAGCGGGCAAGGGTATTCTTCGGATATCGTGACTTTGACCGGCCTGGACCTTAAATTAGAGATTACTGATATTAAGATCCTCTCTCAAAATGAGACTCCCGGTTTAGGAAGCAGGGTAGAAGAAGCCTCTTTTACAGAGCAGTTCCAGGGAAGGGGTTTAAATTCTCTGGATCAAGTCGAGGCAATAACCGGAGCAACTATCTCTTCTTCCGCAGTGATCGATTCAATTAAAAAACAGATATTAGAACTTAAAGATATATTACTTCAGGAGATCAATAATGCCGGATAGGCTAACAGCCAGTACATCTCCGCATATCCATAGCCATGAATTGACTGCTCAAGCGATGTGGGCAGTATTTTTGGCTTTAGTGCCTGCCGGAGTTGCCGGGGTTTATATCTTTGGTTTATCTGCTTTAAAGATTATCGTTATCTCAATATTAAGTTGTATAATTTTTGAGGCTTTAATCCAGAGATTGACCGGAAGAGAAGTCACCGTTTTAGACGGCTCCGCAGCTATTACCGGTATATTATTAGCTTATAATCTATCTTCAAATGTTCCTCTTTGGATCCCTGTTGTCGGAAGTTTTTTTGCTATTGCTATAGTAAAGCTGGCGTTCGCAGGACTGGGAAGGAATATTTTTAATCCTGCCTTAGCAGCCCGCGCATTTTTACTTTCCTCCTGGCCGAAATATATGACTGATTTTGATGCCCTTACCGGCGCAACACCCTTAGTAATGATCAAAGAAGGAAAGGCGCAGGATTTAGCGGAGATAGGCTTGACCTACCGGGATTTATTCTTAGGCAATAGAGGGGGTTGTATCGGAGAGGTATGTATTCTGGCTTTATTACTTGGCGCAGTCTATTTACTCTGGAAGAAACATATCTGGTGGCAGACGCCGTTTGCTTTTGTTGTTACGCTGGGAGGTTTGAGCTGGATTTTCGCAGTGCAGGGTTTTTTCAAAGGTGATTTTCTATTTAGTATTTTATCCGGCGGAATAATTCTGGGCGCTTTTTTTATGGCTACTGATTATGTCACCAGTCCTCTAAGCAGAAAGGGGCAGCTGGTATTCGGTATTGGTTGCGGATTGATTGCTTTTCTCATACGTCGGTTCGGAGGATATCCGGAAGGGGTATCTTATGCAATTTTAATTATGAATGCATTTGTACCTTTGATTGACAGGCATATCCGGCCAAGAGTATATGGAACGTGATGAGCTTAATTAAAGAATTAACTAAAGGCATATCAAAAGAGAATCCTACATTAGGGCTTGCTTTGGGGCTGTGTCCTGCTTTAGCAGTCTCTACTTCCGTAAGCAATGCTATCGGTATGGGGATCGCCGCTACTTTTGTTCTGCTCGGTTCAAATGCTATAATTTCCGGAATCCGAAGATTAATTCCCGACCGTATCAGGCTTCCGGCGTTTATCGTGATTATTGCTACATTCGTGACTATTTGTGAGTTGGTAATGAAAGCATATTTTCCGGTTTTAGATGCTAACTTGGGGATATTCGTTCCATTGATTGTGGTGAATTGTATTATTTTAGGAAGGGCAGAAGCCTTTGCCTCAAAGAATCCGATTTTACCGTCGATCTTTGATGCCATCGGTATGGGTGGCGGTTTTACTCTGGCATTGATTTCAGTAGCTTTAGTGCGCGAGATCTTGGGCGCGGGGAGCATCGCCGGATTTAAATTAATCAATAATTTTGAACCGGTGGCGGTGATGATACTT
Source organism: Candidatus Omnitrophota bacterium (assembly GCA_043812095.1). Lineage (GTDB taxonomy): Bacteria > Omnitrophota > Gorgyraeia > Gygaellales > Profunditerraquicolaceae > JAHIZC01. Next base: position 19,018 of record JBDRMO010000026.1, on the reverse strand, counting down.
GCGCCGGGAGCCTTGCTTACACTGGGTTTATTAATCGCCTTAACCAATCTGCTTAAAACTAAAAAAACTAAAGGCAGGAGAGGGCAGTAATAATGGATTTTGCTAAAATATTGACTATCGCTATCAGCATGATCTTCATCAATAATTTTATTCTCTCTAAATTCCTCGGCCTTTGTCCTTTTTTAGGGGTCTCCAAAGAAACTAAATCAGCGCTTTCCATGGGGCTTGCAGTGATATTTGTAATGACTATATCCAGCATTATTACCTGGTTGATATATAACTTTGTATTACTGCGTTTTGATATCGGATATTTAAGGACGATTACTTTTATTCTGGTTATTGCTACATCCGTTCAGTTTATCGAGATGGTGATCCGAAGATATTCCCCTGCTTTGTATAGGGCTTTAGGTATTTATCTGCCTTTGATTACTACTAATTGCGCTGTCTTGGGTGTAACGATATTGAATATCAACAATTTTTCTAAGGGAGTTTCTTTAGCAGAGAGCTTTCTTTACTCTACCGCTCAGGCTTTTTTTGCCGGAGTAGGTTTCTTATTGGCATTGATCATTATGTCAGGGATCCGCGAGCGCCTGGAATTGATAGATGTGCCAGAGAGCCTGCGGGGTATACCAATAGCTTTTGTAGTTGCTTCGCTGATGAGCCTGGCATTTATGGGATTCAACGGATTCCGTTTCTAAAAATGGATAATTTATTAGCCCCGATTTTGACATTAACCGGACTAGGGATAATTTTTGGCGCCGGACTTGCTTTAGCGGCAAAGAAATTCTGCGTGGCAACTGATCCCCGTTTGGAAAAGATATATGCTCAACTCCCCGGGGCAAATTGCGGCGCCTGCGGTAAGCCGGGATGCATTGGATTCGCCGAAGGGCTGATTCAGGGAACTTGTTCTATAGAAGGTTGTGTAGTAGCCGAGGAGAAAGTGCGTGAGATAATCGCAGGTGTTTTGGGCGTGGATCATAAGGCAAAAATAAAGAATCTGGCTGTTCTACATTGTAACGGCGGGAATAAGCGGGCAAAAGATAAATTTGAATATAGCGGCATAAGAAGTTGCATTTCCGCTAATCTTATTGCAGGCGGGCCTAAGGCCTGTATTTATGGTTGTATAGGATATGGAGATTGCCAGCGGGCCTGTCCCTTCGGCGCAATCACAATGGACGAAGAAGGCCTCCCGTTAGTTGACCAGGATAAGTGTACTGCCTGCGCTAAGTGTGTGGCAGTATGTCCCAAGAAACTGTTCAGTTTAGTTGCAGCCGACAAAAAATATGCTGTTCGCTGCAAGTCGCTTGGTCTGGGCAAGAAGGTGATGCGGGTTTGTACGGTAGGATGTATTGCCTGCCGTAAATGCGAGAAGGCCTGCCCGGTTGAAGCGATTAAGATGATTGATAACCTTTCGGTTATTGACTATAATATCTGTGATAATCGGGGTGAGTGTTTTAGAGTCTGTCCTACCAAGAGTATTGCCAGGAAGGAAGATAAGCTATGGAAGATAAAAGCCTAAAGAATATTGCAGTTTTTGCTTCAGGCAGAGGGACGAATTTTAGCGCAATTATCCGGGCAGTTAAGAAAGGAAAGATTAAAGCGAATTTATCTTTATTGGTTTCTGATAATCCTAAGGCAGGAGCTATTGCCAGGGCAAAGCGCGCAGGAATAAGGGTAGCTTTGGTAAGGAGGGAGGATTTCCCCTCTAAGGGTGATTTTGAGAAGAGAATTATTCAGCACCTTCAGGAGGATAATATCGAGTTGATTGTTTTAGCCGGATTTATGCGCGTTCTGGGTGCTGATCTTATAGCGGCTTATAATCAGAGGATTTTAAATATACACCCTGCAATACTTCCTTCTTTTAAGGGTGCGCACGGAATAAAGGATGCTTTTGATTATGGCGTGAAAGTTACTGGCGTAACAGTTCACTTTGTAGATGAAGAGATGGATCACGGCCCGATAGTATTACAGGCTCAGGTTTTGGTAGAAGAAAACGATACCCTTGAATCCATGGAGAAAAAGATACATAAGATAGAACATAAGCTCTATCCGCAAGCAATCAGGCTGTTTCTAGAAGGAAAGATAAGAGTGCAAGGGAGGAAGGCAAAGATTACTAGTGTTTAGGTTGCGCTAAGATTGCTGCCTGATTTAAAACCGCCGTGTCCTGAGTAAGTAAATCAATTAATCTTACCTCACTAAAACCTTTAAATTCATAAGTAGCTACACAATAAGATATTATTTTTAATATCTCCTGATTGATATCGATTTCTTTATTAGAAGGCTTGATTTGTTTTATGGAATATTCAAATAAAAGTGTATTATCGGAAAAATATCCGTTTGACTTCTCTATTTCGAAATATTCATTCCACTTCTCATCCTGGAATTTAGCAGTTATTCTTTGAGAAATCAGCGCCACAAGGAAATCCTCAAACTTTATATCAAAAGCCTGGATATGTTCTCCGGTCAGATCATCTATTGCTTTAGGATTTTCCGCAAAGCCGATTACATATCTGCGGTTAATCTCTGTCCAGGGGATTATCCCGGCATATGATTTTTTGGTATCTAAGACACTTCCGGCGATAGTATAATCCAGCCCGGCCTTGATATCGGAAGCAACCATTACGTAAAACTCCAAGTTGTTTTCAGCACTCAATAATACTCTACCGATAGAGTTTAAGACATTGTTTAATTCATGAGAAATCTTTTCATCAAATATCTTTCCTTCTACTATCCCGTAGTCTTTATGCAGTAATTTATCCAGGGGGGTGTATATCCAGAGGGTATTTGCGGACCTTTTGGTTACAACATCAAGGTCAAATTCTTCTTTACAGATTTTTTTTACAGCCGGAAGGATATCTTCTTCTTTATAAGTTAGCTTGATTGGGTCTTGTTGGCAGCCAGCTAAAATGAAAGAAAAGAGGAGGTTAAAAAGGAGGACGGTTTTTGCCGAATTCTTTAAAGATAGCTTCAATCTCATCGTAATTGAGTTCTTCTTTGGCGAGTAGTTCCTGGGCAAAGCGATCAAGGAGGTCAGATTCTTTTTTGAGTAGGCTTTCTACTTCTTTGAAGCAGCCCTGCAGTATTTCCTGGACTTCGTTATTTAGCTGTTCTTTGATTTTCTCTGATACAAAGGAAACGCTTTGGCCTCGGAATATTCCGTAATCTTGAGGCATCGCTTCCAACAGGCTGTAGTTTCCCACTAACCCGGATTTCCCCATTCCCCATTCCCAGACCATCCGGTGGGCGAGCCACATTGCATGAGTGAAATCCTGGCTTACGCCGGAGGTGGTGGAATCTAATTTTATTCCTTCGGCAGCGTATGAGCCCAGGCTTACCTTAATATCTCCCATATATTGGTCTTTAGTGCGGACATGTATTTCTTCTCGGGGATGCGGCATGACGAAACCAAGTGCGCCGCCCCGGGCTAAAATCGTAGCCTTAAACACATCTTTATGGGGCGCTAGGAACCACATAGAAATTGCGTGTCCTGCTTCATGATAGGCAATCTTCCTGCGTTCGCTTTCAGTGAATACGATCTTATGCTTTATGCCCATTTCGACTCTATCATAGGCTTCAGAGACTTCTTTCATTGAGATCGATTCTTTTTTATTGCGTACGGCGATAAGCGCTGCTTCTCTGATCAGATTAGAGATATCCGCAGGGCTGTTGCCTACTGTTAACCTTGCTAATCTTTGTTTATCGAGTGTAGCATCGTGCTTTACGCTTTTTAGATAGTAGGCAAAGAGCTTTTCTCTTTCTTCTAAATTAGGTTTGCTGACAAAAATCTTACGATCGAATCTGCCCGGCCTAAGTAACGCCGGGTCTAAGAAGCTCTCCGGAGCATTGGTTGCGCCGATTACGATTATATTATAGTCTTTCTCTTTAAGGCCATCCATCTCGATCAGCAACTGATTCAAAGTGGTATTGGATTCACGCTGTCCGCCGAATCCCCGGTCGGTTGCGCGCTGTGCTCCTACAGCATCCAGCTCATCGATAAATATAATACATCCGCCTTCTGCATAGGCCATCTGTCCGGCGTGTTTAAAGAGCTTACGGATGCGGCTGGCACCTACCCCGACAAACATTTCGATAAATTCTGATCCGGACATCGCTAAGAAGGGAAGCTTTGATTCTGTAGCGATCGCCTTGGCAAGATAGGTTTTGCCGCAGCCCGGAGGCCCGATTGTTAATATGCCTCTTAAGATCTTACCGCCGATACGTTGCAGATGCGCCCGGTCTCTGACCAGGCTTACGACTTCTAATGCTTCTTCCTTTGCTTCATCCATGCCGATAACATCATCCCAGTGGATGCGTAGGTCATCCGGGCCGAGTTTTTTTGTATTAAGCCGGGTAAATTTGGCAGCTCCGCCGCGCATGATCCAGACCCACATCAATCCCCACATCGGGATGAACATGATGTAGCTGACCAGCCCGATATACATATGTATTCCAGACTGGGCGAGGGTAGCTTGCTTAAAGTATGATTCTGAGTTTTTCCAAGCGGCAACCGAATTGCGGATGAATACCGAAAGGGAGATTAGTATAACCGTGATGACCACGGCGACGATTATTGCGATCCAGTGGTATTTGAAGAATAGGTGAATCTTTCTTTTATTTATTTGCATATTTTACCTGTTAGTAAAAAATACCATATCTTTACTGGTATGTCAAGCACTTACCCTAAAGGGTATTTTCGGTCTAAAGAGATTTTATCCGCGGGAATAAGTCCTGCCGTAGCATAACAAATAAATCTGTCGGGTTTCTCGCTCAGGTCGATTTCTTAACGCCAATGGTCTTTCGCATTTCGGTGGCTGCTGAACTCGCGCATCGTGTTCTCACTCAGCGCTCAAGCAGCATCGCCATCCCAAGATTGTCTCGCCTTTGGCGGACCTTGGGATTCCCTCAATGCTCAAGCTCCACTGGCATCAAACGTTAACAAGGTGCCAGCCATGGGCTTTAACGCTAGGTTGGCTAAAATCTTCATTCGCTCGAAATCCCGCCAGCTTCATTTGCTATAGATTAACATAGGAGATTTTATCAAGAGCTAATGGGTGACGAGGCATATTCATCGCGGCACATAAGGAAGTCCAAGCGGGCAGGGTTTGCTTCGTTAAATTTAGTCTCCAAGAGCGAGGACTTCCGCTAGAGCGAAGATTTTCCACGCTGGGGAAAATCGAGCGGTGACGCGAGGAATGTGCCTCGGCAGGCCCCATTCCTTAGGATAAAATCTCATCAGACGAGAAATGTCCTATTGACTTAGAAGTTATTTGTGGTAGAATTCTACCTTACCAATCAGGAGGAGATGATGGCTAAGATAAAGAAAGTTGTTGCAAGGCAGATACTGGATTCCCGCGGCAATCCCACGGTAGAGGTGGATTGTATTTTAGATAACGGTATCTTGGGCAGGGCAGCAGTTCCCTCCGGAGCCTCAACCGGTGAAAAGGAAGCCTTAGAATTAAGAGACGGCGATAAGAGTAAGTACCTAGGTAAAGGGGTGCTAAAAGCAGTCGCTAATGTCAATACTCAGATTGCCTGTAAAATAGAAGGCGCTGAGGCTGATTTCCAAAAGCTTGATGCGCTTATGATTAAACTCGACGGAACTGAAAACAAATCTAATCTAGGAGCTAATGCTATTTTGGGAGTATCTTTGGCAGTTGCCAGAGCAGCTGCTTTATCCGTGTCTCAGCCTCTATATAAGTTATTAGGCGGTAAAGCTGCTCATCTATTACCAGTGCCGCTAATGAATATTTTGAATGGCGGACTGCACGCCGATAATAACCTGGATATCCAGGAGTTTATGATTATGCCGGTGGGAGCACCTAGTTTTAGTGAGGCCTTAAGGTCTGCTACCGAGGTTTTTCATAATTTAAAATCATTGTTGAAGTCAAAAAAACTCTCTACTTCCGTAGGAGATGAGGGAGGTTTTGCCCCTAACCTGACTTCTAATCAGGAAGCGTTAGATCTTATATTGCAGGCGATCGAAAATGCCGGATATAAGCCGGGCAAGGATATATCTCTGGCTTTAGACTGCGCTGCCAGTTCTTTTTGTCGGGATGGCAGTTATAGATTTGATGGTTCTGAAAAAACATCTGCCGATTTAATCAAAATTTATGAACAATGGCTGGGTAAATATCCTATTTTGAGCATTGAAGACGGCCTTTCTGAGCATGACTGGTCAGGATGGCAGGAGTTGACCAAGCAGTTAGGCTCTAAATTACAATTAGTTGGAGATGATATATTCGTAACTAACCCTAAGATATTCAAGAAAGGTATTGCAGAAAAGATAGCTAATGCTATACTAATAAAGGTAAATCAAATCGGTTCACTTTCAGAGACGCTTGAGACTGTCGAGATTGCCAAAAACAATAAGTATAAATCAATTATCTCGCACCGCTCCGGGGAAACCGAAGATACAACCATCGCTCATCTGGCAGTAGCCAGCGGCTGCGGCCAGATCAAGACCGGTTCACTTTCACGCACAGACCGGGTTTGTAAGTATAACGAGCTATTAAGGATTGAAGAAGAGCTAGGCGATAAAGCAGTATACGCCGGTACGCTTTGGAAATAGATAATGGTTTCAGTATTAAGAAAGGGATTTTGGCTCTTTGCTATCACGATAGTTTTATTGATTATATTTCTTCCCGGTTATACAAAGTTACAGGAATTAAGAGATAGAAACAGCGACTTAGAAGTAAAGATCGAAAAACTGGCAGAAGATAATTCGCTCTTACAAAAAGAACTAGAAAGAGTAGAGAACGATCCGGTTTATCAGGAGAAGATCGCCAGGGAGAAGATGGGAGTTGTGCGTAAAGGCGAGATTCCCTTTAAGATTATTCAGGAATAGTAGTCGTAAGTGATAAGTCGTAAGTAGTAAGTGTAGCTAGGAGTTTTTGAAAACCGTTCTTTGTATATTAACGATAGGAATCAGCTATAGCGAAACGACATTCGCGGGGTGGAGCAGTCCGGTAGCTCGTTAGGCTCAATGGACACAAAACTCAAAGCAGACATAGCGGAATCCGCGGTCATAACGGAATTGCTAAAAAGAGGTTTTAGAGTCTTAAAACCCATAGGGGATCGTTTACCTTATGATTTAGCAATTGACCAAAATGGTAAGCTTCTGCGTATACAGGTGAGAGTGCTTGGTTTAATGCTAAAAGTAATTACTTCGGAGTAGATGCACGAAGAACCAAGACTAATCGCCGACGTATGTTGCGGCAACGTTATGACAGGGATGATTTTGATTTCGCGATCGTCTATCTCGAAACCCTGCAGATTTTTTACGTAATACCCATCTCTGTTTTTCTAGGTTACGAGAGTACGGTAACTTTTATAGAAACAGAGAAGAGGCAGCGTAAGCCTAAATCTGCAGAATACCGGGAGCGATGGGATTTGTTGTCTAATGGGCTCCTTAGACGGAGACGTCTAAAGGATAGTCTGCCAAATTCGGTGGAACCCTTGGAACTAATCAAAGGCAATACCGAGCCAAGTCCGCCAAGATGTATGGTGGGAAGGTGTAGAGACTAGATGGTAGAGATCCCGATTTCTGGGATTAAGGTATAGTCCAGACTACAAACTCTGAGATATTCAGAGGCAGTGAAAACTGCAGTAGTAAGCATAACCTAAAGGTCAGAGGTTCAAATCCTCTCCCCGCAACCATAAAAAACCCGCTTAAGATTTAAGCGGGTTTTTTATTTACTGAATCTAAATTTAGTAGTATAATTTAAAGGAAGGAGGTCCAAAATGAAAAGACTTATCAAAATAAATCTTACTATTATGATTCTAGGTTTTATTTTAATTTCTTCATCCTTTGCCCAGGATACCCTCACCATTACTACCTATTATCCTTCGCCCCAGGGAGTATACAGGGTTTTAAAACTCCACCCCGGTTCTCGGCCAGGATCCTGTAATGAAGGTGAGATGTACTATGATGACGGTGGCCTTTTTCCCGCAGGTTTATATTTCTGCGACTCATCTTCCAGCTGGAAGGCTTTTGGAGGACTATGGGCAGAAAGCGGTAATAACATCTTTAATACAAATATAGGTAATGTAGGGATTGGAGTGACCAATGCTAATGCAATGTTACAGATAGGCACTGCAAATGCAGATATAACGCAAGTCGGAACAATCAGATTTAATCAGGGTACAGGTACAACAATTGATGAGAATTTTGGCGCGAGGGTGACATTGCCTAGTAATGACAATGGTCATCGCTTTGTTGTAGTAAATAGCGATGGGAGTACGATATTATCAACGAAGTCAGATAGACAGACCGGTATCAATACGGATCAACCTGGGAGTGCATTAAGTATTTTTGGTAATCTATCGGTTGGAGGCGCTTATTCTGGAGACAGTACTCCCGCTCCCGCAGATGGAGTGATAATTCAAGGTGACGTCGGAATTGGAACAACTGCCCCGGCAGCAAAATTAGAAGTGGATAATATGATCAGGTTTACTCCCCGGGCAGGTGCCCCAGCTACTTGGGCTTCGGGTATACCAGGAAGGCTTGCATATTCCTCTTCAGACGCTGAATTTTATTATGATAACGGTAGCGCCTGGGTTGCACAGGGTGGCGGAGGAGGCATGCCAACCTGTACACGATATTCTACCGGTGGAGTAATCGGGCCTAGTGGTGCAATACAGCTTTCTTATGCTTGCCCTTCAGGTCAGTTGATGACAGGTGGTTGTTATAGTAATGCTTTTACCGGTAGAATTTTTGCTAGTTATCCTGATACAGATAATAATCGATGGTATTGTCATATGTTCAATACGGGCGCCTTTAACATAAATTACACTATTTATGTTCAGTGTTGTCAGTGATGGTTCTTATTTTTTCTAACTCAATTCCCTATTTAGTTCTTATCTGATTTCGTAAAAGATAACCTCAGAATTAGTTATATCAATGGTTGCTGCGGCAATAGAGATTATATCCGGCCGACTATCGCTTCTTTGATGAATGATGCGGATAAGGCAGAGGATTTCGGCCCGGTAAATGAGCGTTATTTAAGAGGTATTTTAGAAGCAAATAAATTGTAAAAATTAATATAAATTAGTGCTATAATTACATTCTGGAGGCAAGGTATGGGAGACCAGGGTAAAGAAAAAAGAAAATTCAAAAGGGAAAAAGCCAACTTTACAATAATCTATGATGTATATAAGCCGCTTTCTGCAAGTATGAGTATCGGCGGCCGGCAGGTCGATGCGCTGATGCTGGATTTAGGCAAAGCAGGCATGGCGATCTCCTCGAATTATGATCTGCCTGTTGCTACAGTTTTGAATATGAAGTTTACCCTGATTAACCGCCGTTCAGAGCAAGAGAACCGCGTACTCTCTATGCAGCTATTGGGTGAAGTTTGCTCCTGTACTTTACAGGAAAACGGTGAGTACCGCCTAGGCATACGTTTTGTGCGCATTACTGAAGAAAACAAGAAAGCAATAGAGGAGTTTGTAGAAAAAATTTCATGATCATGTAAGCAGCGGAGGTAGATATGGGAAATCCAGGTAGCGAGAGAAGAAAATTTAAGAGGACAAAAGCCAACTTTACTATTATCTATGATGTGCATAAGTCAGTCTCTATGGACGTGAGCCTGGCAGGCCAGGAGGTTGATGCACTGATGATGGATTTAAGTAAGGAAGGCTTGGCGATCGCTACTAATTACGAGATACCTATTGCAAGTATTTTGAATATGAAGTTTACCCTGATTAATCGCAGAGCTCAAGAAAAGAATAATAAGAGCAGGTCTATCTATATAATGGGTGAAGTGCGCTCTAGTATCAAAATGGAGAACGGCGAATATCGTTTAGGGATTCATTTTATCCAACTAAAAGATGATGACGCAAAAGCCATAGATAATTTCGTGGAAGCTATGTCTAGTGCGCCTAAGAATGATGAAGTATAAACTCTGGGAATTCAGTGATAGATCGGGAAGTTTTAAGTCTGGTTCGGCAAACAAGATAAAAAACCTTTATTTTCCGCTCGCCAATAAAAGCCTGCTCTCTTCAGTTTCTCCTGATTTACACGGAGATATTAAAGCTAATCAAAATTCTTTCCTGCTTTGTCCGGTTTCCCGTCAGGATTTAATAGACCTGAGGTCATCAAGAAACTTCTGGATCTACATAAATAAAGATAAGGTCTGGTCAGCTAGCGGTGTATCTAAGGATGCAGGAAATACTAAAAAAGATAAATATAATCTCCAAGCAGGGCTACTTTGGCATAAGATAAGCAGAGAAAATAGGGATATGGGTTTGCGCGCAGAGATTCTTTCTTTCGTACCAAAGCAGGAGCCGGTTGAGATAATGCTGCTTAATATCACTAATATTTCATCAAAGAGGATAAAGTTTGTTCCTACGGCAGCTATACCTATATATGGCCGGGGGGCAAATAATCTGCGCGATCACCGCCAGGTTACCTCATTACTACAGCGTATAACGCTTGATAAGTTTGGGATTATAGTGAAGCCGACATTGGTCTTTGATGAAAACGGGCACAGGCATAATAAGACCATGTATTTTACTTTGGGTTGGGATGAAAGATCCGCTGCACCGCAGTATCTTTATCCCACACAGGAGATGTTTTGCGGTGAGGGTGGAGATTTAGAGGCGCCAAGCAGTGTAATGAATAATTTGCCGCCGCAAAATAAGCATATCCAGGGCAAAGAGGCAATGGGTGCTTTACGTTTTCGCAGTAAAGTTTTGGCTCCGGGCGAATCCTGGAGTTATATAATTGTGATGGGAATTAGCGAAGATAAAGCCCAAATAAAAGATATTATTAATAAATTTAAAACTTTAGATAAAGTTCAGAAGTCATTGCGTGATACATCTGATCATTGGCTTGAGGGTATTCAGAGAATAAAGCTTTCCAGCGGTGATTATGATTTTGATAATTGGTTCCGCTGGGTTTCGATCCAGCCGAGACTAAGAGAGATTTTCGGATGTTCTTTTCTGCCTGATTTTGATTATGGAAGAGGGGCTCGGGGATGGCGGGATCTCTGGCAGGATTGTTTAGGGTTAATTCTCAATGACCCTCAACAAGTACGCAGTATTCTGATAAATAACTTTTCCGGAGTAAGAATCGACGGTTCTAATGCTACGCTGATCGGTAAAAAACAGGGTGAGTTTAAATCCGACCGCAACAACATCAGCCGCGTCTGGATGGATCACGGCATCTGGCCTTTATTGACTTTAGACCTTTACCTTAATGAGACCGGGGATTATAACATTTTATCCAATCAGGCCTCATACTTTCGTAACCATGAACTCTGCCGGATGCGTGCGATTGATTCCAGTTGGGATAATACTCACGGCCGAAAACTAAAGACGAAATCAGGCAAGATTTATCAAGGGACAATTCTGGAGCATCTTTTAGTTGAAAACCTGGTGCAGTTTTTTAATGTAGGGGATCATAATTATATCCGGCTTGAAGGCGGCGATTGGAATGACGGCTTGGATATGGCGAAGGAATTTGGCGAGAGCGTTACTTTTACTGCTATGTATGCCCATAACCTAGGAGTTTTATCTAGTTTATTATTAAAGACAGGTAAGAAAAAAATCATCATCGCAGAAGAAATAAAGTTATTACTTAAAAAGATAAATTACGGCGATATTAAGGGGAAAAAGAGAATTTTAAATACTTATTTTGAGAAGACCAAAACCGAGGTATCCGGCAAGCAGGTAAGCATAGACGCATCGGTGCTTGCATCTGATTTAAAGGATAAATCCGATTTGATGATTAAGCATATTCGTAAGAAAGAATGGTTGAGATCGAGGTTTTTTAACGGCTATTATGATAATAAAAAGCAGCGCGTTGAAGGTTTTAGATTAAATAGATTGAGGATGATGCTTACTTCACAGGTATTTCCTATTATCAGCGGCGTAGCCAACGATCTGCAGGTAAAACAGATTATAAAAAGCGTAGATAAATATCTCTATAACAGAGATCTAGAAGGATATCAGCTTAATACTGATTTTAAACAGGAGCAACATAATCTTGGCCGGGCATTTTCTTTTATATATGGCGATAAGGAGAATGGCGCGTTCTTTAGCCATATGATTGTGATCTATGCCTATGCTTTATATAAGCGCAATTTTATTAAAGAGGGTTGGAAGGTTTTAAGTTCGCTGTATAAGATGGCACTCGATACACCGCGCAGTAAGATATATCCCTGCCTTCCGGAATATTTTAACCTTCAGGGCCAGGGGATGTATTCATACCTTACCGGTTCTGCGAGTTGGTTTGTCTTGACTATGCTAACTAGAGTCTTTGGCATAAGGGGGCAAGAGGGTAACCTATTAGTTGAGCCGAAGATATCTCCTGAACAGTTCAGAGGCACTTCAGTAATTAGTATTGAGAGGGTTTTCGCCGGAAGGCACATCCTAGTCAATTTTTTAAAATCAAAAAGGCCTAAAAATAAAGATTATAGGATTATCAAAGCCAGTATTAATTTTGAAGATTTACCTTTAATGCAAGCTAAACAGATTTTGATTAGCCGTAATAGAATAACTAAATTGGCAAGAGATAAAATACATACCCTGGAGGTTATTCTAGGGTAAGGAGGAAGTAGCTATGATCAGGCCAGCTGATAAAGAAGTTAATTTAGTCTTACAGGAATTAAAAGAGAACCCGTTTCAGAAATTCCATCTGGCGTTTTGCCTGATGAGCCTGATACCTTTTTTGGTATTTTTCTATCTTTTAGCCGCCAGGTTATTCTCCTTTGATATACTCCTTGGTGACATCGGCTTGGTATTATTCTTAACTATTTTTATCTCTGTATGCGGGTTTTTCATCGGTTACGGTATCATCCGTAATGCGATGTTGAGGATCGTATTTTATGCTGCGAAAGCAAAACAGAGCGATCAGTTAAAATCTATCTTTGTCGCTAATGTATCCCATGAGCTTAAGAGCCCGCTGACAATAATGAAAATAAATCTTTCAAATTTCCTCGAGGGCTTAATCGGTGAGATTACCCAGGAGCAGGAGAAGGCAGTTAAACTTTGCGACGGCATCATCGAACGCATGAAGCGGATGATCAATGATCTGCTGGATCTGCATAAGCTGGAAGCCGGGATGGTGGGATTCAATAGAAAACTATTTAAACTCGATGATCTTCTGCGGAGAGAAGCGGATGAGTTTCAGCCGATGGTGAATAAAAAACGGATTCAATTAACCAAAGATATCGCTGTAAATAATTTATCGATATGGGCAGATGAAGATAAGATTATGCAGGTGGTAAACAATCTTTTAAGCAATGCGGTAAAATATACCCCTGAAAAAGGACAAGTTCAGCTGAAGGCCTATGCTGTTGACGGTTATGCCAGGCTGGAAGTCCTTGATACCGCCGAAGGCATCCCGGATAGCAAGCTGAAGAAGATATTCGACAAATTCGAGAGGATTAACGTTACTCAGGAAGGGACAGGCCTGGGTTTAGCGATTACTAAAGATATAGTGGAGTTGCATAAGGGTAGTATCTGGGCAGAAAGGCAGTCTGATCAGGGTAATAAATTCGTAGTGGTTTTACCCCGTGACTTCCGCATCAATTCTCGTTAACCTATCCCTATTTTTAGGTTGCAAAGAGTCAGGTTTATGATATACTGTTATTCCTCGCAATATAAAAGGAGCCTGTATGATAGCGCGTTATACCTTACCTAAGATGGCTGGTGTCTGGCAGGAGGAGTTTAAGTTTAAGACCATGTTGGCCATAGAGATACTCGTCTTAGAAGCACTCGCCAAACAAAAGAAACTCCCCCTAGATGCACTCAGGAGAATTAAGAAAAAAGCAAGATTCAACATCAAAGAGATCAATAGAATAGAGGCCAAGACACAACATGATGTGGTGGCATTTGTCAATAACGTGGCACAAAATATTGGGAAGGATGCTAAATATCTGCACAAAGGCATTACTTCTTCAGATATATTAGATACTACCCTGGGCGTGCAGCTGCAAGCAGCTTCCCAGATTTTAATTGAGGATATTGAGAAGCTGCTTAGGGCGCTCTCTAAAAAAGCAAAAAGATACAAGGAGATGGTTTGTATCGGGCGTACCCACGGCGTACATGCCGAACCTACTACATTCGGCCTTAAGCTTGCATTATGGTTTGATGAGATGAAGCGCAACTTGGTAAGATTGGAGCAGGCAAAAGAGGCAGTATCACAGGGCAAGATATCCGGAGCAGTGGGAACTTTTGCCAATATTGATCCTGAAGTAGAGAACTATGTCTGCAAAAAACTTAATTTAAAACCCGCTAAGATCTCCACGCAGGTAATACAACGGGATGTATACGCCCAATATCTAGCTGCATTAGCGATTGTCGGAGCAAGCCTGGAAAAATTCGCTACAGAGATCAGGCATCTCCAGAGGACTGAAGTCTTAGAGGCAGAAGAGCCGTTTGGCAAAGGGCAGAAAGGCTCTTCGGCAATGCCGCATAAGAGAAACCCGGTGATTTGTGAAAGAGTCTGTGGCCTAAGCAGGATATTGCGCGCTAACGCCCTGGTGGCTATGGAGAATGTGATTTTATGGCATGAACGCGATATAAGCCATTCTTCAGCTGAGAGAGTGATTATGCCTGATTCAACCATACTCCTGGATTATATGTTGATTAAATTTATAGAAGTGATTGAGGGTCTTAACGTATATCCTGCTAATATGTTAGCTAATCTGGTACGTACCCGTGGTTTGATCTTTTCCCAGAGAGTGTTGATTGAGTTGATGAATAGAGGCCTTACTCGCACAAAGGCATATGACGTAGTGCAGCGTTGTGCTATGAAAACTTGGAAGCAAGGCTCTGATTTTAAGGCTAATATTTCTCAGGATAAAGTAGCATCGCAGCATCTGAATGGCAGAGATTTAGACAAAATATTTGATTTGGATTATTATCTGCGAAACACTAGCAAGATTTTTAGAAGGCTCGGTTTATAAAAGTAACCTACCTCAAACCCCAAAGAGTTATTTTTAATGTTTTATAAGATCCAGATAAAGGATAAGCCAGGTATCTTTGATGCTGTCGGCGAAGGCATCAAGAAAAACATCCTTGACTTAGGGATAAAGTCCGTCTCAAGTGTTAGTTTCATACAGGTCTATACTATCACCGGTGAACTTTCTGATCATGAGATCAGAAAGATCTGCGAGGAGTTACTAGTCGATAAAATTTCCCAGGATTATTTTATCAATGAATTAAAGACTGAAGACCGAAGACTAAATACTAAAGACCGCGGGTTCATGATCGAAGTTGCTTACAATCCAGGCGTTATGGATCCGGTTGAAGAATCTACCTTAAAAGGCATAAAGGACTTAGGGATACAGGGCGTAAATTCAGTAAAAACCTCCAAAGAGTATCTGGTCAAAGGTAAACTCTCCGGCGCGCAATTAAAAATAATCTCTGAAAAACTACTCTATAATAAATTAATCCAACATATTGTCAGCGGCAGGCAGCCGGTTAGCGGCGCTTTGCAGGGCGAAGTCGGGTATAGTTTCAATCTGGTTAGCGTAGATTTGCTGAAAGCATCGGATCAGAGATTAAAAGAAATCAGTAAAAAGGGCCAGTTATTTCTGAACCTTATTGAGATGTCTGAGATCAAAAATTATTTTAAGAAATTAAAACGTAATCCCACTGATTGCGAATTGGAGACTATCGCCCAGACCTGGTCTGAGCACTGCTGGCATAAAACCTTTCGCGGAAAAATAAAATACTATGAGAACCTAAAACCTAGAACCCAGAACCTAAAGCCTAAGCTAATCGATAACCTTCTGAAATCTACGATTATGAAGGTAACTAAGGAACTCAATAAGCCCTGGTGTGTTTCTGTTTTTAAGGATAACTCCGGAGTAATCAGGTTTGACGAGAAGAATAATATCTGCTTTAAAGTAGAGACGCATAACCATCCCTCAGCGCTTGAGCCGTTCGGCGGCGCTAATACAGGGATAGGCGGAGTTATCAGGGATCCTTTAGGTACGGGTTTGGGAGCGAAGCCAATTCTGAATACGGATGTTTTCTGTTTTGGCCCGCCGGATTATCCGTTCCATAAGTTACCATCCGGAACCTTACACCCTAAACGTGTAATGAAGGGTGTAGTTTCTGGGGTTAGGGATTACGGGAATAAAATGGGGATACCTACTGTTAATGGTGCTGTTTTATTTCACGAACGCTTCATCGGTAATCCTCTTGTTTACTGTGGCACGGTAGGAATTATGCCGAAGGACAAATCATTCAAGAAGGTAAAGAAGGGGGATTTGATCGTGGTGGTAGGCGGAAGGACCGGAAGAGATGGTATCCATGGAGCTACATTTTCTTCGGGTGAGCTGACCCATGAATCTGAAACTATCTCCAGCGGCGCAGTACAAATCGGTAATCCTATCCAAGAGAAGAAGATGGTCGATACTATACTGCAGGCACGCGATAAGAATTTGTATAATGCAATTACCGATTGCGGGGCCGGCGGATTGTCAAGCGCTGTCGGTGAAATGGGGGAGGAGTTAGGGGCGGTAGTCAATCTGGAAAAAGTCCCTTTAAAATATACCGGTCTTTCCTATATGGAGATATGGATATCTGAATCTCAGGAGAGGATGGTACTCTCTGTCTCGCCTGATAAGAGTAGTGAGTTGATAGAACTTTTTAGAGACGAGAATGTCGAAGCAACAGTAATCGGGGAATTTACGGATAACCAAAGGCTTGAGCTTTACTATGATAATAATTTAGTTTGTGATTTGAAGATGAGCTTTTTACACGGAGGCCTGCCTAAGACGGAGAAGAAAGCTGTTTTTAGCCAAAATAATCATAAAGAGCCGGAGTTTCAATGCCCCAAAAATCTTACTTCATACCTTCAGAGGTTACTTTCTAGATATGATATCTGTTCTAAAGAGTGGATTATCGGCAATATGACCATGAAGTGCAGGGGGGATCAGTTTTAAAACCGCTGGTGGGTATTAATAATGACGGCCCCTCTGATGCCAGTGTGGTGAAACCGGTTTTGGATTCTAAAAAAGGGATTATCCTTTCCTGCGGAATAAATTTCAGATTCGGCTTTATCGATCCTTATTGGATGGCTGCTTCTTGTATTGATGAGGCTCTGCGGCAGATTATCGCCGTCGGAGGCAGCTTAAAAGAAGTAGCGTTATTAGATAACTTCTGCTGGGGCAATCCTGATAAGCCGGATAGATTAGGAGCGTTAGTCAGGGCAGCATATAGTTGTTATGATATTGCCAAGGAGTTCGCTACGCCCTTTATTTCCGGAAAGGACAGCCTTTACAATGAATTCGCGGTTAAAAATAAATCGGTCTCGATACCCGGTACGCTTTTGATCTCTGCGATCTCGGTGATGGAGGATGTGAATAATACAGTTTCTATGTTTTTGAAGCAAGCGGAAAATTTAATTTACGTGGTGGGGGAGACTTCTGATGAATTAGGTGCGTCAGCTTATTATGATTTATTCGGATTTCTCGGCAATAATGTTGCGAAAGTATTTCCTCGGCAGGCAAAGATTACCTTCGATTGTTTAAGCCGGGCAACTGCTGCGGGGTTAATCGAAGCGATGCACGATTGTTCAGAGGGGGGCATCGGGGTTGCTGCGGCTGAAATGGCATTTGCCGGAGGGCTGGGAATGGATATATTTTTATCAGAAGTACCATATAAAATCCAAACCCCAAAATCTAAAACCCAAAATAAAAGGAATGATTATATTTTATTCTCTGAATCTAACTCCCGGTTCATCGTTGAGATTGAGAAGAAAAATAAGAAGAAATTCGAAAGTCTCCTAAAAGGCGTACCCTATGGGTTAATTGGATGCGCCAGCGCTAAAAAAGAATTTAAGGTCCGTGGTTTAGACGGAAAAATTTGTGTAAATGCCAAGGTTGATACTTTAAAAGAGGCCTGGCTTAAACCATTGAGGTGGTAAAATGATCAGAAGAAAGTTGAAGGCTAATTTCTCTCAGCAAGACACCTGGCGGGTATTTAGGATTATGTCTGAGTTCGTTGAGGGGTTTGAAGTGCTCTCAAAAGTAGGAAAAGCGGTTTCTATATTCGGTTCAAGCCGCACTAAGCCGGGCACTGCATATTACAAGTTAGCCGAAGAGGTTGCTTACCTTTTGGCAAAAGAGGGCTACGCGATTATTACCGGCAGCGGTCCCGGCGCAATGGAGGCGGCAAATAAAGGAGCAAGGAGGGCCAAGGGTAAATCTATCGGCCTGAATATCCATATGCCTCAAGAGCAGAAGCCTAATAAATATGTCGATGAGCTTCTGGATTTTCATTATTTCTTTGTGCGAAAAGTAATGTTTGTCAAGTATGCCAAAGCCTTTGTAATCCTGCCGGGAGGCTATGGGACTATGGATGAATTTATGGAGGCGGTTAATTTGATTCAAACAGAGAGGATCCCTAAATTTCCGGTAGTCTTATTTAACAGTGAATACTGGAAAGGTATGCTTGATTGGCTGCGTAGTACCGTATTAAAGAAAGGCAATATCAGTAATGAGGATTTTTATAATATTTTTACCGTGGTCGACAAGCCGAAGGATGTAGTTCGCGTAATAAATAAATTTTATGACTCTTCAACTCGCTGCGCTCGCTCAGAGTCATCCTGAGCAAGCGACGAAGGAAGAGAGGAGCGCGTCGAAGGGATGAAAAAACCTAAGGTCTGCATTTTAAGAACTGCCGGCACTAACTGTGATAAAGAGACCGCATTTGCTTTTCATAAGGTCAAAGCAAACCCCGAACTTCAACACGTAAATCGGATTCTCGAAGGTAAAGTCAGCCTTTCAGATTATCAAATCTTAGCTCTTCCCGGAGGATTCACTTATGGAGATGATATCGCTGCCGGTAAGATCCTGGCTAATGAGTTGAGGTATAAATTAGGAGATCAGTTAAAAAGATTCCTCGAAGAGGGGAAATTGATCATCGGGATCTGTAACGGTTTTCAGATTTTAGTTAAGAGCGGACTGTTGCCGGGTAACAATGAATTAAAGCAGGAGGCGAGTTTAATTATTAATGATTCCGGCAAGTTTGAAGACCGATGGACTTATTTACGAGTATCAAG
>JBDRMO010000025.1:0-12567 GCA_043812095.1 Candidatus Omnitrophota bacterium | reverse complement strand
GATCATCCCTCTTTCCGGGGTAATGATCGTATTACCGTCAATACTCTGAAACCACCAAATCACGCTAGGCCCTCCCAAAGGTATAAATATTTTCGGCTCGGTTCTTAACTCTTTTATGCTTTCGGCTACCATCCGGTATAGATTAAAATAATCCTGTCTTCTGCCAAGAAAGAAATCGTCAAGATCAGGCGCATTCCAAACCTCATACCAGATATTATACCTTTTGTTACAACTCAGTTCTTTGATGTATCCTTTAATCATCCTCTTAAATTCCCTTAAGTCACGAAGAGGACTCTTCTTATCTAAAACCCTTCCAAGACCGTCAGGTGTACCGAATAAATTCAAGATAACTATACCTCCGGCATCGCTTATCTTCTTAATGATGCGCTCGTAATTAGTCAAAAGGATTTGTTGCTCGTCTTCCTTGCCAGAGAGCTTCTCTATCTCCCAGAGGCTAAACTGTAAGCGATAAATTCCTTTAAATCCGATATCATTTTCCCAGTTTTCCAGAACTGTGCCATCTGCCAGAGTTTGAGGCCAGGAACTCTTGCGATGAAATCCCCTACCGCTAAGATCTATATTCGGCCTGAATATCTTCGGTAAAAAAACCGTATCCGCTGTAACGTCTAAGCTGAATTCTAGGTCCTTCTCTTCAGCGGCAAACAGAGAATAAGTTGTAAGTCGTAAGTTATAAGTTGTAAGAATAAATATAAATAAAATAGCTAGAGTCCGTAACGCACGTTTTAGATTTAACATTTTACTTTTCGCTGGATTCTTTCTATGGATTTTGCTTTTCCTGAACCTTCATCTACACCTAATACTACTGCGGCCAACTTCACATTTTCTTCGGCGACTTGAAATCGCGTAGGCATAGAAGTAACGAACCTCTCCAGGACATCTTCTACTTTTCTGCCGATTACGGAATCATAGGAACCGGTCATGCCAGCATCTGATAGATATGCGCTACCCTGCGGCAGGATCCTTTCATCCGCAGTCTGAATGTGGGTGTGGGTCCCGATCACAGCAGAGACCTTGCCATCTAAATACCAGCCGAGAGCGACCTTCTCAGAAGTAGCTTCCGCATGCACATCGACAATAATCACCTTGGTTTCTTTAGATAATTCCTCCCAGGCTTTGATACAGGAACGAAACGGACACTCTAACGCCTGCATAAAAACCCTGCCGTTTACGTTCACCACTCCGACAGGAATCCCCTTTTTCGTCTTAAATACAGCAAAGCCGCGGCCTAAACAGTCACCGGGATAATTCATCGGTCTTAAAACCCTCTGCTCCTGATTAATAAACTCAAAGATTTCTCTCTTCTTCCAGATATGATCACCGGAAGTAAGCACATCTACTCCGTAGCTGAATAACTCTTCTGCCACGCGGGGAGTGATGCCGGAACCCCCGGCTGCGTTCTCCGCATTGGCAATCACGAAATCCAGTTTGAATTCTTTAACCAGATCAGGAAGAAGCTCTTTTATTGCATCCCGTCCCGGCCTGCCGACTATGTCACCGATAAAGATTATCTTCATCCCTTATTTTGCATACTCGATTGCCCTAGTCTCACGGATCACATTCACCTTAATCTGACCGGGATATTCCATTCCCTCTTCTATTTTCTTGCGGATCTCTCGCGATAGAGTAACTGCTTCACCGTCTGAAATCTTTTCCGGCTGTACGATTACCCGGATCTCACGCCCGGCCTGAATAGCAAAAGACTTCTCTACGCCCTTAAAAACATTAGCAATCGACTCTAGTTTTTCCAATCGCTTGATATAGGTTTCTAAAGTCTCTCTGCGCGCTCCGGGCCTGGCAGCGCTGATCGCATCTGCCGCTATCGCTAAAACGTCATAGAGACTCTGAGGTTGCGACTCTTCATGATGCGCTTCAATCGCAGAGATCACCGTCTGGGATTCATTATACTTCCTGCATAAATCTGCACCAATCTTGGCGTGCGTACCTTCAATCTGGTGGTCTACGGCCTTACCTATATCATGCAACAGGCCGATTCGTCTGCCTAACTTAAAATCTAACCCTAATTCCGAAGCCATAATCCCCAGAAGAAATGATACTTCCTTAGAGTGCTGCAAGGCATTCTGTCCAAAACTGGTACGATACCTCAACCTACCCAAAAGCTTGATCAACTCAGGATTGAGGTTATTTACCCCCGCCTCAAATACCGCATGCTCTCCTTCCTCGCGGATTTTACCGTCCATCTCTTTCTTGGTCTTCTCAACTAGCTCTTCAATCCTGCCGGGATGGATTCTTCCGTCCGAGATAAGTTTCTCAAGAGTTAAGCGTGCGATCTCTCTGCGCACAGTATCAAAAGCAGATAAGGTTACTGCTTCCGGAGTATCATCGATGATCACATCTACGCCTGTGGCCATCTCCAGAGCGCGGATGTTTCTGCCCCTCTCTGCCGATAACCCTGCCTTTCATCTCATCGTTAGGTAGAGTAACCACGCTGACCGTTGACTCAACAGTATGCTCCGCAGCGCAACGCTGGATTGCCAGGCTTAAGATCTCCTGTGTTTTCTTATCTGTAGTGATGCGCAATTCCTCTTCCTGTTTTTTAATCAACACTGCTTTTTCTACGCCTAGCTCCTCGTTCAACCGGTTAAGCAGTATCTGTTTCGCCTCTTCGGCGGAAAGCGAAGAAATCTTCTGCAACCGCTCCTTTTCTTCGGCGATCAACGTTTGCAGTTGATTGCCCTGCTCCTTGATCGATTCTTCCTGCCTCTTGATGTTTTCGTGTTTAGCGTGAATTTCCTTTTCCTTGTTCTCCATCAGGTCAAGCCTGCGTTCGATATTCTCTTCCTTCTGCGTAAGCCTCTTCTCAAGGCCTAAAATTTCCTGTCTTCTCTCCTTTGTCTCACGGTCAAAATCCTGACGCATCTTGTAAAGAAGATCTTTGGCCTCTAAGTCAGCTTCCCGGCGTCTTGCCTGGGCTTCATTCTTGGCCTGCTCTAAGATATATTTCGCCTGTAATTCCGCGGTCCTGACTTTTTTCTCGGCGATATTCTTCCTTAAAAAATATCCTAGAGCCGTAGCAACTAATGCAACAACGGCACTTACGATTATAATAAACATAGGGTTTGTCAACCTCCTTCTAAATTAGATCTCTAGATTTTTTGAAATTTGGCTTAAGCGTATAGAACTCGATTGACGCTTACATCGTGTGCGGTGACGGGTAGAGAAGGTAAGATTTGGAAGTCAAATGCTAACCCAATAGTAGAAATATATGGGGAGAGTTTTTTTAAGAAACGGTCGTAGTAACCTTTTCCGCGGCCGAGACGATTACCCTTTTTGTCAAAGGCAACGCCGGGGACTATCACTAAGTCTAGATCATCCGAAGAAATATATTTTTTTACCGCGGGTTCACTTACTCCATAAAGGCCTTTTTTCAACTTAGTAGTAATTTCTAACCTGCAGAGCCTCATCGTCATTATATTTTTTCTACAAATTGGTATGCTGACTACTTTGCCTGTTTTTATTGCTTCCTTTATCATATCTTCTGTGTTTACCTCGCCATCCAGCGCGATGTAAAACATCACTTTCTTCGCACGTTTAAAATCTACAATCTTAAAGAGCCTTGCTTTTATCTTGCTGCTCTTGCGCTTGCGATTTTCCTCCTTTTGCTTGTTTAGCTTTAAGAGAATTTTACTACGGATTTGCTGCTTTGTCAACCTCGTCATTTTCGGATAAAGGCCTGATTTTACTTAGCCGCAATTAATCTATGCGGCTTGGTAGATTTCTTGTAATCCCTGGCCTTCTTAATTTCTCTGAGCTTATTTAACTTGTTCTTTTTCTCCAACTCCCGGTAAATCAAAACCCAGGCGCAGTCCTTATCCTTATCTACCTCACATTTGCCTTTATCCATGCCTCCGCAAGGGCCGTGTAAAAGCCCTTTAGCACAGAGGGTTACCGGACAGATACCGCCGGTGACATCCAAAACACACTCGCCGCACATAGAACATTTTTCATAGAAATTGCCTTGCGCATCTATTACTGCGCCAAACAAAGTGTTACAGCCAGGCAGCACCGCTAGGCCCAATCTATCGTTATCCTTTACTGACTGGATACCTAACCCGCAAGCCAAAACTAAAATCGCCTCCGCCTCTCTGAGCAACTTCATATTCTTGGCAAGCTCCGCCTTAGTCTTACTTGCTACACAGGGAGCTTCAGGCAGACACATACCCAGGACAGTCTTGCCTTTTTCTTCCAGCAGTTGTTTCATCCTAACCATTTCCGGCTCTCCGCCTGTCTTACAGGTAGCAGCACAATCTCCGCAACCTACGATAAATATTTTATTATACTCCTTAAGGCTCTCTAATATCTCCTCAAGCGGCTTCTGCTCGGATATAATCATCTTCCCTCCATAAAAATTTTAGCATATTTATAGCTTTGGCTCAAGAAAAACTAATCTACTTTATATAAGCCTTAATGATTCTGATCTCCTCTATAGGCTTATCTCCGGGAAGCGTAGGAGAATCTCCTATCTTTTGCACCACTTCATACCCCAGGATAACTTCCCCGAAGATGGTATGGCGCATATTTAACCAAGGGGTCTTTGCGGTAGTAATAAAAAACTGGCTGCCGTTAGTATTAGGGCCGGAGTTAGCCATGGCCAAGAGCCCCGGACGATCAAATTGCACGCTATTAGTCACTTCATCTTCAAATGGTTCTCCCCAAACCGAACGACCGCCCCTTCCTGTCCCGGCGGGGTCTCCTCCTTGAATCATAAAATTCTTTATCACCCGGTGGAATATTATACCGTCGTAATAACCGGTTTTGATCAACTCCTGAAAATTCTCACAGGCCTTTGGCGCTACATCGGGCATAAGCTTGATTTCTATCGTACCGTATGTCGTCTCTAAAACTGCCACTATAGTATCCCCCTTTCCGCAACCTAAAAAAACGCTGCTTAAGAATGCACCAACCATCAACACTACAGACATGCTTCTGATTATTCTCATACCCACCTCCACTTATAAAACTTGTGTGTGGGTAAGGGGAAAGATGCCGGTATGGTTAATGGGTAAGGTAGTCAGTGTTTTAACACCTAACCCTAACCCAACTACCAAACCGACTTCCTAACCCTAACCCAATTACTTATTGTCCTCTGTGGCCTTGGCTTTACGCTCTGCGATGATCTTTTGGGCGATTTCCTTCGGTACCTGTTGATACTTATCAAACTCCATGGTTGCCTGCGCCCGTCCGCCGCTCAAAGAACGAATATTTGTAACATAACCGAACATCTCAGAAAGAGGAACCGACGCAGAGATCGACTTCAGCTTTCCCTTCACGTCTATATTCAGGATTTTTCCCCGCTTAGAACAGATGTACCCGACGATACCGTTCACATTCTCTTCAGGGGAATTAACTGATAAAGACATGTAAGGCTCTAATAATACGGGTTCAGCTTTTAAAAAGGCCTCTTTAAAACCGATACTACCGGCAATTTTGAATGCCAACTCGGATGAATCTACCTCATGAAAGGAACCATCCTGAAGATCTACCTTTATATCAACTACGGGAAAGCCTGCGATAATGCCTTTTTGCATCGCCTCTTTAATCCCCTTTTCAACCGCAGGGATGAATGACTGAGGGATTGCTCCTCCTCGAATACTATCTATAAATTCCAAACCTATCCCCGGTTCAGCCGGCGCCACCTCAATTACTACATGGCCATACTGCCCCCTGCCGCCGGTCTGTCTGACATATTTTCCTTCTGCAGCCGCTTTACCTAAGATCGTCTCTCTAAAAGCAACCTTGGGCTGTCCGACGACCGCTTCAATGCCGAATTCTTCTTTCAACCGGTCCACGATTATCTCAAGGTGCAGCTCACCCATACCGGTAAGAATCGTCTCTTTAGTTTCTTCATCGGAGCTAACGATAAAAGTGGGATCCTCCTCTGTCAAGCGCGATAAAGCCTTACCAAGCTTATCCTGCTCAGCCCTGCTTTTTGGAGTAATGCTCAGAGACACTACCGGAGTAGGAAAATGTATCGCCTCTAATAAAAGCGGATTATCAGCATCACAAAGCGTATCCGCGGTTACCGTATTAGAGAGTCCGACAACTGCTACTATATCTCCGGCAAAGGCATATTCAATATTCTCCCTCTGATTGGCGTGCATCTGCACGATCCGCGAGACTCTTTCCCTTTTGTTCTTTGTAGCATTCAACACATAAGAACCGGTCCCGAGAAATCCTGAGTAGATCCTGACATAAACCAATTTACCCATATGAGGATCAGCCTGGACTTTAAAAGCCAGCGCACTTAACGGCTGATCTGGATCTGCCTTGAGTTGAAAAGTCTTTTCAGGATCGTCGGGGTCAGTCGCTTCAACCGCGGGCAAATCAACCGGAGCAGGTAAGTAAAGCGTTACTGCATCAATTAATTTCTGCACTCCTTTATTTTTTAAAGCTGAACCGCAGAGCACAGGAACAGCCTTATTAGCAATCGTTTGCCGGCGGATAACCTGAATTAATTCTTCATTAGTCACCGAAGTCTCTGACTCCAGGTACTTCTTCATCAACGCCTCATCAAGAGAAACCGTCCTTTCAAGCAGGATATGCCTATACTCTTTTGCCTTCTGGAGATAGTCCTGAGGGATATCTTCTACTTGAAATTTTTTCCCCTGCGTATCTTCATCATATATATAAGCCTTCATCTCTATCAGATCAATAATCCCTTTAAAATTATTTTCACTGCCTATCGGGATCTGCAAAGGCAGGGCGTGGTCAGTCAATTTCTCTTGGATATCTTTTAAGGCCGCAAAGAAATCAGCACCCGTACGGTCCATCTTATTCACGAAAGCGATCTTCGGCACGTGGTATTTGTCAGACTGGTGCCAGACGGTTTCGGATTGCGGCTCTACCCCTCCTACAGCGCAAAAAACTGCCACCACACCGTCGAGAACCCGTAAACTACGCTCTACCTCAACCGTAAAATCCACATGACCGGGGGTATCAATAACATTAATCCTGTGCTCATTCCAAAAACAAGTAGTTGCGGCAGAGGTAATCGTAATCCCCCTCTCCTGCTCCTGCTTCATCCAATCCATCATCGCATGTCCTTCATGCACCTCGCCGATCTTATGCGTACGGCCGGTATAAAAAAGAACCCTCTCGGTGACGCTAGTCTTACCGGCATCGATATGTGCCATAAAGCCGATGTTCCTTACTTTCTCTAACCCGATTCTCGGAGGCGGATGAGATTTTTCTTTTGCAGCAGGCTTCTCTGTCTGCTCTAAAACTTTCTCCAGCCCCTTTAACTCTTTAGCCTTTACCTCGGCTTCCTCGGATATCTCTTCTCGAGGTTTCTCTTCTTGAGGCTTCTCTCCGACTTCCGGCTTCTCCTCAACAGTAACCTCTGCTTCAACTTCCTCGCTAAGAGACTCATCCTGCTTAGTCTCCTGCGGCAAAGTGATCGGCACTTCCTTCTCTTTTGTCTCCAGCTGATGCTTTAACTGTATTATCTCCTCGGCAAACCTCTTTAACTTCTCCTCTTTCTCCTCAAGCTCCTTCTCTATCTGAGTATACTCCTCATTCAGCTTTGTAAAGTCATGCTTAGGAACCCACTCGCTGATATTTTCCTTCTTTTTAAACTGATCGATAGTCTTTAAGTGCTCCTTGACTACCAGTTCGCTCCTCTCTAACTTATGCTTCAGTGCTTCGATCTGATCAGTCTTATCTTTAGAGTCCTCTCGGAATGCATCTATCTTTTGGTTGAGATCTTTTATCTCTCTCTCCAAATTGACTTTCGTAGTAAATCCCTGCTGTAACTCTTGCTCTCTAGAGGTAAACTTATTCTTGATCTGTGCATTTTCTTCCTTAACCTTATTTAATTCTCCCTCGGCCTTTTTTACCCAATCCTCGCGCCTAAGCAGCTCTTCCTTTAATCGCGCCTCCCTGTTACCGGCCTCATCAAGCTGTTTCTGTAAAGTGCCGTGGCCGGATTTCATCTCCTCCAGGCCCTTCTCTAAAGAACCTGCCTCTTCTTCCAGGGCTTGAATCTTCTGCTCCTGAGCAAGGACCTTTTGTTTTTTAGAATTTAGGCGGACTTTAAGCTCGGCTTTTACGCCGGCAAATGATTCTTCGAAAAATATCAGATAAACTGCGTAAGCAATTAATCCGAAGGCAAATATTGTCAGACCTAAAATCGGTAACGTCATAATTTAGCCCTGCATTGCATCGATCACCTCTTGCGAGACTCCGTGCTGTTCTAGATAAGCAATATCATCGGTACTAAGATTAAATCTTGAGTTACTCAACCTTATCTTATCAATAATCACTTTTTCGTCAATCTTTTGATCGGTAAAATCGATGATTTGTTGTATGGACATCTGATTCGGGTTAGCAACCGCAACATGCACTGCCGGCTCCTGCGCCTGTGCTACGGCCGGAGTCTGAGTCACAGCTGCTTGCTGGGGCTCTTTCTCTATCTGGCTGCCTACGATTGCGCCAGTCACTACTCCTGCTGCTGCTCCGATAGCAGCACCTTCTCCTCCGTGGCGACTCTGATGCCCGATAATGCCGCCTGCTGCCGCACCTAATAATCCTCCTAACAATGCTCCCTCGCCTGCGCGGGTTTTACTACCCTGACAACCTAAAGTAATAAAGGCAAACCCCAAGCATAGAGCAGACATAAATATCTTCTTCATTTTTCCCCTCCTTTTCGCAGTTTATCCAGACGCTGTTTTATCTTCGCCTCATATCCTATCTCCGTTGGTTCATAGTATCTCACGGCCCGCCTGGTATATTTTTGGTTTACAAAATGTCCTTCGTAATCATGAGCATATTTATAGCCTTTACCGTGCCCCAACTTTTCGGCACCCGCATAAGAAGCGTCCTTAAGATGGTCCGGAACCTCCTGGGTTTTCTTCTTCTCAATATCCCCCAAGGCCTTATCGATTGCCAGGTAGCTGGCATTGGATTTTGGGGCACAGGATATATAAATTACTGCCTGGGCTAAAGGAATTCTCGCCTCGGGCATTCCGACAAATTCGGAAATCTGTAAAGCGGCATTAGCTAAAACCAAGGCGAGCGGATCAGCATTGCCAACGTCTTCTGCTGCTAGAATGCAAATCCGGCGGGCAATAAACCTAGGATCTTCTCCGGCATAGAGCATTTTTGCCATCCAGTATAAAGCAGCATCCGGATCAGAACCGCGCACGGACTTGATAAATGCCGAAGCAGTATCATAGTGGGCATCTTCATCCCGGTCATAAATAATTGCTTTCTTCTGAATCGACTCAGCGGCGACCTCGAGGTCAAAATAAATAAAACCGTCCTTAGATTTCGACGTTGTAAGCACGCCGATCTCAAGCGCGTTTATTGCCCTGCGGGCGTCACCTGCGCAGGCCTTAGACAAAAATATCAGCGCTTTCTTGTCAATTTTAATCTTTCCGCTCCCCAGGCCCCTGGCTTTATTCTCAAGACAACGGTTAAGGATCGTAATAATTTCGCTATCCTTCAGGGATTTTAATTCGCAAACCAAAGAGCGTGAGACCAAAGGAGAAGCAATGGAAAAATAGGGATTATGTACGGTTGCGCCGATGAGTATCGGATTACCGCTCTCCACATCGGGTAAAAGCACATCCTGCTGGGCCTTATTAAAACGGTGTATCTCGTCGATAAAAAGGATAGTTTTACGCCCTGCATTAGTCAATCTCTGTTTTGCCGCAATAATAACCCGCCTTAATTCCTCTACATTGGAAGTTGTGGCATTGATTGATACGTAATGGGCCTTGGTCATATTGGCAATGCACCAGGCTAGAGAAGTCTTACCAGTACCAGGAGGGCCGTATAATATCAGAGAGCTAAGACGATCCGCTTCGATTGCACGACGCAGCAGCTTTCCCTTACCTAATATATGGGGCTGCCCGACAAAATCGCTGAGGTTCTGCGGCCGCATGCGTAAAGCTAATGGTAAATCTTTATTATCTGTTGTTAGTTGTTCTACAAATAGATCCATATTAATGACCGGCTATCCCTCGTCAAGAATAATTCATATCCAGCGGCCCGGGATTATTTCGCGCAAATAACTTACCTCTCACTTTCAGTGCTTGCGTAAGTTATGCTCTCAATAAAAAAAATCCCCGCATTGTGCCGTTGGAACGTTCATGTATGAACCGATGTTCATTCATGTGGGCACCCTCTCCAAAACGCGCTAACGTTAAGGAAGCAGGGGATCCCTTTAAAATGGTGTTGGTTCAACAATTGTTATGTTCTCAACGGACACAGCAGGGAATTTAAAAGAGCGTTTTATCTGTCTTACAAAAAAAGTATAACATAAATTAACGTACAAGTCAATCCTCTTATCTCATTCTCGCATCGAAGCGTTCAGTCAACTCCTTGCATATAACAGCATGAGCAGGGTTAATCTCTGCCTCAGTCAAAGTCCGCTGATCAGAACGATACTCACATGATATGGTAAAAGCCTTGTATCCCGCAGGGATCTGTTTGCCCTGATAACAATCGATTATGTTTACAGCTCTTAAGAGCGGTTTCCCCATCTCTGCGATCCGCGCCAGAGCCTGCTTGATAGAAACGCTCTCTTTAAAAATCACGCTGATATCCCTGGCTATTCCCGGGACTTTAGGCAATGGTCTAAACTGTTTCTTCAAGCTGGCATGAGAGAAAACCCGGTCTAAAGATATCTCCAACCCAAAGATCTCCTTATTTTTTATACCAAGCTTATCCAGGACAGCGCGGCTTAATCTAACCATCGAACCGAGATGCTCTCTGTTTACATAAATCATGGCCGTCTCGGGGTTCCCTTGGTTAATGAAGTCGTAATCCTTAATCCCTAATCTCTTAAATAATGTCTCCGCTATGCCCTTCAAATGGAGCAAGCTAAATTCTTCTTTTATCGCACCCTGCTCAAAAAGCATTGCCTGAACTCCGCTAAAGGCAATGCCTAACACTAACTCTTCTCTGGGCAGAACACCTGATGCTGAATAGATATTGGCGATCTCAAAGATGCTTGCGTAATCCTGCTTTTGGTTA
This sequence comes from Candidatus Omnitrophota bacterium, assembly GCA_043812095.1. GTDB lineage: Bacteria > Omnitrophota > Gorgyraeia > Gygaellales > Profunditerraquicolaceae > JAHIZC01. The sequence continues at coordinate 1,551 of JBDRMO010000025.1, read as the reverse complement.
AGATTATAGGCGATACAACGGCTCAGACTGGGTATAATATGCGGCCGCAACACCTCCTGCTCAGAACTTAAAGGGTTAAGAATCTCTATTACCTCTTGGGCATCAAATCCAAAATCCGCTAGCAAACCCTTATCGATCAGGCTGTAGGTGATCACTTCCTTTAACCCTATACCAACTAGCGTTCTTTGGGTGATTGCTACTAACTCCTGCCTATCGTCTCTGGTGACTTTGGGTATGATTGCCGGCTGAGTCGTAGGTATCGACTCAAAACCATAGATCCTGGCGATCTCCTCAATCAGATCTACTTCTAGGCTCAGATCTTGACGATAAGAGGGAACCTCAACTAAAAAAATATTTTTTCTCCCGGCTTTCACCTTAAATCCTAAATCAACTAAAATTTTTTTCACACGAGAAAGCGCAATATTAACACCGAGATTAATACTGACCCGGGATAGGTCTAAGGATATTACTCTGCTCTTTGATTGTGCTCTACCTAACTCCCTTGCAGCAATACACCTGCCGCCTGCAATCTTCTCGATTAATGCGGCTGCCCGAAGCGAAGCCCGCTCTACGATCTGCGGGTCTATACCCCTCTCAAACCTATAAGCTGATTCACTCTGTAGGCCTAATTTCTGTCTGCTGCGTCGTATAAGCACCGGGTCGAATACGGCTGCTTCCAATAAAATCTCACAAGTACCCTGCGTCACTTCCGTATCTTTACCTCCCATCACTCCGGCAATCGCTACGGGTTTATCTTGGTCAGCAATAATTAAGATATCCGAATTAAGCGTTTTCTCATCTGCGTCTATCGTAGTAAGTTTTTCTCCGCTCTTTGCCCTGCGTACGATGATAGTATCGCCGCGTAATCGACTAAGGTCAAAGGCGTGTAAAGGCTCTCCGTATTCAAACAAAACATAATTAGTAATATCGACGATATTATTGACGCTGCGGCAACCTACTGACTCCAGCCTCTTCTTCAGCCAGTCCGGGGACGGTCCAACCTTAACGCCTTTAATGATCTTAGCTGTATATAACGGACAATCCTTTTTATCTTCGACTTTAATTTTGAGGCTTAGGTTCTCCCTCGACTGCTCTCGGGACAGGCGGGTTTTAGGTTTTAGGTTTTTAGTTTTTAACCTAGAACTGAAAACCGAACACCTAGACCCTAGTTTCACTCCGCTAATCGCCGCGACTTCTCTGGCTATCCCGAGAATACTCAGGCAATCCGGACGATTCGAGGTAACTTCTATCTCAAAAACTACATCCCCGCTACACTTTTCTAAAGAAGTAACTTCCAGGCCAGCCATAGTCAGCTGATCAGCCAGTTTATCGGCGGATAGCTTAATTTCTAAGAAATCTTTTAACCATTGATATGTAACTTTCATATTAAAACTGTTTTAAGAATCTCAAGTCGTTCTCAAAAAATAGCCTGATATCATTGATTCCGTATTTGAGCATGGCGATACGCTCAACGCCCATCCCGAAAGCAAACCCGCTGTACTTTTTACTATCTATGCCCACATGCTTCAAGACATTAGGGTGGATTAACCC
>JBDRMO010000024.1:0-2904 GCA_043812095.1 Candidatus Omnitrophota bacterium | reverse complement strand
ATTTGAAAACATGCGGGCGTAGTTCATCGGTAGAACACCAGCTTCCCAAGCTGGATAGGAGGGTTCAATTCCCTTCGCCCGCTTTTTAACATTATGCTTAGATTTAAGCCAGTAACTTTTCAGGCGATTATAACCTCTTTTTTAATATTCTTAAGCGGCTGCGCTACTGTCGTGCCCCTAAAGACAATACCGCCTCCCGTAGGCATGCCGGGGATTTATCACCGCGTAGAAAAAGGCCAGACCCTCTGGAGGATATCCAAAACTTACAATTCAGAATTGGATGAACTGGCCAGGATTAACCGTATCTCGGATGCCTCTTCAATAGAAATAGGCCAGATGATCTTTATACCACACAGGCAAAAACCCATGCCTTTAGTAAGCAAATACTCATCGGATGATTTTATCTGGCCTTTACGTGGCAGGATAATCACCTCATTCGGGCAGACCTACGGCAATATCATCAATAAAGGCATAAATATAGAACCTCGCGGAAACGACGCGATCCTTGCTGCCCGCGCAGGCAAAGTAGTTTTTTATTCAGACAGTTTCGGTGGTTTCGGAAAGACGATAATCATCGAGCACCCGGACGGATTCTCTACCGTATACGCCAGGAATGCCGAGGTATTTGTAAAAGCAGGGGACAACATACAAAAAGGCACAGAAATAGCCAGTGCCGGTTCGGCAGGAAGGGACAAGAACACTTACCTGCATTTTGAAATAAGAAAAGGCCATATACCGCAAAACCCGGTTTTTTATTTACCGCGGTAACTCAACTTACACGGGAAAGTTATGTTAAAGAGGAATTTTTTCGACCGTCAAGCTTATCTAGAGATCCTGGAAAAACGCTCCAATGGCCTCTTGGAAGGATACCGCCAGAACCTCGCTATTATCGGAGACGAATTTGTCGGAAAAACTTCGATAATATATAAATTCCTTCAGAATTACAGCGATAACCGCATTATCCCTCTCTATCTTGAGATACGGCCTGAACCGCCGGGATCCTTTACCAAAAGGTTCATTGGGGTATTACTTTTTAATTTCCTTTCCAACAGCGGCATTCCGCTTAAAGAGGATCTGGATTACTTAATCAGAAAATCCGAAAGGTACATCCCCAGGACAATCGAAAAAGCAAAACTTATCCTTTCCTCAACCCAAAAAAGAAAAACCGTAAATACATTCGCGGACCTACTTTCGCTGTGTGAGATTATCCATTTAGAAACCGGTAAGTCAACAGTAGTAATCTTTGATGAATTCCATAATTTAGAAGGTATCGGAATAAAGAATTTATACCGCGACTGGTCGAAAATACTGATTACTCAGAAAAATACCATGCACGTCATTACCAGCTCCATGAAGTTTAAAGCCAAATCGATACTAGCTAAAAACTTATCGCTTTTATTCGGTAACTTTGAGGTGATTAATGTTGAGCCTTTTGACATAAAAACAAGCGAAGAATACTTAAATGACAGGCTCTGTGGATTAAATATCGATGCCGGCATCAGAAATTTCCTGGTGCATTTTACCGGAGGATACCCTTTTTACCTGGAAGTCATAACCGAGGCGATGCAGGCTTTAAAAAGTGTGGAGCTTGCGGACCTGCTGGAGGGACTGCTCTTTGATACCTCAGGGATATTGAGCCAGAGGTTTTCAAATTATATCAAACGCTTCATGGATTCTGCTCATAGCAACGATTACATTTCCATGCTTTATTTAATCTCCAGCGGCCACAATAAAATCAAAGACATCGCGCACATCATGAAAAAACAGAAGAAGGAGATTGATACGCGCATCAACCGGCTCCTGGAGCTGGATACCGTAACCCGCAGCGGAGATTTCTTAAAAATAAATGACCGGGTTTTCGGTTTTTGGCTGAAGTTCGTCTACCAGGAGAAACTACACGCTTTGACTTTTGACGCCAGAAAACAAAAGGCTATATTCCGCGATTATATCGCTGGATTGATCCGCGATTTCCTGGCGAACACCGAGCGGCCGATAACAGAAAGAGTAAGCGAATTATTAAACCTCTTCCAGGACGAAACAATGCAGATGGAGAGAAAAAAAATACGGCTGCACCACTTCCGGGAGATAAAACCCCTGGAATTTAAAAACAGTGGCCTAAAGCACGGCCTGATCGGCCGTTCCAGCGATAGCCTCTGGATAATGGCGATTAAAGACGACCTGCTTACGGAAGAAGATATCTCCGAATTCGCTGATGAATGCAAAAAATACAAGCATAAGCTACAGAGAAAGATAATCGTCACACTTAAGGATATTGACGCCAATACCCGCCTGAAGGCATTGGAAGAAAAAATCTGGACCTGGGACATAAATAATTTAAATCAAATTCTTGACTTGTTCTTTAAACCAAGGGTGATAGCATGAAGATAGGCGTAATCTCCGACACCCATATCATCGAAAAATCCGGAGAGATCCCCATGAAGATACTGGAGGCATTTAAAGAAGTGGATATGATCATACATGCCGGAGACCTGGTGGATTTAACCGTGGTTGAGAAATTAAAATCTGTCTGCAGTAATGTCGTGGCTGTCTGGGGAAATATGGACCCGGAGGACGTGCGGAAAGGCCTACCCCAAAAAGAAATCTTAAAAGCGGGGAATCTTAAAATCGGCGTGATGCACGGTTGGGGACACCCGGGAAATCTCACAGAGGTCATGCAGGAGGCTTTTAAAGGGGATAAGGTAGACATCGTCATCTTCGGGCATTCACACTCGCCTTTTAACGAGAAAATAAAAGGCGTCCTATTCTTTAATCCCGGCAGCGCCACCGATAAGGTATTTGCCCCTTATAACTCTTACGGCATAATAGAAATCAACGGCGGCATAAAAGCAAAGGTCATACGGATCTAAAATGCTAAACCGCAAAGAGATCAGAGAATTCGAAGAT
>JBDRMO010000023.1:0-7885 GCA_043812095.1 Candidatus Omnitrophota bacterium | reverse complement strand
GTCAATGATAAAGTCCGGATGATCTCTTTGATCGCAGCTTCAATAGCAATCGCAGGGGTATTAAGTAGATGGCGCTCAAGATATTTCGGTAGATACTCCATCTCCTCTTCTTCCTCCCCTTTGATCAACTTATTCAGTAGCCTGGCAAATAAAGGGATAAAAGGAATAAAGATAACCGTATTGATTACATTGAAAAGAGTATGCGCATTAGCTATTTGTCGAGGAAGGCTCGCAGAAGTGCGAATAACCAAATTGTGGAATAAGTTTAAAAACGGCAGAAAAATAAGTACACCTGCCAGATTAAATAAAATATGTGCTGCTGATGCCCGTTTTGCGGTAATGCTTGTACCTATAGAAGCGATCAATGCTGTAGCACATGTACCAATATTACACCCTAAGATTAAAGGAAGGGCAGCCCTTAAATCAATCAGATTAGCCATAGATAAACTTAGAACCATACCGGTTGTAACCGAACTACTCTGTACTATCGCCGTTACTACAGCAGCAGCCAATATTGCTAAAAGAGGATTCGTACTAAAAGTGACAAATAGATTGCTGAATGCCGGAATCTGACCCAAGGGCTTGACTACGCTGGTTAATATACTCAAACCTAAAAAGAGTATGCCGAATCCCATAAGAAATTCCCCGACATATTTATGAGCTTTCTTTTTAGAAAGAAATATCACAAGCATGCCTAAACCGATAACCGGAAGAGCATAATCCGTAAGCTTAAAAGCAATCAACTGTGCAGTGACTGTGGTACCGATATTAGCACCGAATATCACCCCTAAAGCCTGTACCAGCGTCATTAATCCGGCGTTGACGAATCCCACCACCATAACCGTAGTAGCTGATGATGACTGGACCAAACTGGTTACCACTGCCCCTACTATAACCCCCCTCTTCGGGCCACCGGTAAGATTATGCAGAAAATTCCTCATCTTCTGCCCGCTTGCCTTATGCAACCCTTCGCTCATCTGCCATATGCCATAGATAAATAAGCCTAAACCCCCGACAATACCGAATATAATCTCTTTGGTCATCTAGATTCTCCTTTACAAATATTTACACATATCCCGCAGACATAGTGGTCAACTGACCTTTTCTTCTGAAATTCTCTTAATTGCTCAAAACATTTTGTATGATCAAAACTGTGCGGTTTTTCTTTTATCGCGCCTGCCGGACAGACTGAAACACAAAGACGGCAATCCGCGCATTCTTCTACGCTAGGTTTATCGCATTCAAGCGGCATATCCGTAAGTATACTGACCATGCGGAATTGACTGCCTAAATCTTTATTCACTAAGAGATTATTTCTGCCTACCCAGCCAAGCCCGGCCAAAAAACCTATCTGCCGGTGCGAAAGATGAGCCCGGCGGTTCTTCCAATCAACCAGCTGTGAAGCAGGAATGGCTAGAGCAAAATAGCCCTTCTTTTGGATATAATTACAGATTCTAAATGCTGTCTGATCCAAGAGCATGTTAACCGTACGGTAATGATGGAAATACAGACTCGTGGGCTTGTCATTAATCTCCTCTAAGACATCCCTTGATAATCTCATCCCCAGGCAGATTGCTTTATCGAATCTATCAATTATGTCCTGATTTATCAAAAAATCTTTTTTTATTCCGTTGATATCGGCTACGCCGAATAGATCTAAACCTTGCGCCTCGGATAATTTCTTAAGGCTTGTATAGTTTGTCTTTTTCTCCATCAAATTTCTTCAGATAAACCATTAAAAGGGAGATTGCCACCGGAGTGACTCCGGATATACGTGAAGCCTGCCCTAGATTAAGCGGCCTGAATCTACCTAGTTTTTCTCTGATCTCACGGGAGAGACTGGCGATCCGGGAGTAATCCAATGCTTGCGGCAGTCTTATCTTCTCTAAATTTTTGAACCTTTCAACCTCTCTTAACTGCCTCTGTATAAACCCAGAATATTTTACCTCAATTTCCACCTGACGCAAGGCAAATTCAGGAATGTTTAACCTGAAATGATCAAGGCGCATGATATCCCCTAAATAAATCTGCGGCCTCTTTAATATCGCCTCCATCGTGGTAACTTTATTTATCGCAGGAGTTCCAAGATTAATTAGTCTTGCGTTTATCTTTTTATCAGGTTTTAAGCGGCAAGACTTTAAAAGTTCGATTCCTCTCCTTATGGCCACTAATTTGGCCTGCGTTCTCTGATAATCTTTTTTACTCACCAAGCCCATCTCATACCCTATCTTATTCAACCTGAGATCTGCGTTATCCTCGCGTATGATCAAGCGGTACTCCACCCGGGAAGTAAACATCCGGTAAGGCTCATCAGTGCCTTTAGTGGTCAGGTCATCAAGTAAAACACCGATATAACTGCTCGCACGGTCTAAAACCAACGCTTCTCTATTTTGCAGACGCAGAGCCGCATTAATTCCGGCAATCAACCCCTGAGCTGCTGCTTCTTCATAACCGGTTGTGCCGTTGATCTGGCCGGCAAGGTATAAATTTTTGATCAGTTTTGTCTCCATCGTCGGGTAGAGCTGTGTCGGCTCAATTACTGTGTGTTCTATTCCGTAACCAAAACGAACAACCTTTACTTTCTCCAAGCCTGCAATGGAATGTAGTAAATCAAGCTGCACATCTTCGGGTAAGCTTGTAGATAAGCCGTTGGGATAAACCTTATCGGTCTTATATCCCTGCGGTTCGAGAAAAATTTGGTGCCTTTCTTTATCAGCAAATTTTATAATCTTATCCTCTATCGAAGGACAATACCTCACCCCGGTTGCCTGGATCATTCCGCTATAAAGCGGTGAACGATCCAAGTTATCGAGAATGATCTTACGAGTCGCCTGATTGGTATAAGTGATATAACAGGGGATCTGCCTCTGAGTAATTTTCTTCGTAAAGAAAGAAAAGGGTTTTGCCGGGTAATCTCCCTCCTGAATTCTAAGCTTTGAAAAATTAATAGTGCTTTTATCAAGACGCGGACAGGTCCCGGTCTTAAATCTAAGCAGCTTGAAGCCCAGGGCTTTTAAATCAGCTGATAGCCCTATACTAGACGGCTCTTCTATGCGTCCCCCGCTAAAATGTTTCAAGCCGATGTGTATAGTACCGTCTAAGAATGTCCCCGGAGAGATTATCACAACCTTTGATTCTAGCTCTTGCCCTCTAGCAACAACAACTCCTCTTACAATGCTATCTTTAACGATTAATTTCTTTACTTCTGATTCTAGAATAAAAAGGTTCTTCTGTTTTTTAATAATCCTTTGCATGTACTTTGCATAGATCTCCATATCAACCTGGGCGCGAGAGGACTGCACTGCCGGCCCCTTGGAAGCATTAAGTATCCTGAATTGGATTCCACAGGCATCAGCAGCAAGCCCCATCTGGCCGCCTAAGGCATCAATTTCTTTTACCAGCTGGCCCTTGCCTACTCCGCCGATTGCCGGGTTACAACTCATTGCTCCGATAGTATCCGCTTTTAGGGTGATCAACAATGTTTTCGCACCCATCCGTGCCGAAGCTAACGCAGCCTCAATACCCGCATGCCCTGCACCAATAACTATTATGTCGTATTCATTCATATAAGTTAAATTCAAATCTCATAAACCAGGGACGGTTCTCAAACCAAAGCTAAAGTGTCCCTGTTTTAGTTATTCTTAGTTAGAAATTAGCCGCTCATTCGTCTGTTATATTAGGAGGTGATTGATATGCCAAGAACAGCAAGGATCACGGTAGAAAATGCATGCTACCATATTATCACAAGGGGTAATCAAAAACAATGCGTTTTTGGAGAAACAGTGGATTATGAAATGTATTTATCAATCCTAAACAAATACAAAAAGCGATTTAAATTCAAACTATACTCTTTCTGTCTAATGCCTAATCACGTACATCTTATAGTCGAAATAAAAGAAACTTTCAAACTAAATAAGATTATGCGAGGTTTAAATCTTAGTTATACGTTATATTTTAATGCAAAATACAAAAAAGTCGGGCATCTCTGGCAAGATAGATTTAAAAGCAAAATTATAGAAGGAAATTCATATCTTTTAGAATGCATAAATTATATAGAAGCGAATCCCGTAAGGGCATCTCTGGTATCGCAAATATGCGGGTATCCGTGGAGCAGCTATAATTTCAGGGAAAAAAATTATATATTAGATAGCTTATTCTCACTCTAAGAAGGGGACACTTTCCGAACGAGTTAAGAACCGTCCCTACTTAATTTGATGAGGAGGGGCATGATATCCTGGCCTTTAATCTCGCCGATCGAACCGAGCTTAGCGGTTTTCTCTGAAAAACTCATCGAGCCGTCAGATTTTATATTCCCGCCGCTAACGAGTAAAGGTACAGGATCAGCTGAATGCGCTTTGATCGCACAGACAGTAGAATGATCAGCAGTTACTGCCACGATTGTATTCTGGATATCCAGATTAGGCAGCAGGTTTGTAAAGAAGAACTTATCTATCGCTTCGATTATCTCTTTTTTAAGCTTAAAATCTCCGTCGTGTGCAGGCTCATCCGGGCCTTTGATGTGCACATAAATTCCGCCGTATTTCTTGATCGATTCCAACGCTACCTTAGCCCAGATCGGATAATCCACATCCAGATGGCCGCTTGATTCCGGAACCTCAATTATATCTATACCGGTTAAAAGCGCGATCCCTTTTTCAACTGGCATCTGTACGAATGAGCCGAATTTTATGTTATATAAACTATCTATCTTGGGAAATTTCGGAAGGTGATCTCCGGCATCCCGGGAAAGTATTATATTTGCTGCAAGCTTACCACTCTGAACCCTCTTTTTGTTGATTGCCGATTCGTTCAACACCTTATTTGACTTCTCGGTAAATTCGTTTAAAAGCAATGCTGCTTCTTTTGCTTCCGCAGAACTCTTATGTGCAGGCATCGGTTCTGATTTTATTACTAAATTCTCGAACTTTTCTTTGGCTACTCCGAATACGCCTTCCCTGCCGTAAGCCGGGTCAGTGTTGGTGATCCATCCGGATAATTTAGAACGCATTCCCCTAATTACTAAAATGCCCCGATGGCCGATTGTATTCTTAAATTCGAATGTCCCGCTTGATAGCGTAACCTTAGAATTTATCTCACTCGATAAAGAGCTTGCCTCTTCAGTAGTAAGATTCCTGCCCACCCTACGGTCTTTAATTGTTCTCCCGTCTTCTGCGACTGTGGCAAAATTTACCCGCAAAGCCACATCTCCGTCATTAACACTAACTCCCTCGGCAAAGGATTCCAAAGGGCCTCTGCCGGTATAATATTTATGCGCATCATAGCCTAAAAGGCTGATTACTGCGATATCTGACTCAGGTGCGATTCCTTTATTCACCGGATAAACCAGACCTGTCCTGCCCTGCTGGGCAAGCCGATCCATATTCGGTGTCAGCGCTGCCTCAAGCGGAGTCTTGTTATTTAAATCAGCTATAGGCAGGTCGCCTAAACCATCTAGCACTATGTATAGGATTTTTTTCATTAGCATTTAGAGAAACCGCAGGCGTGACATTTAACACAACCTTCTTCGTGGCGCAGCACCCCTCCGCAATCAGGACACACCCCTACTACGCCTCCGTGGTAATCCATCTGCGTAGCAACACTCTCCTCACCACTCGAATGCTTCATCGCCACCAATGTAGCAGCTGAAATATCAGAAGCTTCTTTAGTGAGTAATCTTCTCTCAACCACCCGGGCAATCGCATCAGCACAAGAGAATATGCGTTTACCCTTCTCCCAAGAGGGACTGGGACAACGGATATTACGTAACTGCTCAATAATCGACTTTACTTCGATCCCAGAGCGAAATCCTAAAGAAACCAAGCGGCCGATCGCCTCAAGTTGAGAAGCAGCGCAACCGCCGGCCTTGCCCATCTGCGTAAACAACTCAAAGGGCCTACCCTGTTCATCAACATTGATCGTCACATAGAGATTCCCGCAACCGGTACTGACTTTACTGGTAGTACCGATAATCACTTCCGGCCTGGGCCGTGGTGCGATTTCTCCCTCTAGCTGCCGAATCCCCTGCTCTTTTTTCTCCTCGGGTTTACCAACATTCAAAACCTGTTCTTCCCTGCTTTTATCACGGTAAATCGTAAGGCCTTTACAGCCTAACTCATAAGAAAGAAGATAGCTCTTACGCACATCCTCGACTGTCGCCTGATGAGGAAAATTTATCGTCTTAGAAGTTGCATTATTAACATGTTTCTGGAATGCTGCCTGCATACGCACATGCCAATCAGGAGAAATATCGTGTGAAGTCACGAATATCCTTTTGACATCCTCGGGTATCTCTTCTATTTCCTGGATCGATGCACTCTCGGCGATCTTCTCCATTAATTCACGGCTATAGAATCCCTTTTGCTTTGCTATTTCTTCGAATAAAGGTTCAACCTCAACCAACTTATCATTATCCATGACATTACGATAATAGGATATGGCAAAGAGCGGCTCGATCCCCGAAGAAGAAGGGCCGGCAATTATACTGATCGTGCCTGTAGGCGCAATCGTAGTCATCGTAGCGTTGCGCAACTTTATTCCACCCTGTTTTTTATCATAAATGCTTCCTTTAAAAGCAGGAAATACGCCTTTAGTGCTCCCAAGCTCCTCTGATTTGCAAGTTGCCTCGGATAATATAAATGACATCACCTTCTCAGCCAGAGCAACTGCCTGTTCGCTGTTATAAGGAATCTTTAAGCTGATCAGCAGGCTCGCCCAACCCATCACCCCCAACCCGATCTTACGCGTAAGCTTAGTTGCCTTTTCTATCTGTGGCAGAGGGAATCTATTCACGTCTATGAGATTATCCAGAAAATGCACTGCCAGACGAGTTACTTCCTTTAATCTATCCCAATCAATCTCATTCCGTCCGTTAACCTGCTTACACATCTTGGCCAGATTAATTGAACCTAAATCGCAACTCTCATAAGGCAGCAAAGGCTGCTCTCCGCAGGGATTAGTACTTTCGATCTTTGCCAACTTGGGAGTAGGATTAAACTGATTGATCCGGTCGATGAAGATAACCCCTGGCTCTCCGTTCTTATGTGCCTGCTTGACGATCAATTCAAATACTTCTATTGCATTCAACTGCATCACCGGCTTTTTGGTATGCGGATCGATTAAGTCGTAATCGCCTCCGGCAACTAAATTCTTCATAAATTCATCGGTAATTGCAACAGAAATATTAAAATTAGTAATCTGTTTATTATTTTCTTTACAGGTAATAAATTCTAATATATCAGGATGATCCACTCTCAATATTCCCATATTTGCACCGCGGCGCGTACCGCCCTGCTTTACCGCCTCAGTTGCCGCATCATAAACTTTCATAAAAGAAACCGGACCTGAAGCAATACCACCTGTGGTTTTTACTACGGCATTCTTCGGCCGCAGACGCGAGAAAGAAAATCCCGTCCCTCCCCCTGATTTATGAATCAGGCTGGTGACCTTTAAGGTTTCAAATATTGACTCCATCGAATCATCGATCGGCAGGGTAAAACAAGCGCTTAACTGGCCTAGTTCTTTACCGGCATTCATCAGGCAGGGAGAATTAGGCATGAATTCTAAATTAACCATTATCTTATAAAAAGACTCTTCTAGTTTTTTAATCTCTGCATCGCTTGCCTTATATTGCTTATCCGCAGAGGCAATCGCCCGGGCAACGCGGCCAAACATTTCTTTGGGGGTTTCAACTATCTTACCCTCTTCATTCTTCTTCAGGTAGCGTCGCTCTAATACTTTTAAAGCATTCTCAGATAGATTGAGCTCCATGATGTTTTTCCTTTCTTCTTTCTAAAAGTTTAAAATTATAACGCATAAGAAGTATAGCGCTTGCCAAAATAGTTGTCAAGCAAAAAATACTATATATAGTATTCTTTGTTAGATAGCT
>JBDRMO010000022.1:0-10083 GCA_043812095.1 Candidatus Omnitrophota bacterium | reverse complement strand
CCCCTCGGATGAAGAGATCGCCAAGAAGTTAAAGCTCTCCAGAGAAAAGATGGAAGAGATAGTCTTCTGGATGACTACAACCACCTCATCTTTAGAGGCTCCGGTCGGAGATGAAGAGGATAGCCAAGTCTCGGATTTACTCGAAGATAGAAGCGCGGTTTCTCCGGACGCTGGCATAGAGAAGCTTCTTGATAAGGAAAGACTGGATAATCTTCTGGAGTTGATGTCGGAGAGGGAAAGAGAAGTTTTGGATTTGCGTTTCGGATTGGCAGAAAGTAAGCCTCATACGCTCGCAGAGCTCTCTAAAAAAATGGGAGTTTCGCGGGAGAGGGTGCGTCAGATTGAAGAAGCAGCGTTAAAGAGGCTAAGAAAATTTGTTAAAAAGCAGGAGCAGGAATTAAGGGAGAGGAAAGGTAAACGAAGATGAATCTAGCTGATACGATTAGGAATATTCCGGATTTTCCCAAGGCCGGAATTTTATTTAAAGATATTACTACGCTTTTAAAAGATAAAAACGCATTTAGACAGGCAGCAGAAGAGATGGCCGAAAAATTTAAAGGCCAAAATATAGATAAAGTAGTGGCTGTTGAGGCGCGGGGTTTTATTCTCGGAGGGGTAATTGCTCACGTTATTGGCGCGGGATTTATCCCTGTGCGGAAAAAAGGGAAGTTGCCTAGCAAGACGAATTCCGTAACTTACGACCTGGAATATGGTACGGATACGCTTGAGATTCATCACGATGCAATTGAGGCAGGTGAGAAGGTCTTAATTGTCGACGATCTCCTGGCTACGGGCGGTACTGTAAAAGCAGTAACGGATTTGGTCGAGCAGCTAAAAGGCGAAATCGCCGGTATTATTTTTCTTATCGAGCTTATTGATCTTAAGGGCCGCGATAAATTAAAAGATTATCCCGTAGAAGCGTTAATTAAGTATTAAATAAAGATTGCGCCTGTAGCTCATAAGGATAGAGCAGCGGTTTCCTAAACCGCGTGCGGCAGGTTCGATTCCTGCCAGGCGCACCAAAATTTAGATGTATGATATAAATTTACATTCTCATTCCTTAGCAAGCGACGGAGCACTACTGCCTTCTGAGCTCTGCGTGCGATATCTTGCCGCCGGTTACAAAACTATCGCGATTACCGACCACGTGGATTACAGTAATATCAAAAGCTCAATAAAATCAATTTTAGAATTTACCGAGCAATGGCCAAGGAAGATTGGAATCAACGTATTGCCGGGAGTAGAATTGACCCATCTGCCGCTTGAGCAGTTTAAGCCTTTGGCGCAATTAGCCAGGAAATCCGGTATAAAAATTATCGTAGCACACGGCGAGACAATCGTTGAACCGGTAATCCAGGGGAGTAACCGCGCCGCTTTAGATGCTGATATAGATATCTTGGCACACCCGGGCCTGATTAGCGATAATGATGTCAAGCTGGCAAAGGAGAAGGGAATATTCTTAGAGATAACGTCCCGCGCAGGCCACCGTGACACCAATACGCATGTAGCTGAGAAGGCTTTAAAGATCCAGGCAAAATTAATCTTGAACAACGACAGTCATTCTCCGGAGGATATTATAAAGCCGCAAGATTTAGAGGGTGTTGCTAAAGCAGCCGGCTTAAGTAAAGAGCAGATAAGTTTGATTTATGAGGAAGTAAAGAGGTTCATAGAAAAAAAGGAGGGAAAATGAGACATTTGGTGATTTTCCTGTTAATCGGTATCTTTGTTTTAAGCGGATGTACTTCTGCGTCAAAGAGCACAGGAATGAATACAGTTTTAGAACCTCAGGCAATTCTGAGGTTTGGTGATGTACCTGTGCCAATGGGTTTTGAACTGTTGATGAATGATTCCTATGCTTTTGAGAGCGCCGGTACCCGCGTGGGTGTATTGAAATATTCCGGAAAGTCAGATACAGACAGGTTGGTTGAATTCTATAAGAGTCAGATGCCTACTTTTGGCTGGAAGCTTTTGAACGTGGTAGAATACGGCGAGCGGCTGCTTAATTTTGAGCGCGATGAGGAGATCTGTATTATCAGTATACTGCCTAAATTTAACCTGATGAAGTGGAATTATCTCCTGGTTACCATCTCTATCGGGCCAAAGTCCCAGAGAGCAGTAAGGAGCTCAACAGAGATTCTAAGTGAACCGCTAAGGGAAAGGGTAAAAAGCCCGGTTAAGCCGATCAAATAGTTAAGTTCTGGCAAAAAAACTCTTGACATATAAAGAGTTATGTGATAAAAAAAGACAAATAGGATATACCACTGAATATGACTTTAATTCAGGCGGAAAGGAGGATGAGGAACTAAATAAGCCCGAAGTCAGGTAAAATTCAGTGATATACATATATAGGAAAAATCTAGGAAACACTTAAAACCTAGTTGATATATTTTATAATTAATCTTTAAGGAGGAAATAATGAGTAAACGCTTAATCATAGTTCTGGCAGCGATTATTGCGGTAGGTATCACTTCTATTGCATTTGCAGAAGTCCAGAATGTAAAAGTAAGCGGCGATCTCCTTTTACGTGGGATCATGCGCGGTGATTGGCAGCTTTTTAATAATACGACAGCTGCTGGTTCCGTTGATAACTGGGCCTCTGATAAACAAAGTTACTTTTTGAGGCAAGTGCGCGTAAGAGTTGATGCTGACCTTACTGATAATGTAAGTACTACCGTTCGCCTGTTAAATGAAGGCGTTTGGGGAAATACAGACATCAATGAAATGGCTGACAATGATGATGAGGTTTATCTGGATCTAGCTTATGCAACCTTAAAAGAGTTCCTATATTCACCTTTGACATTAACCTTAGGTAGACAGGAACTACAATTTGGTAATGGCCTGATTATTGGTGATCCTGATACCAATGGCCTAGCAACTGGTTGGGGTGGAACTGCTGGAGTAGTGATGACCAGTGGCGCTTCTACCTTCTATCATCCTGCAACTGATTTGACTTCGCGTAAGGCATTTGATGCGATCAGAGCAACCTTAGATTATGATCCTATGGTAGTAGATCTTTTCTTTACCAAGACCGCTGAGGGTGAAGTTTCTCAGGATGATGACACCGATTTCTTTGGTGGCAACGTATCCTATCCATTCTCAGATGCAACTATGGGTGAAGCATACTATATTGTAAAGCATCAAGGCAGAAAATTATTGACCGGTAATAAAGTCAACCGCGTTGATACAATCGGTGCGCGTGTTAAGACTGATTTAGCAGACAACCTTACAGCACAGGTAGAAGCGGCGTTCCAGATGGGAAAATATGAACCGGCTTCTAACCCCAACGATGGAACGACAAAGGTACAGAAACGTCGTGCTTGGGCTGCTGAAGCAATCGTTGACTACAAAATGAAGAATGAAAAGTATGCCAAATATAATCCTCAAATCACCGGTGTATACGCATTCCTCTCAGGTGAACGTAGAACCGCAGCTGTATCTACGACGCCTCAGGGTGAGTATTACCATGGTTGGGATTCAATGGCAGAAAATCAAACATTAGGCCATATTGTTAATGGCATAATGGGATTCACCAATGCTCATATCTTAGGCGGATCTTTTAAGATGACTCCTGCTGAGGATGTTCTTATGGGTATAGATTACACAGCTCTTTGGTTTAACAAGAGATATGAGAATCTAGACAGCGTAATGCTCAACGGATTATCCGATGGGGCAGCCTATCTAATGAATGACCACAGATTTATCGGCCAGGAAGTAGACCTGACTTTAATTTATAACTACACCGAGGATGTGCAATTTGGTCTCTTAGCCGGTATGTTTATGCCTGGTAAGGCATTCTATAGCGGTGGTTCTACCGGTTCTAAGGTAACTAATACAGCTACTGAGCTGATTGGTTCAATGAAGGTAACTTTCTAACTTAGGTTAGAATTTAATAAAACCCCCGAGGGAGCAATCCTTCGGGGGTTTTTTATTGGAATTTTTTTTATATAAAGTATTGACAGACAAGAGGTTTTATGTTATAAAAAATACCAATGGATAAGAAGGATATTTACGAGCATTTAGCCAAGATTTATCTTGACGCTTCATCGAAAAAAAACAAACCGGTAGATACCCCGCCAAAAATATTTAAAAAAATTATTTTTGTCAGTTTCGTATTTATAGCCGGCCTGGGGGTTATTTTATATTTTAATTCTGCCAGGAAAGCGCCTTTTACATCAGAGATCTCATTAGTGCTGCTGCATGATGCGGCAAAGATAAATTTTCATTTCGATCCGGCAAAAAAAGAGATCTATACTTTGGGCCTGAACAATTTAAACCTCAGTCCTTATAAGGCTTTGGGTTTTTCTGTAAAGAAGGCGGATTACGAAGATTCGATTTCCTTGAGGGTGGAGTTCAATAATATTTTTAACGAGAAATCAGAAGTATATTTCAAGGATATTCCGCATAGGTGGAAGGAATATAGAATAGAATTTTCAAAGTTTAAAGAGATCACCGACTGGACAGAAATGTCCAAGCTGTTATTTGCGATCGAAGAGTGGAACGTCCGTCAGAAAAACGGCGTTGTCTATATAGATAACGTCAGACTTCTTAAATAAGTGAGGAGGAGAGGCCAATGCGGATTATTTCAGTAACTAATCAAAAGGGTGGCTGCGGAAAAACTACTACTGCGGTAAATTTAGCCGCGTCTTTATCTAAGAATGATAGAAAAGTTTTACTGATCGACCTGGACCCTCAGGCCCATGCAACCTTAGGCCTGAATATTAAAGCCGATCTGAGTATTTATAATGTCCTTTCAAAAATAACTACCCAAAAGGCAGGCTTAAAAGATATCATACAGAAGCTAGAGGATAATTTTGACCTAGCTCCTTCTGCTATCGTATTAAGTACTTTAGAGCAGGAGCTGGCCGGTGAGATTGGGAGGGAGTCGCTGCTTTGGAAAAACTTATCCCCGCTTGATAATATCTACGATTATATCCTTATAGACTGTCCGCCGAATCTCGGGATATTAACGATCAATGCGATACGCTCAAGCAGCGAGATTATCATTCCGGTTGAAGCGAGCAGATTCTCTCTTGAAGGGCTTGATCAGTTAATCAGTATAATCGAGCTGGTCAGGGACAGGCTCGGACACAAAGTAGATTATCGTATTCTAGTGAATAACTTTGATTCCAGAT
This sequence comes from Candidatus Omnitrophota bacterium, assembly GCA_043812095.1. GTDB lineage: Bacteria > Omnitrophota > Gorgyraeia > Gygaellales > Profunditerraquicolaceae > JAHIZC01. The sequence goes on along the minus strand of JBDRMO010000022.1, from coordinate 4,951 downwards.
TAAGGCATTCCTTTAAGATACTGGATAAAATCAAGACGAATTACCAGGGTAAGATCTTTAGTAATATAGTACATGTGAATGTCAAACTCAAGGAAGCGCAGAATAACGGCACGCATATATTCAACCACGATAAATACTGCCGCGGCTCAAAGGACTATTTCAGCCTGGCCAGGGAGATCATTACAAACGAAAAGATGACTACGGTCTCATTAGCCCTGGAGAGCAGGATGAAGGAGATTATGCATAATGAGCTGCCCAGGTTAAGGGAAGTCGGTTTTTCAATATCGGCACCTTGGGCAAAGGAAGTCTATTTAGTCGGCGAGTTCAACAACTGGCAGGCGAATAACCTCAGCCGCATGGATCTGAACAACGGCAGCTGGGTGAAAAAAATACACCTTAAAGATGGCAGGTACAGGTACCGTTTTGTAGTTGACGGAGTCTGGATAGAGGACGTAAATAACCCGTCCAAGGAAACCAACCCCTACGGCGGGACAGATTCTCTGGTAGAAGTAGAGGTAAAAAAATAAAAGAGGAGTAGTTTATGGCTGAGCAAAAGAAAGATAAAATCGTTTCCGATGGGACGTTTTTTGCCTCGATCTCCTATATCGGCTTTTTATGCATCGTAAGCCTGATATTAAAGAAAGATAATAAATTCGCACTATACCACGCAAAACAGGCCTTAGTGCTTTTTGTCTTTGAGGTTGCCGGTTTCATTGTCTCGATAATTCCGATTCTCGGCTGGTTCTTAGGGATCGGCACAGTTATTTTTGCTTTGGTTTCGCTCTGGAGTATCCTGCAGGCCTTAATGGGTAATTATCACCGCATCCCGTTTGTTTCTGAGATTGCGGATAAAATAACCATTTAGATAACCATAATCAAAAGCAGGAGCTGTTTATTAAGGAGGTGAGGGCTGTGGTTGTAAAAAAGAGAAAAGTTAAAAAGAAAGCAGTAAAAAAGAAGCCCGCAAAGAAAAAGACAGCTAAGAAGAAGGTAGTAAAGAAGAAAGCAGTAAATAAGAAAGCAAAAACACCCCGTAAGAAACAACAAGAGAAACCCATCGGCATAGTCACGCATTACTTCCCTCATGTCAGAGCAGCAGTGATAAAGCTAAAGGCACCATTGTCAGTAGGAGAGGCAATCAAGATCAAAGGCCACACCACGGATTTTATTCAACAGATTGACTCCCTGCAGATTGATCGTGTTCCTATACAGTCTGCAAAGAAGGGGCAGGAGATCGGCCTCCTGGTAGATTCGAGGGTGCGACAACACGATCTAGTCTTTAAGGCCTAAAAAAATATGAAATATAAATGCCTGATCTGCGAACGGGAAATCGATGATTATCTAAGTCTTGCACATGTCAAGGCAGAGGAGTATTTGATTAAATTGATCCTCCGGGACCATCCTGAGTGGAAAGATGATGATAAGGCCTGCCATAAGTGCATAGAATATTACCGTAAGCTTGTACGAGAAACAGAGATTTAACTTAAAAAGAAAGCGTTATCTTTCGTATTTTTGTTGCTAAGTCGCCACTTCCCTCATAACCTGCAGTTTTACAAGAGGTTATGAGGGGATTTCATTTATAAGCCTGCAGGAAATCAACTTCTGCGTTGTGAGAAATCAACATCAATCTAGCATTCCCCGGGCAGCAAAATAAACCTTTTAAAAACATTGAAATTGTAACTCTTTAAATTTCAGATAGTTATGAAGCCAAAATTAATATTAATCTAATTTTACTTGACTTGGCATAGAAGTTGCTGTATAAGATGTTACATGACCTTACGGGACAAACCATGACAAAATAGGACAGAGTATGACAGGCATAATCAGAATAATTCATAAACACGGAGGATTAAAGTGAATGACGGAAGAATGAGTATTACGGATGTTGCAGAAAGGGTTGGGGTTACTCCTAAGACAATAGTCCGCTGGGAGAAATCCAAGAAAGTAAAGGCCGCCAAGAGGGATTGGCGCGGCTGGCGGATCTATGATAAGGATGACTTGAAAAACTTAAAGAGCTTTAAAGAAACAATCGTTTACACTGAAGGGGAGGAATAAGATGAAGATGCTGTCTAGGTTATTAATTTTAGCTTTAGTAGTGTTTATATTGCGCTTAAATGCTTTTGCTCAAGACGAAGATCCGCAAAGAGTAGGATCTTTGGATGCGCGTAGAGCAGGACAAATAGAGGCCCAGGTAGTAGAGACTGACCAGGCTATTGAGATTCGCATTCCAACTACTCAGACTGTGGTATCTGCCACACCTTTGCCTCCTTCGGAATTTGATCCAATGACTTATACCTTAGGGCCTGAGGATACTATTGAAATCGAGGTTATGCGACATCCTGAGTTTAGCGGGGTATTTCCTATTAACCGCGATGGTAAGCTACAGTATAAATTTGTCGGAGATATGGATGTAAGCGGTTTGACAAAAGTAGAATTAGAGGACAAGATTAAAGAGGCGCTTTCAGTATATCTTAAGTCTCCGATTGTTACTGTTACGATTATGGAATATAAAAGCAAGGTTTTTTATGTGCTTGGTGAGGTAGGTGCTCCGGGTAAATATTTTATGCGTTCAGAGAGTATCCCGGTAAGGGAAGCAATTTTTGCAGCGGGATTACCGACTTCAGCAGCTGCAATGCGTAAATGTAAGCTGATTACTCCAAGTTTTAAAGGAAAGCCAAAGACCAGAAAAGTAAATATTTATAATATACTTTACGGTGGAGACCTGAATAAAAACATTAATATGCATCCGGGGGATGTTTTGTATGTACCGGCTACAGTTATGGCAAAGGTAATCAGAGTGATTAACCCGGTTGCTTCGACAGTAGGTATAGCAGCATCAGGGCCTCAGGACGCCGCATCGGGTAGGAGTGCTGTGCGAGATTTACAAACAGGACCTTAATTTAAGATCGAGAGGAGAATATGGAAAACACAGATTTTATGAAATATCGTAACCCGCTGGAATACTTAAAAGTATTCTTTAGAAGAAAATGGCTTTTTGTTTCACCGATAATTGCGGGCTTGGTAATAAGTATTATGGCCTGTTTTTTACTACCGCCTCGCTATGAGTCATCTACTACAATTATGATCGAAGAGGAAAAGATTATCAACCCTCTGATTCAGGATTTAGCAGTATCTACAACTGCTGCACAGAGGATGGAGAGCATAAGAGAGGTCCTTCTAAGCTGGAATAGCCTGGTTGATTTGACCAGCAAGCTTAATCTGGCAAAAGATATCAAGACACAGCTGGAATTTGAAGAATTCATCGAATCCTTAAAAAGGAATATCGGCGTTCGTATGCGTAAGTGGAACATAATTGAAATTACTTATATCGGGGGAGATCCTCAGCAGACCCAGCAGGTTACTCAGACGTTAACTGATATCCTAGTTACCAGAAGTTTGGCGTCTCAAACCAGGGAGACAGATGTAGCCATACAATTTATTGAAGAACAGCTTGAAATTTATAAGCGAAAAATTAAAGAATCCGAGATTGCGGATATTGAAGATCAGCTAAAAAATCTGTTAATTGATTCTACGGAACAGCATCCTATGGTTGCAGAGCTTCGGCAAAAACTTGAAGCTACTAAGGCTGAACTTGATTCAGGTGCGTATGAAGTTGGCGCTCCCGAGGAGCCGGTTAGCGAAGCCGCCCGCAGGGCCCTGAAGACGCAGTTAGACAGGGTTATCGAAAAGGAAACTCGGGCGCTTTCTATTCCTGGGAATATCACCAGAGAGCGTCCGTTGGATTCTAGCGATGCGCTCTATAGGCTGATTTTAATGGACAAGGTAGGTACCTCTTCAGCTCGAGACATTAATGTTAATGAAAGAATATATCACATGTTACTAGAGATGTTAGAAACCGCAAAAATCACCCAACGCCTTGAGGCTTCAAAAGAAGGCACCCGTTATACGGTTTTAGATCCTGCCAGGTTACCGTTAACGCCTACAATGCCGAACAAATTTAAGGTAATATTTGTTGGCTTGATGTTAGGCGGTTTCTGCGGGGTTAGTCTTGTATTTGGCAGGGAGTTTCTTGACCGGTCATTCCTGGATATTGAAGACGCAAAGCAGGCGTTAAATCTTCCGGTATTAGGCGCGATTTCCCGTATTACTACTCAGCGTGAGATAGATCAAGAAAAGAATAAAAGAATAAGCATGGTCACTGCTTTCTTAGTTGCATCATTTCTTCTTATAGTGTTATCAATGCTGATTTCAATGATCAGAAAATAAAACAGGAGTATAAGATGTACGAGAAGTTCTATGGTTTTAGCGAAAAGCCTTTTAATGTTACCCCTGATTCAAGGTTCTTTTTCCCCAGTGTAAAGCATACTGAGGCATTAAACAGCCTGATGTATGCGATTAATGAAAGAAGGGGGTTTGTGGTTATCACCGGCGAGATCGGGGCAGGTAAGACCACTATTTGCCGTACCCTGCTTAACAAGCTAGACTTGAATACTAAGGTCGCATTAATTACTAACTCGCATCTTACCCCCAAGGAACTGATCAATGAGATCCTTGATGAGTTTGAGATTGAGCATAAAGGGGGGACTAAGCAGAAGCTTTTATCTAAGCTGAATCAGTGGCTGATCAGGCAACTTGCCGACGATATGAATGTAGTCTTAATCATTGATGAGGCACAGAATTTACCTCCTAAGGTCTTAGAAGAGGTAAGAATGCTCTCTAATCTTGAAACCGAAAGAGAAAAGCTTATCCAAATTATACTTTTGGGCCAGCCACAGTTAAGAAAAAAATTAGAAAATATCAATTTAGAACAGTTTAAGCAGAGAATCGCGGTTTATTATCATCTTAATGCTTTAACAAAAAGTGAGACTGATGAGTATATCGCACACCGTATAAAATTAGTCAGTTCAAATGGAGCAGAAAGTTTATTCGAGCGCAGTGCAGTTGATTTAATCCACGCTCATTCGGGAGGAATCCCTAGGATCATAAACCT